>NZ_SSXA01000067.1 GCF_021698975.1 Blastococcus sp. KM273128 | reverse complement strand
GTGGGGGAGAGGACCGCGGTAGCGGTCATGGGGCGCACCTCGTTCGACGGTCCGGGCCGGTGCTCCGGGATCGGCCGGAGCGCGGGATGGCGGGAGGGTAGGGCCGGTCGCCCGCCGGGGGGCAGCGCTTTTCCGGGTCCGTCCACGGGGGCGGACGACGTCCGGCGGCGCGGCGCATTCCGTCGTCCCGGGCTCACCGACCGTCACCGCTGGCGGCCGGAGCCGTTCCGTTGTGGACGCGCGGATCGACCACAGGCGGCGTCCGGTCCACTACGGTCGGGTCCGTGGGCAGCGTCGTTCCGCGCAACCGGGTGCACGTCAGCGGGCTGCCCCAGGGGCGGCCGATGGTCTTCGCCCACGGCTTCGGCTGCGACCAGACGCTGTGGCGGCTGGTCGCCCCGGACTTCGCCGTCGACCACCGGGTGGTGCTGTTCGACCACGTCGGGTCGGGGCGGTCGGACCTGTCGGCCTACGACCCCGAGAAGTACGACTCCCTCGACGGGTACGCGAGCGACGTCGTCGAGATCTGCCGCGAGCTGGCGCTCACCGACGTCGTCTTCGTCGGCCACTCGGTGAGCGCGATGATCGGCGTGCTCGCCCACCACCGGGCGCCCGAACTGTTCGGCGCGATGGTGATGGTCGGTCCCAGCCCCCGCTACGTCGACGACGACGGCTACGTCGGCGGGTTCAGCCGCAGCGACGTCGTCGGGCTGCTCGACGCGCTCGACAGCAACCACCTGGGCTGGTCGGCGCAGATGGGCCCGGTGATCATGGGCAACCCCGAGCGGCCGGAGCTGGCCGAGGAGCTGACCAACAGCTTCTGCCGCACCGCACCGCACATCGCCCGTCAGTTCGCGCGGGTCACCTTCCTGTCGGACAACCGCGCCGACCTGCCCGGCGTCCGGGTGCCCACGCTGGTGCTGCAGTGCAGCGCCGACGCGATCGCGCCGGACGCCGTCGGCGAGTACGTGCACCGGCAGATCCCCGGCAGCGTGCTGGTCCGCATGCGCGCCACGGGGCACGTCCCCCAGCTGTCCGCGCCGGAGGAGACGACGGCCGCCATCCGCGCGTTCCTGACGCCGTGACCGCCGCGGACGGCGCCCGGTGACCGGCCGCGGGGGTGCGGGGAACCCGCTGGAGCGCCTGCTCGACGAGGACCCCGCCGACCTCTACGAGAACGCGCCGATGGGGTACCTCTCCACGCTGCCCGACGGGCGGATCGTCAAGGCCAACCGCACCTTCAGCGCGTGGACCGGCCGCCCGCCGGAGGACCTGCTCGACCGCCGGCTGCAGGACCTGCTCAGCGTCGGCGGGCGGGTCTTCTACAACACCCACCTGGTGCCGCTGCTCCGCCTCCAGGGGTTCGTGCGCGAGATCGCCATCGACATCACGCGGATCGACGGCTCGCTGCTGCCGTGCCTGCTCAACGCCGTCGAGGTGCGCGACGACGACGGCGCCCCGCTGCTGGTGCGGGCGACGCTGTTCGAGGCGACGGCGCGCCGCCGCTACGAGCGGGAGCTGCTGTCGGCGCAGCGGCTGGCGGAGGAGTCCGAGGCCCGCTCCCGGGTCGTGCAGAAGGTGGTCTTCGACCTGGCGGCCGCGGCGACGCCGGAGGACGTGGCCACGGTGATCGTGCAGCGCGGCCGCGCCGCACTGCGGGCCGCCGGCGCCGCGCTGGTGCTGGTGGAGGGCGAGGCGGACGACCCGCAGGAGCTGCCGGCGCTGCGGCCGGTGCGCTCGGAGGGCGTGTCCCGCGAGCTGCTGCGGCGGCTGCGGGACGCCGCCGGCGGTCGGCTGGCCCTGGAACTCGCCCAGGGGCTGCGGTCGATCGTGCTCGACGACCGGCTGCGGGCCGACCAGCCCGACCTCGCCGCCTCGATGGCGGCCGACGGGCTGACCGACCTGGTCGTCGTCCCGGTGTCGGCGGACTCCCGGCGGCTGGGGGTGCTGGTGCTGGCGCGCGGTGCGCCGGCGCACGGCGACCTGATCAGCCTGGACGAGCCCGGGCAGCACCGGCCGCTCACGCCGGCCGAGGTCGACCTGCTGTGGACCCTCGGCCGCCAGGCGGGGCAGGCGCTGGAGCGGGTGCGGCTGCACGAGCAGACCCGCCAGCAGGCGGAGCGGATGGCGTTCCTGCTCGAGGCCGCGCGGCTGATGAGCGAGGCCCGCGACGTCACCGAGACCGTGCACCGGCTGGCCGGGCTGGTGGTGTCCCGGCTGGCCGACGTCTGCGTCATCGACATGGTCACCGAGCACGGCCTGCACCAGCCGGTCGCCCGGCACCGGGACCCCGGGCGCCAGCCGCTGCTCGACCGGCTGCGCGGTGGCTCCCTGCCGGTGCGGTCCCCGCTGCACCCGTCGGTGCGCGCGCTGCGCGAGGGCCGGACGCAGTGGATCCGGGACCTGGACGAGGCGCGTGCGGTGCTCGACGCCGTCGCCCCGGACGACGCGTTCCGCGAGACCGTCGGCCGGCTGGAGCTGGTCGGCGTGGTGGGTGTGCCGATGATCGTGGACGGCCGGCGGCTCGGCGTGGTCACGTTCGGCGCCGACCGGCACCGCGCGCCGTTCACCGCCGCGGACGTCGAGGTGGCCGAGCAGCTGGCCCTGCAGCTGTCGCAGGTCGTGGACAAGGCGCTGCGGCTGGAGTTCGAGGAGCGGACCTCCCACACCCTGCAGGCCAGCCTGCTGCCGCCCTCGCCCCCGGCCGTCCCGGGGCTGGCGACGGCGGTGCGGTACGTGGCAGCGACCCAGGGGGTGGACGTCGGCGGCGACTTCTACGACGTCGTCCGGTTGCCCGGTGGCCAGGTGGGGCTGACGGTCGGCGACGTCGTCGGCCACGACATCACCGCGGCCGCGACCATGGGGCAGCTGCGCAGCGTGACCCGCGCGATGTCGGCGGACCGCCCCTCGCCCGCCGTGCTGGTCGGCCGGCTGCAGCAGAACTGGGAGCTGTTCGAGCTGCAGCGGATGGCGACCGCCCTGTTCGCGACCCTGGACCCGGGGACGGGGGAGCTCTGGATCGCCTCGGCCGGGCACCTCCCGCCGCTGCTGTGCACCGAGGGCCGGGCGGAGCTGCTGCCGGTGCACCCGACCCGCATGCTCGGTGCGCCGCCGGCGCCCGCGGTCGAGTGGCGCGGCGTGCTGCCGGAGGGCGCGGCGCTGCTGCTGTTCACCGACGGGCTGGTGGAGCGTCCCGGCGCCGACCTCGACGCCGGGCTGGCCCGCTTGGTCGAGGTGGCGGCGCGGGCGTGCACGAGGGATCCCGAGCAGCTGTGCGACCGGCTGCTCTCCGAGCTGGCCGGCGAGCAGCGGGCTGACGACATCGCCCTGCTGGCGCTGGCCCGCACCTGACGCCGGGCGCCGACCACCTACCGGACGCCGTGGATTCGGGTCACCATGGGGAGGCGACCCGGAGGAGGCGGTGATGGACTCGTCGGCTCGTGGGAACCCGGTCACCGACGCCATCGACGGCGCGACCGGTGACTGGACGCTGTCGGGGGACGCGATGCGCTGGTCGCCCGAGCTCGCGGAGCGGAGACCCGCCACCGGTGAGCTCGGCGGGCTGGACGCCGGATCGGGCGTCGGGGCGGCGCTCGGCCTGGACGTGCACGGTGTGCGGCGGCTGGTCTCCGGGGCGCTGGTCTCCCTCGGCGCGGTCGCCTCCGACGTCGTCACCGAGCTGCGCCAGCTGACCCGCGGCGACCCGGACGAAGGCACCCCCGACGACCCCGCCCGCGGGTGAGCGCGGTGCAACGGGGGGCTGCCGGGCGCGGGGGTGCGGGCGCCCTGTAGAACGGGTGTGAGCACGGCCACCCGAGGGAGTCGCATGAGCAACTCGTTGACACTGGCGCCCGCACCGCGGTCCGAGGCAGCCGAGCAGGTGCGGGCGGAGGTGCGCGAGTTCCTCGCCGCCGAGCTCGCCGCCGGGACGTTCCAGACGCACGTCGACACCTGGCTGTCCGGCGTCGACCCGGCGTTCTCGAAGAAGCTGGGCGAGCGCGGCTGGCTGGGCATGACCTGGCCGAAGGAGTACGGCGGCCACGAGCGCTCGGCGATGGAGCGCTACGCCGTCACCGAGGAGCTGCTCGCCGCGGGTGCCCCGGTGGCCGCGCACTGGATCGCCGACCGGCAGTCCGGGCCGAACCTGCTCACCTACGGCACCGAGAAGCAGCGGCGGGAGATCCTGCCGCGCATCGTCGCCGGCGAGTGCTTCTTCGTCATCGGGATGAGCGAGCCGGACTCCGGCTCCGACCTCGCCTCGATCCGCACGCGGGCCACCCGCAACGGCGACGGCGACTGGGTGGTCAACGGCGCGAAGGTGTGGACCTCGAACGCGCACCACTCGCACTACGGCATCGTGCTGGTGCGCACCTCGCCGGCCGACCCGTCCAGCCGGCACGCGGGCATGTCGCAGCTGCTGGTCGACCTGTCGCTCCCGGGCATCTCGATCAACCCGATCCGCATCCTCGACGGCGGCCACCACTTCAACGAGGTGGTGTTCGAGGACGTCGTCGTCCCCGGCGACATGCTGCTCGGTGAGGAGGGCAACGGCTGGCACCAGGTGACCGCCGAGCTGGCCTTCGAGCGCTCGGGCCCGGAGCGGTTCCTGTCGACCTACCCCCTCATCGCCGAGTTCGGCCGCCGGGTGGCCGAGACCGGCGACGCCGCCCAGCTGGCCGCGCTCGGCCGGCTCTCGGCGCGGCTGCTGGCGTTGCGGCAGATGTCGCTGCGGATCGCCGCGGCGCTGGACCGGGGCGAGCTGCCCAACATCCCGGCGGCGCTGGTCAAGGACGTCGGGACGACGTTCGAGGCCGACGTCGTCGAGGAGGTGCGCAAGGTCGTCGACGTGACCCCGTCGCTGGCCTCGCCGGACCCGCTGGCGCGGGCGCTGGCCGAGGCGCAGCTGCACCAGCCGGGCTTCACGCTGCGCGGCGGGACCAACGAGATCCTGCGCGGGATCGTGGCACGTGGATTGGGGCTCCGGTGAGTGACCAGGACCTGGTGGTCGAGACCGTCAAGGACATCCTGAGCGGCTTCGAGCCGTTCGTGCTCACCGCCGAGCGGCGCTGGGACGCAGGGCTCTGGTCGGCGCTGGCCGACGCCGGGCTGACCGGGGTGGGCCTGCCCGAGGAGGCCGGTGGGTCGGGCGGCGAGCTCGCCGACGCGGTGGCGATCGTGCGGACGCTCGCCGCCGGTGCGGGAGCGGTGCCCGTGGCCGAGCAGCTGCTCGTGGCCGGCCCCGCGCTGCTGGCCGCGGACCTCGACCTGCCCTCGCCGGAGGAGCCGACGACGTTCGCCGTCGCCGACGGCGTCACCGTGCACCCGGTCGACAACGGGGACGGGCCCGGGCGGTTCACGCTCTCGGGTACCGCCGCCGACGTGGCGTGGGCGGGTGCGGCGCGGCACGTCGTCCTCCTGGTCCCGGCCCCGGCCGGGATGGAGGGGGCGGTGCTGGCGCTGGTGGACGCGTCGTCGCTGCCGGCGGACGACGCGGCCAACCTGGCCGGGGAGCCGCGCGGGTCGCTGGTGCTCGACCAGGTCGCCGCCGCCGGGGCGCTGCTCACCGATGCGCAGGCCGGCGAGGTCCGGGCGCGCTTCGCGCTGGCGCGGTCGGTGCAGCTGGCCGCGGCGCTGGAGCAGGTGCTGGCGTGGACCGTGCAGTACGCGGGGGAGCGGCACCAGTTCGGCCGGCCGCTGGGCAAGTTCCAGGCCATCCAGATGGAGCTCGCCGAGATGGCCGGCGAGGTGACCGCGGTGACCGCGCTGACCGACGCCGCCGTCCAGTCGCTGGACCGGGGCGAGAACGTGGTGCCGGCCGCCGCCGCGGCGAAGGTGCGGGCCGGCGCCGCCGTCGAGGTGGTGGCGCGGCTGGCGCACCAGGTGCACGGCGCGATCGGCTTCACCCAGGAGCACAAGCTGCACCACCTGACGCGGCGGCTGTGGTCCTGGCGGGACGAGGCCGGCAGCGAGCTACTCTGGTCGAAGGTGCTGGCCGCGGGGCTGCTCGCCGGTGGGCCCGACCAGCTCTGGCCGGCGCTGACCCGCGCGGTCTGAGCGGGTGTCCGCCGGGCGGGGGCCGCTGGCCGACGTCACCGTCCTCACCGGCCGGAGGAAGCAATCCGCCGCTGTCGGCCGCTACGCGTTCAGCGGCCGGAAGAACCTCGTGGAAGGGCTCCTCGACGCCCGACGGTCGCTCGACACCCCCGGCGCCCGTGACTCTCGAAGCCCGTGGAGGGGCCGATGGACCTGCAGCTGACCGGTAGGACCGCGCTGGTGACCGCGGCCAGCAAGGGGCTCGGGCGGGCGACCGCCACCCAGCTGGCCGCCGAGGGCGCGCGGGTGATGATCTCCAGCCGCGGCGAGGAGCAGCTGGCGAGGACCGCGGCCGAGATCGCCGAGACCACCGGGGCGCAGGTCGAGCACTGCCCGGCCGACGTCGCCGACGCCGCTGACGTCGAGCGGCTGCTGGCCGAGGCGAAGAGCCGCCTCGGGGGCGTGGACGTGCTCGTGGCCAACGCCGGCGGCCCCCCGCCGGGCGGGTTCGACGCGGTCGACGACGCGATGTGGTACCAGGCGCACGACCTCAACCTGATGAGCACGGTCCGGCTGATCCGCGGGGTGCTGCCGCACATGCGGGAACAGCAGTGGGGGCGCATCGCCGTCGTCACGTCGTCGTCGATGAAGCAGCCGATCGAGAACCTGCTGCTGTCCAACACCTACCGGGTCGCCGTCGTCGGCCTGGCCAAGTCGCTGGCCACCGAGTTCGCGGGCGAGGGGGTGCTCGTCAACACCGTGGGACCTGGTCGCATCGCCACCGACCGGGTCGCCGCGTTGGACGCCAACCGGGCGGAGAAGACGGGCCGCTCGATCGAGGAGGTGCGGGCGCAGTCGGAGAAGACGATCCCGCTGGGCCGTTACGGGGAGGCCGAGGAGTTCGGCCGGGTGGCGGCGTTCCTCGTCTCCGGGGCGAACACCTACCTGACCGGGCAGAACCTGCTGGTCGACGGCGGCTTGGTCAGGGCCATCTGATGCGCATCGGCCGCCACACCCCCGTGAGCCGCGTCGTCCCCGTCCGCGCCGTTGCCCCGAGTGGACGTCGTTCCGACTTCCTGGACGAGACCTGATCGTCGGGGCGCAGGGCGGCGGGGCCACCGCCGTCGACGTGCTGGTGCGCACCACCGGCCAGCGCGCCCCGCTCGGCGAACAGCACCACCTACACAAGAGAGGCAGGACTCCCGCGTGGGACAGGTACACCTGGAGAAGCAGGGCGGCGTCGCCGTCCTCACCCTCGACAACGTCGAGGTGAAGAACGGCCTGACGCCCGAGATGGGCATGCAGCTGTCCGAACTGTGCGACGAGGTGGACCGCGACCCCGTCATCGGTGCCGCGGTCGTGCGCGGCAAGGACGGCATGTTCTGCTCGGGCGCCGACCGCCGCCGCTGGACGGCCGGCTCCGACCAGGCCGAGGACAAGACCTACAAGGAGTTGGGCGCGGTCTACCAGGCGTTCCGCCGGGTGGGCCTGCTCCAGGTGCCGACGATCGCCGCCGTCCGCGGTGCCGCCGTCGGCGCCGGGATCAACCTGGCCCTCTCCACGGACCTGCGGATCGTCTCCGAGCGCGCGCGGCTGCTGGCCGGCTTCCTCCGCATCGGACTGCACCCGGGTGGTGGCTACTTCACCATCAGCTCCCGGACGGCGGGCCGCGAGGCGACCGCGGCCATGGGCCTGTTCAGCGAGGAGATCGACGGGCTCCGCGCCGCGGAGATCGGCCTGGCGTGGAAGGCCGTGCCCGACGAGCAGGTCGAGGATCTGGCGATGGAGCTCGCCGGCCGCGCGGCCCAGGACCCGGAGCTCGCCCGCGAGGCGGCGCGCTCGTTCCGCACCGAGTCCGGCCCGCCCGGGATCGGCTGGGAGGCAGCCCTGCACTTCGAGCGGGCCACGCAGATGTGGTCGCAGCGGCGGCGCGAGACCGCCTGAGCAATCCCGCCGGGCCGCCTGGTGCGGCCCGGCGGGCACCGGTGGCCCTGCCCGCCGGCTCGTCGGCTACCGGGCTCAGGGGAGTGGCGCCCGGCCGGAGGAGGTCCCTCGTCGGCCTGGTGAACCGGGGGGTCTGCTGTCGTCGCAGGAGAAGAGGCAGTGCTCGGACGTGACCGTGGGACACGGCGCATCCGAGCGGTCCGACCGGCAATAGGCCAGGTGCGGGCACTGGACCGGTCAGGAACCGCAGTTCAGACCGTCTCGGGGACGTGTAGTTCGGCCAGGACGAGGTCGAAGGTGGCGACCTCGACCACCGCGGCGCCCATCTGCGTCGTGAACTCCTCGCGCAGGTCGGTGGCGCGGTCGAGCGCGGCCTGCATCTCATCACGGGAGTCGTAGGTGACGGCGGTGGTGGCGCGGCCGGTCTCCGGGTCGACGAGCACGCTGACCGAGCAGAAACCGGGGAGCTCCTCGAGGCGGGGGACCATGCCGACGCCGAAGGCATCGGTCATCCGGTCGAGCCGGGCGGGGTCGCCGCGGGTCCAGGTGACGCGGGCACATGCGGTGTCGGGGGCGGGATGCCTGCGGTGCAGGACGGCGATCGACCACTCGTCGACGACGGCCGGGCCGCCCAGGATGTCGCTGGCACGCGCCCGCATGGCTTTCACCTGGGGTGCGCTGCGGCGGAGCGCGGCGGTGTCCTCCCAGGCGCTGGTGACGATGCACCGGCCGGAGGTCCGGTCGGCGAGCATGGAGAGGCCGATGAAGCCGTCCATGCCCATGACCGCGGGGAGGACGCGGGTGCGGATGTAGACGATGCCCCGGTCGACCTGCTCGGGGATGCCGGCGATGGTGGTGGAACGCGCGTACATGCGACGGCTCCTCTGGCGAGCGGGCGGGGCCCGGGCGACGCGGCTGCGCCGCCCACTGTCCTCGCCGTCGCACCGCTTGGGAACGGATCCGGTCGCGGTCGTCCCGGCGGTGCAGCGGCGTGGTGGTCGGGTCGCTCAACGGCTGAACGTTCCTGCAGCTCAGCAGCTCTCCGGGTCGGGTGGGGCTTGCTCGTCGAGCCAGGGCGGGTCCGGTTCGGGGTCGTGGCACCAGCCGGGTGGGCGGGTGGTGCGGGACACGCCGCTGGGGGTGCGGACGGCCAGCTGCCCGTCGGGGAGCAGGGTGAAGGACCAGCCGCGGGCGAATGTCTTGATGCGGTGGTGCCGCCGGCAGAGGCAGCAGAGGTTCCAGCAGTCGGTGGGGCCGCCGTCGACGTGGGCGGTGCCGTGGTCGATGTCGCAGCGGCCTGCGCGTCGCCGGCAGCCGGGCATGCGGCAGTGACGGTCGCGGACGTGCAGGAAGCGGCGTTGGCTCGCGGTGGGTCGGTAGGCGCTGGTGGGCGCCGGTGGGCCCAGGCCCGGTCCGTTCTCGAGCCGGTCGTCGATCGGGGCGCCCCTGCTGGTTGCGGGCCCGTTCGTCGGGGTGGCGGCGCCCGCGGCCCCGGCCTTGCTGCGCTTCCGCTTGCGGCGGCGGTGGCCGGCGGCGCGGCGCAGCTGGCTGCGGGTGGCGACGGCGATGAGCCGCCCGTCGGCGGGGTTGCCGATGGCCACCTGCACGCATCCGCCGGCGGGGGCGGCGCCGATGCCGAGCAGGTCCAGTTCGCGGAGGATCTCCCGGCACTGGGCGGCGGTGACGGTCTCCCCGGCGACCTCGGCCGCCGGCTGGCTGCTGCCCTCGCCGTCCGGGTCGTGCAGGGCGGGCAGCGGGGCGTGGATGGTCAGCTGGGCGGTGACCGGCGGTCGGGTGGTGTCCCAAGGGCGCAGGATCAGGTCCGCGGCGACCGCAGCCCGGATGACGCCGATGGGGCGGGTGTCGCCGTCGGCGCGCATCAGCTGGGCGTACTGGTCGATGGCGTCGGCGCAGGCCGCGGCCAGGTGCACGGGCAGGTCGGCGACAAGTTGGCTCATCCCGTCGCCGGTGCGGCGGGTGGTGACGTCGGCCCGCTGGGCGGCTTCCTTGCGGCGCCGGTCGAGGGCGTCGGCGTCCAGCCGGGCCAGCGCGCGGCGCACTCGGGCGCGCAGTTGCGGGACGGTGAGCCGCCCGGCGTCGGGGAGAACGCGGCGCTCCACCTCGACGATGACCTCCGGTGTGGTGGTGGACAGCAAGTCGACCAGGGCGCGCATCTTGCGCACGTCGATGCGCCCGGCGAACAAGGCGTCCCAGGTGCCGGGAAGCAGCGTGGTGAGCAGGATCGACTCGACGGCGAGGACCTCGGCCTCGGCCTCGGAGCAGTTGCGAATCAATGCGAGCTCGGCGACGAAGGTCTCGCTGACCTGGGCCAGGACCTCCGAGCGGCGCAGTCGGCTGTCCAGGCCCGGGCCACCGCGGCGGCCGAAGTCGCGGTCGCGCTCGATCGAGCGGCGGCGGGCGAGTGCGGTGATGGCTTCGGCGCGCTGGGCGGCGTGCCGGGCCTCGCGCGCGTCGGCGGCCCAGATGTCGGCGACCAGCTCCAGATCGCTCGAGCCGCAGGCGTCGGTGTCGGGCACCCAGGGGATCGGGTCGCCCTCTTCGGGCGCGCGGGGTGGCTCACCGATGAACACACCCGCACCGTAGAGCCGGCCACTGACAATTTCCGCAGGTCAGTCGTACGGATTGGTCAGCACGGTGCGGGCCTGGAGGACGTCGAAGGTCACCGGTGGGCCGTCGGTGGTCGTCGTTCCCGGGACGTCGGCCTCGGCGCTGCCGTCGACGGTGAAGGTGGCGCCCCAGGTGACGGTGAGGGAGGCGGTGTAGGTGCCCGACCGGTAGCTGTGCTCGATGGTGTGGTCGGGATAAGGGGCGCCGGGGTCCGTGGTGGTGATCTGGCCGGTGGCGTCGCCGGTGTGCCAGGTGAACTGCTCGGCGGTGGCCTCGATGACGACCGTGAACCCGCGGATGTCGACCGTGAACGTCTGGGTGGTGGGGGAGTCGGTGTAGAAGATGACCGGCAACCCTGTGAGGCCATCCCCGGGCGGCTGGTGCCTGGTCGCGAGTTGGGGGAGCGGCAGGCGCGTGAAGTAGGCGAAGACTTCCGCCCCAGAGGGCGGCGGATTAAGCGGCGTGATGTCCAGGCAGCCCTGTCGTACATCGATCCAGTCGCCCACTGGGTCGCCGGGCTCGAGACCGGCGGGCACGGGGACAGGAGTGCCGTTGGCGAGCGGCACTACAGTCCCGTCGGCTCGTACGAGGCGACGCTGTTGGACGACGAGGTACTGCACGACTCGGCCCGGCTCTTGTGGGCACTCGCGAAAGTCCATGGCAGAGCAGCCGCCCTGGCGTTCGTCTGAGAGGGCGCACAAGTGCCGCAGCCGCCAGGCGTAGTTGGCTATCCCTTCCGGACCGCCAGCGACAAGTTCGCCGACGCCAGGGCCCGAGTAACCAACATCGACCGCACCGTCCCCAACGTCAGTGTTGCCGCAGTCGTCGAACGAGCAAGCGAGCACCGTCGCGCTCTCGCCGCACAGCAGCGCCAACATCAACGCGAGGATTGCGAGCGCGCGCGTGCTGAGGCCTCTCATCCCAGGGTGAATCCCTTGACTAGCCATGAGCGGTCCGCCGCAGACCAGACGAGTGTGATGCCTGAGCTCAGGTTCGGGGCCGGCTCGGCACGGGATTGAAGAACGGCCCCGCTCGCATTGACCAATGAAACTGCTTCTCGGCGAATTCCGAAGGCAATCATCGCCTCGTTGCTGTCTATAAGCGGTGCTGTGACGTCATTGAGGCTCAGTTCGCCGCCCATATAGCGGTTGCCAGCGGAAGCGGCGTCGTCGTAATTGCCTGCGATCCGCAGACAGTCCTCACATTCCGGCCCGAGTGCGCGTATTGCCTCACCGGTGGGGACGGCGCGTTGACGGTTGAGGAGGTCGATCCAGTAGCGGAGGAAGGCTTCAGCACCGGCGGCGTCCTTCGTCCGAGCCTCGTCGGGCACAGGGAAGTCCGCCGGGCCGAGGGGCGGGAGCGCCTCCGTGGTCGGCGCGGGCTCCGCCGTCGGCAGGCTCGTGCTGGCTTCCTGCTTCTCCGCGCACCCCGTCAGCAGCACGGTGCCGGCCAGCACGCAACCGAGCGTCGTCCGGACCAGGCCCCTACGGAGATCGCGCACAGCGGGAGACTACGCAGAGTTCTGCGGTATCCGGTTCCGTAACTGTGGACAGCGCCGCGCGTGCCGCCGGATCGGGTGACGACCCCCGTCCCACGAGACCCGGCTCACCGGCGCACAATCCGGAGCCGACGGCACCGCGGACGGGGGATGCATGAGCACGCAGCAGACGACGGGCACCAGCCCCTTCGACACCAGCGGCATCGAGCGCGGCCCCGACGGCATCCGCCGCTACACCAGCCTCCCGCAGAACATGGTCCGCGTACTGGCCGGGCAGGCCGAGCGGCACGGCGACCGCACCGCCATCGTGGAGCTCGGCGGCGGCCGCCTCACCTACGCGGAGCTCTGGCAGCGGGCCCGCCGCGTCGCCGGCGGCCTGCGTGACGCCGGCGTCTCCGCCGGCGACCGCGTCGCCGTCCAGTTGCCCAACGGCGTCGACTGGGTGCTCGCCTTCTGGGGCGCCCAGCTCGCCGGCGCCGTCGTCGTCCCGATGAACACCCGCCTGGCCGAGACGGAGGCGCAGTTCATCCTCGACGACTGCGGCGCCGCCCACGTCGTCCGCCCGGGCGAGCCGCTGCCCGACGGCGAGCCCGGCGAGGTCCCCGACCCGCAGCACACCGACGTCGCCGCGCTCTTCTACACCAGCGGCACGACCGGCCGCCCCAAGGGCGCGATGACCACCCACGAAAACTTCCTCAGCAACGTCGAGTCGGTCATCCGCTGCCGCAAGCTCAGCCGCGACCCCGAGACCCGGCACGCCACGCTGATCTCCGTCCCGCTGTTCCACGTCACCGGCTGCAACTCGCAGTTCCTCACGCAGATCGCGCTCGCTGGCACGAGCGTGCTGATGCCGAAGTTCGACGCCGCCTCCTTCCTCGCCGCCATCCCCGAGCACGGCATCACGCTGCTCACCAGCGTCCCGACCATCTACGAGCTGGTGCTGCGCCACCCGGCGATGGCCACCACCGACGTCTCCACCGTCCGCACCCTCAGCTACGGCGGCGCCCCGATCGCCCCCGAGCTCGTGCACCGGCTGCGGACGGCGTTCCCGAACGCCCGGCTGGGCAACGGCTTCGGCCTGAGCGAGGCATCCTCGCTGGCCACCTTCCTGCCGCACGAGTACGCCGACACCCACGCCGACGCCGTCGGCTTCCCCACGCCGGTGGACGACGTCGACCTGCACCGCCCCGACCCGGTCACCGGCGTCGGCGAGCTGCTGGTGCGCGGGCCCAACGTCGTCGCCGGCTACTGGGGCGACCCGCAGCGAACGGCGGAGACGTTCCGGGGCGGCTGGCTGCACACCGGCGACCTCGCGACCATCACCGACGGCGTCGTCCGCATCGTCGACCGCGCCAAGGACATGATCAACCGCGGCGGCGAGAACGTGTACAGCGTCGAGGTGGAGAACGCCCTCGCCGAGCACCCCGACGTCCTCGAGGTCGCCGTCGTGGGCGTCCCCGATCCGGTGATGGGGGAGAAGGTCGGCGCCGTGGTCCTCCCGAAGCCCGGTACGGACGCCGGAGAGCTCGTCACCGGGCTGGCCGCCTTCGCCCGCGAGCGGCTGGCCGACTTCAAGCGACCCCAGTTCGTCCGCGTCATCGACGGCCCGCTGCCGCGCAACGCCGGCGGCAAGGTGCTCAAGGCGCCGCTGCGGAAGGCGGAGGGCTGGGTGGCCGTCCCCCGGTAGCGCTACGTTGCGGGAGGCCCGACCTCTCGGCGACAGGAGCAACCCCGTGCGCATCGGCATGCCCATCTCCTACGACGGCGGCTACGACCGCACCACGGCCGTCATCGCCGACTTCGAGAAGGCGGGCCTGGACACCGTCTACGTCGCCGAGGCCTACTCCTTCGACGCGGTCAGCCACCTCGGCTACCTGGCGGCGCGGACGGCGACGGTGGAGATCGCCTCGGGCATCCTCAACATCTACTCCCGGACGCCGACGCTGCTGGCCATGACCGCCGCCGGCCTGGACTTCCTCTCCGACGGCCGCTTCACCCTCGGCATCGGCGCCTCGGGGCCGCAGGTGGTCGAGGGCTTCCACGGCGTCCCCTACACCGCGCCGCTGGCCACCACCCGCGAGGTCGTCGAGGTCTGCCGCGCGGTGTGGCGCCGGGAGAAGGTCGACCACCACGGCGCGCACGTCGACATCCCGCTGACCCCCGACCGCGGTGGCAGCGGGCTCGGCAAGCCGCTCAAGCTGATCAACCAGCCGGTGCGGGAGCGCATCCCGATGCTCCTGGCCGCCATCGGGCCGAAGAACGTCGCCATGGCCGCCGAGCTGTTCGAGGCGTGGCAGCCTGCCTTCTTCCTCCCCGAGGGCAGCCGAGCGGCGTTCGGCGAGGCCCTCGCGGAGGGCGCGGCCCGCCGCGACCCGGAGCTCGGGCCGCTCCAGGTCGTCGCCGACAGCCAGCTGCTCATCAGCGAGGACGACGACGAGCAGGCGGCCGCGCTGGACCGGGTCCGCGCGAAGCTCGCCCTCTACGTCGGCGGCATGGGCGCCCGCGGCAAGAACTTCTACAACGAGCTGGCCGGGCGCTACGGCTTCGCCGACCAGGCGACGACGGTGCAGGACCTCTACCTGGACGGCCGCAAGGACGAGGCCGCCGCGGCGCTGCCCGACGAGTTCGTCCGCGGCGTCGCGCTGGTCGGCCCGCGCGGGCACGTCGCCGAGCGGCTCGCCGCCTTCCGCGAGGCCGGGGTGACCACGCTGAACGTCACGCCGCTGGCCGCCGAGCACGCCGAGCGGCTCCGCGCGATCGAGACGCTGAAGGCGCTCGCGTGACGGCACTGCCCGCCCACGAGCAGGAGTTCGTCGCGCTCACCGCGGAGTTCGTCGACCGGCGGGTGCGCCCGCGGGTGGCCGAGTTCGAGGCCGAGGACCGCTACCCGGAGGACTTCATCGAGGAGATGAAGGCGCTCGGACTCTTCGGCCTGCTGGTGCCCGAGGAGCACGGCGGCAACGGCGTGAGCACCGCCTGCTTCGCCCGCATCACCGAAGAGCTCGCCCGCGGCTGGATGAGCCTCGCCGGTGCGATCGGCGGCCACTCGGTCATCTCCTCCCTGCTGGCCACCGCCGGCACCGACGAGCAGCGGGCCCGCTACCTGCCGCGCATGGCCACCGGCGAGGTGCGCGCGACGATGGCGCTCACCGAGCCCGGCGGCGGCAGCGACCTGCAGGCGATGCGCACCCACGCCGTCCGCACCGAGGGCGGCGGCTGGGCGGTCACCGGCAGCAAGACGTGGATCTCCAACGCCCAGCACTCCCAGCTCATCGGCCTGCTCTGCCGCACCGACCGCGACGCCGTCCCCCCGCACACCGGCATGAGCGTGCTGCTGGTCGAGCCCGGCGAGGGGCTGGAGATCTCCGCGAAGATCCCCAAGCTCGGCTACCGCGGCGTCGAGGCGTGCGAGCTCACCTTCGACGGCATGCCGGCGCCGGACGACGCCGTCCTCGGCGGGGAGCCCGGCCGCGGCTGGGTGCAGATGATGCGCGGCCTCGAGGTCGGGCGGGTGCAGGTCGCCGCCCGCGCGGTGGGGGTCGCGCAGGCGGCGCTCGCCGCGGCCACCCGGTACGCCCAGGAGCGGGAGTCCTTCGGCGTCCCCATCTGGAAGCACCAGTCGGTCGGCAACCTGCTGGCCGACATGGCGACCAAGGTGCAGGCCGCGCGGCTGCTCACCGCCGACGCCGCCGGGAAGCTCGACGGCGGCGCCCGCGCGGACATGGAGGCCGGGATGGCGAAGCTGTTCGCCTCCGAGGCCGCCATGCAGGTCGCCCTGGACGCCATGCGGGTGCACGGCGGCTACGGCTACTCCGAGGAGTTCGACGTCGAGCGCTACTTCCGCGACGCGCCGCTGATGATCCTCGGCGAGGGCACCAACGAGATCCAGCGGACCGTCATCGCCGCGCAGTGGATCGCCCGCCACCCGCTCTAGCGGCCCCACCCGTCGACCAGCGGCAGCACGGCGCCCGCGGCCGCGACGTGCAGGCTCCAGGTGCCCGCGACGGCGTCGTCGTCCAGCGTCGACCGCAGCTCCGCGGCCCAGCGCTCGTCCTCCGCGGTGACCACCGGCTCGCCCGGCCGGCACAGCGCCAGCGCCAGGTGCCCGGCGCCGCCGAGCTGGTCGTCGACCACCGAGCCGTGCACCTCCCGGAGCCCCACCAGCAGGGCGGGCTCCGGGAGGGCGGGCAGGTCGTCGACGGGGACGACGATCGGCAGCTGGCGGCCGTCGGCGTCGAACCAGGTCAGCCACAGGCTGCGGGCACCGAACCCGTCCTCGCCGAGCAGGGTGGACCAGCGGTCGGTGAGCTCGGCGGCGGAGCGGACACGGGCATCGGCGAGAGGTGAGGTCGTCATGCCCGACACCGTGGCAGGTCGCGGGGACCGGCCGCGGAGTTGTCCACAGGTCAGCGGTGGCCCAGGCCCCCCGGACCGTGGTCGGCCGGCACCTGCTCCGCCGGCGGCGGGGGCGGAGGCGGGGTGCCGTCGCCGAAGGGCCGGTCGCCGAGCTCCTCCCGGTGGTGCGGGGTCAGCCAGTTCGAGGTGTCCGGGCCCTGCGGGATGATCTGCGTCGGGTTGATGTCGGCGTGGACGACGTAGTAGTGCTCCTTGATCTGCGGGAAGTCGATCGTGTCGCCGAACCCGGGCAGCTGGAACAGGTCGCGGGCGTACGCCCAGAGCACCGGCATCTCGCTGAGCTTCTGCCGGTTGCACTTGAAGTGGCCGTGGTAGACGGTGTCGAACCGCGCCAGGGTGGTGAACAGCCGGACGTCGGCCTCGGTGACCTGCCCGCCCATCAGGAACCGGCGGTCCGCCAGCCGCTCGCTGAGCCAGTCCAGCGCGGTGAACAGCCGGTCGTAGGCCTTGTCGTAGGCGCGCTGGGAGCCCGAGAACCCGCACCGGTAGACGCCGTTGTTGACCTCCTGGTAGATCCGCTCCATCACCTCGTCCATCTCGTCCCGAAGAGGCTCGGGGTAGAGCTCGGGCGCGCCCTCGCGGTGGTGGGCGGTCCACTGGGTGGAGAAGTCGAGGGTCATCTGCGGGAAGTCGTTCGTGACGACGGCGCCGCTGGGGACGTCGACCATCGCCGGCACCGTGATGCCGCGCGAGTACCCCGGATCGCGGGCGAGGAAGGCCTCCTGCAGCCGCTCGTAGCCCAGCACCGGGTCGCGGCCGTCGGGGTCCAGGTCGAAGGTCCAGCTGCGCTCGTCGTGGGTGGGCCCGCACAGCCCCATCGAGATGACGTCCTCGAGCCCCAGCAGCCGGCGCACGATGACCGAACGGTTCGCCCACGGGCACGCCCGCGCGACGACCAGGCGGTAGCGCCCCGGCTCGACCGGCCAGGGGGTGGAGCCGTCGGCGGTGATGCGGTCGGAGATGTACTTGGAGTCGCGCGAGTACTCGGCCTCGACGTACCCCGACCCGCTGTTGTTCTCGCTCACCGGTGCAGCCTGCCCGGTGCGGCACCGGCTCACACGCGCGGGTCAGAGGCGGCTGGTCGTCGCGTCGTCCTCGGCGCCGCCGAAGTAGTGGTCGAGCACCTCCCGGAACACCGGCTGGTCCGGGTCGGCGTGCGCGTACAGCGTCATCGACGAGCGCAGCTTCTGGGCGTCGACCGGCCCGAGGACGGCGTCGGCGTCCTCGGTGTCCAGCGCGGTCAGCGCCCGGGCGCACTCGACCAGCCGCCGCCCCAGCACCGGGTGCGCCAGGTACGCCCGCGCCTCGTCCAGCCCGGAGACCGCGTAGCGCTGCGCCATCCCGCTGCGGCCCAGGCCCTCGACCTGCGGGAAGACGAACCACATCCAGTGCGTGCGCTTCCGGCCGGCGCGCAGCTCGGCGAGCGCCTGGTCGTAGGTCTGGGCCTGGGCGTCGACGAACCGGCGGAGGTCGAAGGGGTCGCTCACCGCCTCAGCCTGCCGCACCCGATGAGTTCCGGTGACCCCGGCCGTCCCATCCGCATGGAGACGACGACCCTGGACCTGGGACCGGCGACGGCGGAGCTGGCGCGCGTGGTCGCCGGCGTGCGCGAGGACCAGCTGGGCGACCCGACACCGTGCCTCGGCATGCCGGTGGCGGGCCTGCTCGACCACCTGCTCGGGCTCACGCTGGCGTTCCGGCTGGCCGCGGAGAAGACGCCCTTTGACGGCGGCCCGTCGGCGGACGCGGCCGCCCTGGCCCCGGACTGGCGCACCCTGCTGCCCGCCCGGCTCGAGGCGCTGGCCGCCGCGTGGCGGGAACCGGACGCCCGCGCGGGGGAGGCCGAGGTCGCCGGTGTGCGGATGCCGGCCGCGGTCATGGCGCTCGTCGCCCTGGACGAGGTGGTCGTGCACGGCTGGGACCTCGCCGCCGCCACCGGGCAGCCCTACCGCCCGGACCCGGCCGCGGTCGAGGCGTGCACCGCGTTCGTCGGCGACCGCAGCGACCCGGCCGACGAGCCCGAGGGGCTGTTCGGGCCCGTCGTCCCGGTGCCCGACGACGCCCCCGCCCTGCACCGGCTGCTCGGCCGCACCGGCCGCGACCCGGGGTGGCGCCCGCCCGCCTGACGGCGCACATGTCGAAGTCGTGTCATCCGCGGCCGGTGCCGCTGCCCGTCCCCCGTCACGGGAACCGGAAGGGGGACAGCACCGCACGAGGAGGACACATGCGCAGGAACACGGGCGCGCTCGCCGGCGCGCTCCTCGCCACCGGGCTCGCCCTCGGCGGCTGCGTCGGTGGCGACGACGAGGCCGACACCGACGGGGGTGGGGTCCCCGCCGTCTTCGACGAGGAGGAGGTCGGCAGCCCCGACCGCGTCGACGGCGGTGAGGAGGACGCCGACGGCGTCGACCGCGGCACCGGCGGCATCGACGAGGACGACAACACCGGGGCCGACGACGGCACCGGGGAGGACGACGCCGGCAGCGTGGACGGCGGCCCCGACACCGACGACACCGACGACGTCGGTTGACCACCCGGCGCCCCGCGTCCCGGTAGCGAGATCGGTCACGGTGCCGTGACGGCTCCGTCCTGCCGATGAGCACTCGTGGGTGACGGTCCACAGCGATCCCCGTCGCCCGGGGGTGCACTGCATGAGCGAGCGACGACGGCGCATCGGCGACGGGCTGGCCGTCCTGGCCGGCGCGCGGCCGGACGTGCTGGCCGCCGCGCCCGGGGCCCGCCCGCGGTTCGTGGCGCTGGGCGGCGTCCTGCTGAGCACCGGCGCGCTGGCCGCGGTCTCCGCGGCCTTCGCCGTCGCCATGGCGCTGAACATCTGGTGGCCGCTGGCGGTGCTGGTCGGGCTGGGCTGGGGCGCGGTCGTGGTCAACCTGGACCGGATGCTGCTGGTGGGCATGGCGCACGACGCCTCGCTCAAGCGCAACCTCGTCATGGCCGTGCCCCGCGCCGGGCTGGCGCTGGTGCTGGGCGTCGTCGTCGCCACGCCCCTGACGCTGCAGGTGTTCGCCAAGGAGATCGACGCCGAGATCGTGACGATGCAGGCCGAGGCCGCCGACGCCCACCGCATGGCGCTGGAGTCCGACAGCCGCTTCGCCGGGCTGCCCGAGCTGCGCGAGCGCATCGCCACGCAGGAGGCCGTCGTCGCCAGCGGGGGAGTGGCCGACCCCGGCCTGGCGGTGGTGCGGGACGGCGTCACCGAGAAGCAGGCCGCCTACGACCGGGCCGTGACGCTGCAGCGCGAGCTGGACGCCAGGGCGCAGTGCGAGCTGGACGGCACCTGCGGCACCGGCGACGCCGGCACCGGGGAGGCCTACCACCAGGCCCGGGCCGCGGCCGACGCGCAGGCCGGCGTGGTCACGGCGGCGCGCACCGAGCTCGACGCCGCCGTCGCCGCGGTCGCCGCCGCCGAGGGGCGCAGCGCCGCCCTCGCCGGCTCCTCCCTGGACGCCGACCGCGCCGAGCTCACCCGGCTGACCGCCGAGCTGGACCGGCAGCAGGCCGCCTTCGACACCGAGAACGAGGGCTCCGGCGGCATCCTGCTGCGGCTGGAGGCGCTGGACCGCCTCGGTGACCGGAACGCGACGCTCGCCGCCGCGGAGTTCATGCTCTCGCTGCTGTTCATGTGCGTCGAGGTGCTGCCCGTGCTGATGAAGCTGCTGCTCAACTTCAGCCCGCCGACCGCCTACGACCGGCTGGTGCAGCTGCGCGACTCCGGCGACGTCGAGCTCGAGGAGATGGCCCAGGAGTCGCGGCGCACCGTGGCGAAGGCCAAGGAGGAGCTGCTGGTGCTCGCCGAGCGGGAGCGGGTCGACCGGCAGAAGGAGGCGATCCTGGCCCGCCGCCGGGCGGCGCTGGCCGAGGTCGCCGCCCGCACCGAGGCCGCGCGGTCGCAGCCGGAGGCGCCCGCCGTCGAGGAACCCGCCGAGGCGCCCCGCCAGCTGTGGGACACCGGCCCGATCCGCGAGCTCGCCCGCAGCGCCGCCGTCCGCACGGTGCGCTCGGTGCGCCGCCGCCCGGCCGACCGGACGCCGACCACCGTCTGACCCGCACCACCCCGGCGCCCCGGACCTCCGCGGAGGTCCGGGGCGCTGCGCGTTCCCTGCCGGTCCGCTGTGCATTGGCGCCCGTTCCGCGGCGCGGCCGTTCCGCTGTGGCAGGGTCTCCGGCGTCAGCCGGCCGGGCCCTCCGCCGCCGGCTCCCCCCGGGAACCGCGTGCCGCGCACCCGGGACCCCGCACCCGCAGATGAAGGACGTCCTCCATGAGCACCGACAACCCGAACCCGACCGGCGCCACGGCGGGCTCGGGCCAGCCGCACCCGACGGTCGTCCCGCCCGTGCCGGCCGCCGCCGGCCCCACCGACGGCACCGGCGCCGGCGTCCTCCCCGGCGGGGTCGTCCCCGGGGCGGGCGTCCCCGGCGGTGCGGCGCCCGCCCCGGACGCGCAGCAGCCGGGCGAGCCGGGCTGGGCGTCGCGCAACAGCGGCCTGCTCGTCGCCGCGCTGGTGGCGGTCGTCGT
Organism: Blastococcus sp. KM273128; assembly: GCF_021698975.1. GTDB lineage: Bacteria > Actinomycetota > Actinomycetes > Mycobacteriales > Geodermatophilaceae > Blastococcus. Next base: position 1,640 of record NZ_SSXA01000067.1, on the reverse strand, counting down.
CGCGGCGATCGCCATCGCCGGGCTCATCCTGTGGCGCGGCGGCATCGACGACGACAACGCCGCCACCGAGGCCGCCGTCAGCCGGGCGCTGGCCGAGCAGGGCGGCGAGGTCGAGAGCATCGAGTGCGACGGCGACACCTGTGCGGCGATCGTCGGCGGCCAGGCCTACACCGTGCTGGTGCAGACCGACGAGGACGGCGAGCAGCACTTCGGCGTCGCCGCGTACACCGGCGACTGATACCTGGCACCCAGCGAGCCCCGCACCCGGTCCGGGTGCGGGGCTCGCTGCGTCCGGTGCTCAGAAGCTCGACCGCGGGACCCCCATGCCGGGGTCGATGCGGGCGGGGCCCGACGCCGACGGGGTCACGTCGAAGTCGAAGATCCCGGTCGGCAGGTAGACCGTCGAGCAGGAGTTCGGGATGTCGACCACCCCGGAGAGCCGGCCCTCGATCGGTGCGGCGCCCAGGATCATGTAGCCCTGCTCCGGCGTGTAGCCGAACTTCGTGAGGTAGTCGATCGCGTGCAGGCAGGCGCGCTGGTAGGACAGGTGCGAGTCCAGGTAGCGCTGCTCGTCGTCCAGGGTGACCGACGTGCCGGAGAAGGCCAGCCAGCGCTCGTATCGCGGGTCGACGTTGCCCGGCATGAAGATCGCGTTCTCGGAGACGCCGTAGGTCTCCATGCCGCCCTTGATCAGGTCGACGTGCAGGTCGATGAAGCCGCCCATCTCGATCGCGCCGCAGAAGGTGATCTCGCCGTCGCCCTGGGAGAAGTGCAGGTCGCCCAGCGAGAGCTTCGCGCCGTCGACGAACACCGGGTAGAAGATGCGGCTGCCCTTGGTGAGGTTCTTGATGTCCTGGTTGCCGCCGTTCTCCCGCGGTGGCGCCGTGCGCGCGGCCTCGCCGGCGACCCGGTCGTACTCCGCGCCCTCGAGCGTGCCGAGGATCGCGTCCTGGGGGAGCGGCGGCAGCGCCAGCGGCGGGACGCGGTCGGGGTCGGTGTCGATGAGCGCCTGCTCGCGGCGGTTCCAGCGGGCCAGCAGGTCAGCCGAGGGCGCGGTGCCCATGAGGCCGGGGTGCACGATGCCGGTGAAGGAGACGCCGGGGACGTGCCGCGAGGTCGCCGTCTGGCCGGAGAAGTCCCAGATCACCTTGTAGGCGTCGGGGAACTGGTCGGTGAGGAACCCGCCGCCGTTCTGCTTGGCGAAGATGCCGGTGTAGCCCCAGCCCTGGCCGGCCAGCGGCCCGGAGTCCTCCTGGGGGATGGGCCCGACGTCGAGGATGTCGACGATCAGCAGGTCGCCGGGCTGTGCCCCCTCGACGGAGAACGGCCCGCTGAGGCAGTGCACCGTGGAGAGCGGGGCGTCGCGGACGTCGTCGGCGGAGTCGTCGTTGTGGATCGCCCCGTCGAACCACTCCCGGCAGTCGACGCGGAAGCTGTCGCCGGGGCGGACGGTGACGTTGGCCGGGATGTCGGGGTGCCAGCGGTTGTGGCCCACGTACTTCTGGTCGGTGAACTTCTTGGACGAGTCCAGCGGGTAGACGACGTTCGGCACGGCTTGCCTCCTGGTCGGGGAACGCTGCACCGCCGGTGCAGCGGGGGGTGGGTCCGGCAGCGGGCGCAGGTCACCTCCGCTCGTGGGC
>NZ_SSXA01000066.1 GCF_021698975.1 Blastococcus sp. KM273128 | reverse complement strand
GTACCGGCGGTCTGGTCGTCGGGGGTCTCACCGGAGGCCTGCTGCCCGCTGTCGGCGCCCGTGTCCCGCACCTCGTCGGCCAGCGCGCCGTCCAGGGCGGAGGCGAACGGCGCCGCGCTCTCGCCGGAGCCGCCCGCGGGGGAGGCGGTGGACGCGGTCCGCGCGACGGGCGCGGCCGCGGTCACGGGGGCAGTCATCGGTAGGCCTCCGCCTTGCTCATCACGGACCGGACATAGTTCTGGGTCTCCGGGTAGGGCGGGATGCCGCCGTGGCGGCTCACCGCCCCGGGCCCGGCGTTGTAGGCCGCCAGCGCGAGCTCGGTCGAGCCGAACTGGCGGGTCAGGGAACCGAGGTAGCGCGCCGCACCGTCGATCGCCGAGGACGGGTCCAGCGGGTCGACGCCGAGCCCCCGCGCCGTCGCCGGCATGAACTGCATGAGGCCGCGGGCGCCGGCGGGGGAGACGGCCGACGTGTTGAAGCCCGACTCCTGCTTGGCCACCGCGGCCAGCAGGGCGGCCTCGACGCCGTGCTTGCTGGCGGCCCGCTGGAAGAGGTCCGCGTAGGGCACCCCGGCGAGCGCGGCTCCGGTCGCCGGGACGGCCGCCGCCGGGGTCGTCGCCTCGGGCAGCACCCGCCGGATGACGGTGGGGTTGCCGACGGCCTGGATCTTCACGTCCTCGCCGGCCTGCGGCGCAGCGATCATCTGGCCGTTGCCCAGGTAGATGCCGACGTGGTCGATGCCCGCGCGGGACGAGGAGTGGTCGAAGAAGACGAGGTCGCCGGGGCGCGCGGCGGCGAGCGAGGCGACCGCCCGCCCCGCGGTCGCCTGCTGGGACGACGTGCGCGGGAGCTCGATGCCCAGGTTGCCGAACACCAGCTTGGTGAAGCCCGAGCAGTCCAGGCCCTTGCGGGGGTCGGTGCCGCCCCACAGGTAGGGGACGCCGAGGTACTTCTGCGCCTCGGCGACCACCGCGCCCTCGGAGGCGGTGCTCGCCCCGGTGGTGACCGTGCCGACGGTGGAGCTGCCGGTGAGCCCGGCGGCTCCGGCGGCGGCGGCCCATGCCGCGGACGTCGACGTCCGCGGGGTGACCGGCTGGAACCGGGCCTGGATCTCGGCGATCCGGGACTGCACGGCGCTCACCGCGTCCACGCCGACCCCCTCTCGCTGTCGTCGGTGGCCGCAGCGCGGGCGGCGCGGCCGGTGACCAGGTCGTCGGTGGCCCGCTCCTCGGCGACGTCGACGGCCCGCTGCTGGGCGAGCCGGTGCCGCTCGGCCAGCCGCTCCAGCGCCTTGGTCCGGCGCGCGGCGGCGGTCCACTCCGCGCGCACCGCCTCGGCCTGCTCGGCCTGCGCCGTGGCTAGCGCCCGGGCGTCCGCGGCGTCGGTGGCCGCCGTCCGCAGCAGCACCATCGCCGCCACGAAGGAGCCCGCCGGCAGCGACCGGGGGAGCACCGCGGCCGACAGCGCCGCCTCCTGCTCGGTGGCGCGCCGGGCGGCCTCGCCGGCGGCGTTCGCGGCGTTCGCGGCGGCGGCGGCCGCGGCCCGCTCCTCGCTGCGGCGCAGCTCCAGGACCGGCTGCAGCCGGAAGGCGGCGCGCTTCACGCGGCCCTCACGATGCGCTGCAGCCAGGCCCAGGCCTCGGGCGCGGAGGTCGACTCACCGAGCGGCTGCTGGAGGAACGCGTCGATCTGGGGGGCGAGCTGCCGGGCGCGGTCCACCAGCGGGTCGCTGCCGGCCTGGTAGGCGCCGATCTCGATCAGCTCCCGGACGTCGCGGAGCGCGCCCATCAGCCGGCGGATCTCGCGCGCGTCGGCCATCTGCGCCGGGGGGACGACGGTGCCGGCGACGCGGGAGATCGACTCGAGCACGTCGATGGCGGGGAAGTGCCCGGTGGTGGCGAGCTTGCGGGTCAGCACGACGTGCCCGTCGAGGATCGAGCGGGCGGTGTCGGCGATCGGCTCGTTGTGGTCGTCGCCCTCGACCAGCACGGTGTAGAGGCCGGTGATCGAGCCGGTCGCGCCGGTCCCGGCCTTCTCCAGGAGCTGGGGCATCATCGCGAAGACGCTCGGCGGGTAGCCGCGGGTCGCCGGCGGCTCGCCCGCCGAGAGGCCGACCTCGCGCTGGGCCATGGCGGTGCGGGTGATCGAGTCCATGAGCAGCAGCACGTCGCGGCCCTCGTCGCGGAACGCCTCGGCGATGCGGGTGGCGACGAAGGCGGCCTTGAGGCGGACCAGCGGCGGCTCGTCGGAGGTGGCGACGACGACGACCGTGCGCGCCAGGCCCTCGGGGCCGAGGTTCTCCTCGATGAACTCGCGCACCTCGCGGCCGCGCTCGCCGATCAGGCCGATGACCCGCACGTCGGCGTCGGTGCCGCGGGTGATCTGCGCGAGCAGGCTGGACTTGCCGACGCCGGAGCCGGCGAAGATGCCCAGACGCTGCCCCTTGCCGCACGGGACGAGGGTGTCCAGCGCCCGCACCCCGAAGGTGAGCGGCTCGGCGACGCGGGCGCGGGAGAGCGCGTGCGGCGTCGTCGTCTCCAGGTCCACCCACGACACGCGGTCGTCCAGCGCCGGACCGCCGTCGACCGTCCGGCCCAGGCCGTCGAGGACGCGGCCGAGCAGCGCCTCGCCGACCGGCACCTGCAGCGGCCGGCCGGTGGCCCGCACGGGCGCGCCCGCGTGGACCCCGGACAGCCCGCCCAGCGGCATGCAGGTGAGCCGGTCGCGGCCGACGGCCACCACCTCGGCCAGCAGCGGCCGGCCGGTGGGGTCGACCTCGACCAGGTCGCCGACGGCCGCGGAGACGCCGTCGACGCTGAGCGTGAGCCCCATCGCGCCGGTGACGACGCCGGTCACCTGCGGGCGGGCGGCGGCGCGGGCGCGCTCGAGGAGGGTCGGCGGGACGGTCATGCCCCCAGCACCGCCTGCACGCGGGCCAGGGCGGAGCCGAGCTGCGCGTCGATCCGCCGGGGACCGGACTCGGCGACCGCGCCGGCCCGCTCCACCGACGGATCGGCGACCACCCGGACGCTGCCGGGAAGGCCGGCGAGCGAGCCCTCGGGCACCTCGGCGAGGTCGTCGGGGTGCAGCCGCACCACCGCGGGGGCGTCGTCCGGGCAGAAGGTGAGCGCCCGGCGCACGGCGTCCATGACCGGGTCGGTGGCCAGGGCGAGCTCCCGGTCGAGCAGCTCCTCGAGGAGGCCGAGCACGGCGGCGACGATCGAGTCGCGGATGTCGTCGGCGACCGGGCGGGCGTGCTCCTCCAGCTGCCGGGCGGCGGCGGCCAGGGCGGCGGTCGCGGAGACCAGCCGGCGTTCCCAGCGCGCCTGCACCTCGGCCAGGCGCTCCTGCGCCTCGCGCTCGACCTCGGCGACGACGGACTCCGCCGCCAGCAGCCCCTCGGCGTGCCCGGCGGCGAACCCCTCGGTGCGCGCCTGCGCCCGCAACCGGGCCAGCTCCTCGGCGTACACGTCGCCGAGGCGGAAGGAGGGCCGGCTGCCGGCGACCGGCTGGTCCTCGGCGGACGACGGCGGCGATGCGGGTGGCGGTGGTGGTGCCGGAGGCGCCGGCCTCCGCCACGACCTCCCGGTAGGGCCGGGCCTGCGCGGCGAGGCCGCCGCGCAGGACCGCGCCCTCTCGCGTCGGTCGCTGCAGCTCAGGCCCTGTCCACCGGCGCGACTCCGCGCCTCGGTCCGCTCCTCGCTCGTTCCTCGCTGCGATGCTCCCGAGGCTGTCGTCACGCAACGAAGTCATCGTCCCCGCCGCGGTTGATGGTCAGCACGCCCTGCTCCTCGAGGGTGCGGATGACCGCGACCACCTTGGCCTGGGCCTCCTCGACCGTGCGGGTGCGCACCGGGCCGAGCAGCTCGATCTCCTCGGTGAGGTTCTCGGCCGCGCGCTCGGAGAGGTTCCGCTTGATCTTGTCCTGCACGTCGGGCCGCACACCCTTGAGCGCGGTGGCCAGGTCGTTGGCCTCCACCTCGCGCAGCACCAGCTGCAGGGAGCGGTCGTCGATGGTGACGATGTCCTCGAAGACGAACATCTGCGAGCGGACCTGGTCGGCGAGCTCCGGGTCGGTGCCGTCCAGCCACTCGAGGATCGAGCGCTCGGTCGGCCGCGGGGAGCGGTTGATGATCTCCACCAGGGTCTCGACGCCGCCGACCGTCGTCATGTCCTGGTGCGCCAGGATCGAGCCCATCCGGCGGCCGAGCTCCTCCTCGACCAGCCGCACCATCTCCGGCGAGGTGCGGTCCATCGTGGCGATGCGGTGGGCCACCTCGGCCTGCTGCTCGGGCGCGAAGCCGGAGAGGACCTCGGCCGACTGCGCGGCCGTGAGGTGGGCCAGCACCAGCGCGATGACCTGCGGGTGCTCGTCCTTGAGGAAGGTGACCAGCTGGCGCACGTCGGCGTTGCGCAGCGAGGCGAACGGCACCTCGGTGTAGACGACGTTCAGCCGGGACAGGATGCCCTCGGCCTTGTCCTCGCCGAGGCCGGCCGCGAGGATCTCGCGGGCGAACTCCACGCCCCCCCGGCCGATGAACTGCTGGGCGGTCATCAGGCCGTGGAACTCGTTCATGACGTCGTCGACGTCGGCGAGCTCCACCGAGCCGAGCTTCATCAGCTCGCGGGTGAGCGCCTCGACCTCGCGGGGGCGTAGCTGGGCGAGCAGGACGCCGGCCTCCTCCTTGCTCATCTGGGCGAGGAAGACGGCGGCCTTGCGCAGCCCGGGCATCTCCGGCCGCGGGGGCGCCACGACGGTGCCCGGCTGGATGCTGGCGAGCGTCATGACTTGCTCTCGCTGAGCCAGCCGCGCAGCATCGCCGCGACCTCGTCGGGTCGGTCGCTGACCATCGCGGAGATCTCCCCCCGGACCTTCGCCCGCTCGACCGCCTCGAGCTCCAGAGCCGCGTCGGTGGGCGCGGCCTCCTCGCGGGTGCTGGCCACCCGCAGCCGGTCGAGCTCGGCGAGCATCTCCTCGTCGAGCTCCAGCGGCTCGTAGTCCTCCTCCTCGTCGCCACCGCGCCGCGAGCGCAGCCAGACGACCAGGACGACCAGCGCGATGCCGGCCGCGATGCCGCCGGTGCGGATCATCGACCACATCTGCTCGTTGGCCTCGGCCTCGCGGGCGGCCTCCATCGCCGCGGCGGCGTTCTCGGCCGCGGTGGCGTCGAAGGGCAGCGCGGCGACCGTGATGTCGTCCCCGCGGGCCTCGTCCAGGCCGACGGCGGTGACCATCAGGTCGGTCATCTGCGCCTGGTTGAGGTTGCCGGCGACCTCCTGGTCCATGACGACGGACACGGTGAGCCGCTTCAGCTCCCCGGGCGCGCCCTGCACGACCTCGGTGGTCTCCCCGACGGCGTTGTTCGCCGTCGTCGACTCCTTGTTGTACGTCGACTCGCCACCGGCGTTCTCCCCGGCATCGGGCATGTTCTCCGGCCCGAGGACGCCGCCGACCGGGGCGCCGGTGCCGACGTACTCCTCGGTGGTGGTCTGCTCGGAGATCGGCGGGACGCCCTCGTCGAACTGGTAGGTCTTCGAGGTGGTGCTGCGCTCGGAGAGGTCGACGTCGGCGCGCACCGAGACCACGGAGCGGCCCGGGCCCACGACCGAGTCGAGGATCCGCTGGGCGCTGGCCGACAGGCGGTTCTCGTACTCCTGCTCCACCTGCGAGCGCGCGTCGCCGGCGGCCGCCGTGACACCGGTGCCGGCGGCGGAGAGGACCTGGCCGGTCGAGTCGGCGACGGTGACCTGGTCGGGGTCCATGCCCTGGATGCTCGAGGAGACCAGGTTGGTGACCGCCTGGATCTGCTCGCCGGCGAGGGCGGTGCCGGGCGCGAGGTCGAGCAGCACCGAGGCGGTGGGCTCGGCCTTGTCGCTCACGAAGACCTCGTCCTCGGGGAGGGCCACGTGCACGACGGCGGAGTTGACCCCGGCCAGCGACTCCAGGGTCTTCGCCAGCTCGCCCTCGAGCGCCCGCTGGTAGGTCACCTGCTGCTGGAACTCGCTGGTGGTGATGCCCTGCTCGTCCAGCAGCGCGTAGCCGGTGTCGTTGCCCGCCGGCAGGCCCTGGCCGCTCATGGCGAGCCGCAGGTCGTACACCTTGTCCTTGGCGACCATGATCGTGCTGCCGCCGTCGGCCAGGTCGTAGGTCACGCCCTGGGCGTTGAGCTCCTCGACGATGGCCGAGGCGTCGCTGGCGGCGAGGTTGGAGAACAGCGGGGCCTGGGTCGGCGTGGTGATCCAGCTGTAGAAGAAGAACCCGCCGAGGGTCAGCCCGGCCAGCAGCAGGCCGATGACGACCTTCTGCCCCGGGTTGATCGTGTCGAACGAGGAGCGGGCACGCTCCAGCGTCCCGGCGAGTGCCGACTTCATCAGATCTGCATCCTCATGATCTCGTTGAACGCGGCGACGGCCTGGTTCTTGATCGTCACGACCATCTCGGTCGCCACGCCGGACTCAGCGCTGGCGATCATGTAGTCGTGCACGTCCTTGAGGTCGCCGGTGGCGGCCTGCACGGCCAGCTCGCTGGTGGTCGCCTGCTTGGCCCGGAGCTCGTCGAAGGTGGCGGCCAGCACGCCGGCGAAGCCGTCGGCGCCCTCGGTGGCGGTCGTGCCGCGGGTGCTGCCGGCGACGCCGGTGACCGCGCCGACGCCGACGGGCGTGATGCCGCCGAGCGGGATGGTCATCAGCGCTTCCCGAGCTGCAGGGCGGCCTGGTAGGCGTTCGTGGCCCGCTCGATGACGGCGAGGTTCGCCTGGTAGCCGCGCTGGGCCATCATCATGTGGGTCATCTGGTCGCCCAGGTCGATGTCCGGGTACTTCACGTAGCCGCCCTCGTCGGCCAGCGGGTGGTCGGGCTGGTAGACCAGCCGGCCCTCCGGGTCGCCGAACTCGGCGCGGGCAACCCGCACCCCGCCCTCGCCGCTGCCGTAGTCCACCGCCTGGGCGACGACGAGCCGCGCCTGGAAGGCGTCCTCGTCGGTGCGCCGCACCGTGTTGACGTTCGCGATGTTGTCGGCGGCGGCGTCGAGCCACTTCCGGTGGGTCATCAGCCCGGACTGGGAGATGCTCAGGGCCTGGAACATGCTCATGGTCAGGAAGTCCTCAGGGCGGTGCGGATCGAGTTGTACCGGCCGTCCAGGGCGTTGAGCGCCAGCTGGTAGCGCAGCCCGGTCTCGGTGGCGATGACGGTCTCGGCGTCGAGGTGGACGTTGTTGCCGTTGGTGTTGGTCGGCTCCAGGGAGCGGGCGGTCGTGCCGCCGGAGACGACCGGCGTGGAGCCGGTGCGGACGGCGCTGCGCAGCGACGTCTCGAAGTCGGTCCGCCCGGCCAGGAAGCCGGGGGTGTTGACGTTGGCGATGTTGTCGGCGGTGACCCGCTGCCGCTGCGCGAGGCCGGCGAGGGCTGCCTTCAGGACCGACGCGGTGGCGTCGGGGATCACCGGGCGCCTGGCCGGCGGGTGGAGCAGGACACGATCGACCTCCGGGTACGCGGAACACACCCGCGAACGGGTGCCGGGCCGCCGATCCGTGGCGAAGGTGGTGCTCTCCGTGCACCCACCTCATCGGCAGCCGGCCGGTACCGGCTGACCGCCGTTCCGTCACCCGAGGGACGGCAGCCACCGGATGGGGTGACGGTGGCGGGTGTGACCAGAGGGGAGCTCGCCCCGCCCTGGGTCGACCGGGGCAGGGGAGTTGGCACTTGTCGTGGCCGGGGACGGGGAGGGGCGCCGTCACGGCGCAGGAACGCCCGAACGCCCCGCGGCCGGGGACCGGCGGCGGGGCGTTCGGGGGAGCGGGGAGCGGGGAGCGGGCGTCAGCCCGCGGCGGTGGCGAGCCGCCCGCGGCCGAGGGCGCGGGTGCGGTTGTCCCGCGCGCTCCGCCAGGCCGCGGCCCAGCGCTCGGCAGTGTGCTCGGTCAGGTGCTGGGCCAGCACCCGCTCGCGGGCCGCCGCGGCGACCTCCCGCCGGCGGTCGGCGTCCTGGACGCCGCGGGTCAGCCACTTGGCCCAGTCCTTGGGCGCCCGGGCGGGCATCCCGAGGCCGAGCCGCTCGTACTCGTCGGTGCGGGCGCGCACGGAGTACACGCCCCGCGCGGAGTACTCCAGAGGCTTCAGCCAGCTCTTGCAGGTGTTGAACCGGTCGATGCGCAGCGGGGCGATGCCGATGTCGAAGAGCTCGCCCATCCGCTCGAGGTAGGCGTCGACATCGATGAGCCACGGCACCTCGTCCGGCTCCTCGGAGAGCCCGAGCCGGGTACGGAGGTCCCACTTCTGGCCGAGGACCAGCAGCCGGCTCGCCGACCCCGACCGGTCCAGCGCTTGCTGCAGGCCCGAGCCCATCTCCTGCAGGTCGTAGGGGTGGCCCATCACGTTGCCGGTCCAGCCGATGGTCACCGTGCCGGACTCCCGCTCGTAGGCGGGGGGCAGCTCGGCGACCCGCCGCGGGATGGCGTTCTCGATGACGACCCCGCGCCCGTGCCGGGCGTACTCCTGGAGCAGCGCCGGCGTCGACGCGGTGACCAGGTCCGCCTCGCGGGCCGCCTGGAAGGCGAACTCGCCCATGCGGTGCCGCACCAGGGCGTCGTGGCCCATGTGCCCGTAGGGGACGCCGGAGAGCAGGTCGTCGATCTCCACGACGACGGCGACGCCCTGGGCCTGCAGGACGCGCATCGTCTGCAGCATCCCGTCGGTCTTGGGCGTCTGGAGCACGACGACGTCGGCGCCCTGCGCGTCGACCTCGGTGACCTCCAGCGAGCTGCCGTCGGCGACCTCGCGCATGGTGGTGCCGATGCCGCGGGCGATGGCGACCTCGATGCCGAGGCCGGCGTCGCTCACCGCGCGCGCCGGCTCCTCGATGCGGTAGTAGGTCGCACCCGGGCCGATGGCGTGCGTGAGGAGGACGCGCATGGTGGCAACTCTTCTCTGTCGGGCTGGTGCGTGAGCTGGCGTGGCGCCACCCCGGGACCGGGATGCGGGCGCCGCGCCTCTGTCATCGGCAGCCGGGGCGCCGGACCGGTCCGGCTGGCGCGCACTTCCTGCCGCGCGACTGGGGTCCGCGTCAGAGCGCGCGGTCGATGAAGGAGGGGACCGGTCGTTCCGCGCCGTAGGACATGCGTGCGGCGACGTCGCGCTGCTTCTGGGACTGCAGGATCCGCTCGACCAGGGCCTCGGCCACGGCGAGCTGGTGCTGGAGGAGCCGGGCGGCGCGCTCGCGCAGGTCCGGCGGGAGCGGGCCGAGGCCGCTGGGGGGCACCCAGTCGGTGGCGCGCCGGCCCCAGGCGGCGATCTCCTCGGCGCGGCCCCGGGCGAGGGTCTCCTGGGCGTCGAGCACGTCGCCCTCGAGCTCGTCGAGCGCGGCCTGCCAGTCGGCGGGCGGCTGCCGGTCGCCGGAGGTGGAGCTGCCGGAGGCGTTCGGCCGGGCGGCCGGCGTGAAGGCGCTGTGGCCGAACCCCGCCGCGGCCGAGCCGACGACCGGGCCCACGGTCACGACGGGACGCCGGCCAACGACGCGGCAGCCTGCCGCCACGCGTCGCGCAGGGGCTCGACGACGGCCCGGCAGGAGGCGATCCGGTTGCCGTCGAGCTTCAGGTTGGCCTGCACGAGCTCGCTCACCAGCCAGTTGTAGAGGGCGGCCAGGCGGGGACCGCCCTCCCACATGTCCACCTGCAGGCTGGACAGCAGCTCGAGGACGATCGCCTGCGCGTGCTGGAGCTCCTCGTTCACGCGGGCGCGGTCGCCCTCGGCGACCGCCACCTGCGCCCGTTCGAGGTCGAGGGCCAGCCGGTCGTAGAGCATCACCAGCACCTGCTGCGGCGAGGCGGTGGCTACGGCGTCGCCGAGGTAGCGGGCACGGAGCGAAGCAGCACTCATCGGGAAGGGCTCCTGAGGTGAGGGGTCGAGCGGGTCGGGCGTGTCGGGCGTGTCGGGCGGGTGTGCGTCAGGCCGACGGCAGCGAGCTGAGCTGACCGGCGAGCCAGTTGGACTGGTTGGTCAGGCCGCTCAGCGCGGTCTCCATGGCGGTGAACTGGCGGGTGAGGGCCACCTTGCGCGCGGCCAGCCGCAGGTCCCAGTCGGCGATCCGGTCCTGGATGTCGCGGGCGAGGTTGTCCTGGCCCTTGGCCAGGGAGCTGAGGGAGCCGGTCGTCGTGTCCGACGCCGCCTTGCTGACGTCGCGGACGCGCGCGGCCAGCCCGAGGACGGCGCCCGGCTCACCGGGGACGCCGGAGCCGACCACGATCCGCTGGGCGAGGTCGGGGGTGGCTCGCAGCGCGGCGGCGAACTTCTCCTCGTCGAAGGTGACCGTGCCGTCGCGGGTGAGCTCGAACCCGACCTGCGCCGGGGAGCCGTCCGTGCCGACCGCCTCGGAGACCGCCTGCAGCAGCTGGCCGGCCACGGAGGTGACCGCGTACTCGCCGCGGAGCGCGGCCTTGCTGCCGGGGGTGTTGTCCGAGTAGGTCTTGATCGTCGACAGCGCCTTGTTCACGGCGTCGACGAGCCCGGAGACCTTGTCGGCGACGGCCTCGGGATCCGCGGCGACGGTGACGGTGACCGGGCTGGTCTCCGGCTTGCTCACCGTGAGCGTCGCGCCCGGCAGGACGCCCTCGAACGTGTTGGTCGCCGATCGGATGGTGTAGCTCGTCGTGGTGGCGGTGTCCTCGCCGACCTTGAGCACGGCGTCCTGGCCGAGGCTGGTCGTGGTGAACGCCGTCCCCCCGACCGAGAAGCCGGCGGCCGCGCCCGAGGTCGCCGCGCTGATCTGCAGCGCGTACTGGCCAGGGGAGACCTGCACCGCGGAGGCCTTGAGGCCCAGGGCGGTGTCGGCGTTGATCTTCGCCGCGACCTGCTCCAGCGACTCGGTGCCGTCCAGGGCGACCGTGCCCTTGCTCGCCGTGCCGTCGGCGGTGCGGATGTCGATGCTGCCCATGCCGGCGGCGGTGGTGGTGCTCGACCAGCGGCCGGTGCTCACGCTGGAGGCGGTCGTCGCCACCGAGGCGACGGTGAAGGTGAGGGAGCCGGGGGTGGCCCAGGAGGCGGTGGTGACGCCGACGGAGGTCGCGGTGCTGGTCGCCTTCGTGCTGGCGAAGGAGTCCGGCCGGGCCAGGGACTCGGCGCTGGTGGTCAGGGCCGCGAGCGAGCTGTTGATCGTGCGGTAGGCGCTGGCGGTGACCTGCGTGTCGGACAGCCGCGCCTTCAGCGCGTTCTGCTGCCGCGCCTCGAGCTGGAGGAGCTGGGTGATCATCGTGCCCGTGTCGATCCCGGACACCAGGCCGGTGTTGATGCTCATCGTCATGCCACTGGCTCCTGGGTCGGTGGGACGGGGCTCAAGCGAATGAGGGGGGAGGCACGAGGGCCTCCCCCCTCACCCGGGGTGGTGCTGAGGGTCTGCGGCCTCAGCTGCTCAGCTGGTCGTCGATCAGCGGAGCAGCGAGAGGACGCCCTGCGAGGCCTGGTTGGCCTGCGCGAGCATCGCGGTGCCGGCCTGGGACAGGATCTGGGCACGGGTGAACCCGACCATCTCCTGCGCCATGTCGGCGTCACGGACCCGGCTCTCGGACGCGCTCAGGTTCTCGATCGAGACGTTGAGCGAGTTGATGGTGCTCTCGAAGCGGTTCTGCGAGGCACCGAGGGTGGCGCGGTCGCTCGACACCTGCTTGATCTGGGTGTCGATGCTGGTCAGATCGGCCGAGGCGTTGTACGTGCCCGAGGCGGCCAGGTTGGTCGCCACGGTGCCGATGGCCGAGGCCACGGCGGTCACGTTGCTCAGCGTGACGCTGACGGTCTCGCCGCCGTTGGCACCGGTCTGGAAGGTCAGGCTGAGGGCCGAACCACCGGACGCCTGGAGCAGCTTGGTGCCGTTGAAGTCGGTGCGGTCGGCGATGTTGTCCAGCGCCCCCTTGAGCTGCTCGACCTCCTTGGCGATGTAGCCGCGGGCCTTCTCGTCCACGACACCGGTGTTACCGGCCTGGACCGTCAGGTCACGGACACGCTGCAGGATCGAGTGCACCTCGGTGAGGGCACCTTCCGCCGTCTGGACGACGGAGACGCCGTCCTGCGCGTTGCGGACGGCGACCTTGAGGCCACCGACCTGCGAGCGCAGGCCCTCGGAGATCGCCAGGCCGGCCGCGTCGTCGGCGGCGCGGTTGATCCGGAAGCCGGAGGACAGCTTCTCGAGCGACTTGCTCATCTGGCTGTCGGTGATCGACAGGTTCCGGTGAGCGTTGAGAGCAGCGATGTTCTGGTTGATGCGCAGACCCATGGTGTTCCTCCTTGGAAGGGGTCGTACTCGGTCTTCCCGCTGCATCCGTGCTGCGGGCCGTACATGGAAGGTCTTCGGCCGGTGGCCGGGGGCTCTTGAGCCGAGTGGACGATTTCTTTGCGCGGGGGAGGGTCAGGCCGTCTGCGCGGCGCGGTCCCGGGCCGTGGGCCAGGTGGCGCGCGGCCGGGGGAGCGGGGCGCCGCCGCGGCCGGTGACCCGGTCGAGGTAGGCGCGCTGCTGGTTGCGGGCGCGCACGCCGCCGTCCGCGGGCACCGCCAGCCCGTCCCAGATCTCGCTCATCGCGGCGTGCAGCAGGGTGAGGGCCCGGGCGCGCATCTGGGAGACGCGGGAGAGCGTCACCCCGAGGTCCTCGGCGATGTCCGTCAGCGATTCATCACCGAAGAAATTGCGCTCGATGACCTCGTCCAGCCGGTCGGGCAGGGCGCGGATCGCCTCGTGCAGGTGCCGCGCCCGCTCCCCGCGCAGGACGGCGCGCTCGGGGGACTCCCCGGCGTCGGGCAGGTCCAGCGTGCTGCCGTCGGGGCCGGTCTCGGCGTCGATGCTCACCATGACCGCCCGGTGGACGTCGACCTGCAGGTGGTCGAGCTCGCGGCGCGCGATCCCCAGGCTCGTGGCGAGCTCCTCGCGCGTCGGCGGGCGGCCGAGGCTGACCGTCAGCGCGTCGGCGGCCGCGTCCGTGCGGCGCGCGGCGGCTCGCACCGAGCGGCTCGCCCAGTCGCCGGAGCGCAGCTCGTCGAGGACCGCGCCCTGCAAGCGGGCCAGCGCATAGGTCGCGAAGGAGGCGCCGGCGGCGGGGTCGAACCGGCGGGCCACCTCCACCAGCGCCACGTGCGCGCAGGAGAGCAGGTCCTCGCGGCTCACGTGGCTCGGCAGCGAGATGCGCGAGGCGACGGCGTTGACGGCGAAGGCGGCGAGCGGCAGGTGCTCGGTCACCAGGGCGTCGACCTCCTGGGACGAGCGCCCCTTCACCGGGTGCGGCGCCCGGCCGCCCTGGGGGCGCTCGCGCAACGGCCGGTCGTGTGCGGACCGCTCACGCAGGGGTCGCTCGGTCGCGAGGGCACGGACTGGGGTCACGTCCGTATCTCTCGGCGGTCCCGGGCGAGGTCGGCACCACCCGTCGGCACAAATCCCCACGAACTTGAGCGCCAGTTCGGTGCTTCGGCTCAACCCCCTCGGGAGGGGTGCCGATGGCAGCTCCGACGGCGGCGCCCGACCCTCGGGCCGGGGCGACCGCGAGTACGAGCGAGACGACGGAAGGCGGTGGGCACGTGGACTACCAGCACCTGTCGACGCTGCTGTGGCGGGAGCAGGAGCTCCTGGACCTGCTGCTGTTCAAGGCCGAGGAGAAGCAGTACCTCATCCTCTCCGGCAAGACCCGCTGGCTGGCGCGCATCGCGCACGAGATCGAGGTCATCCTCGACCAGCTGCGCACCCTGGAGGTGGAGCGGTCCGCGGCCACCGAGGTGATCGCCGGCCGGCTCGGGCTGTCCGCCGACCCGTCCCTGCGGCAGGTCGCCGAGGCGGCGCCCGCACCCTGGAACGACCTGCTCGCCCAGCACCACGAGGCGCTGCTGACCCTCATCACCGACCTGCGCAGCCTCTCCGACGCCAACCGGGAGCTCATCGAGGGCGGCCTCTCCGCCATCGGTGACGCGCTGCTGCGGACCCGTCCGCCCGCGGCGGGG
The DNA here is from genome assembly GCF_021698975.1 of Blastococcus sp. KM273128. GTDB lineage: Bacteria > Actinomycetota > Actinomycetes > Mycobacteriales > Geodermatophilaceae > Blastococcus. The sequence goes on along the minus strand of NZ_SSXA01000066.1, from coordinate 8,735 downwards.
ACCTACGGCGCGAGCGGCCGGCACTCCGGCGGCGCCCACCGCGCGGTCACCCTGGACGGAGCCCTCTGACGTGAGCACCTTCAGCCTCCTCAACACCGCGACCACCTCGCTGTGGGCGCAGCGCCGGGCGCTCGACGTCACCGGCCAGAACATCTCGAACGTCAACACCGACGGGTACTCCCGGCAGCGCGTCGACATGCGCGCGATCGGCGGCAGCGCCGTCCCGGCGTTCTACTCGACCGGCAGCGGCATCGGTGCCGGGGTGAACGCCGACCAGGTGACCCGGATCCGCGACGCCTTCCTGGAGGGGCGCGGGCACACCGAGCACGCGAACAGCGCGCAGCTGACGGCCGAGACCGACACCTACGGGCTGGTCGAGCAGGCCTTCCGCGAGCCGGGGACGACCGGCCTGCAGAACCTGATGGCCGACATGTGGCGCGGGTGGCAGGACGTGGCCAACCGGCCCGAGGACCCGGCCGCCCGGGGGCAGGTGCTCAAGCGGCTCGAGACGCTCGTCGGCGGCCTGCACTTCAGCGCCGCGCAGCTGGACGGGCAGTGGCAGCAGACCCGCGAGAACCTCGGCGTCCTCGTGGACGACGTCAACGCCGCGGCCGGGACGATCGCCCAGCTGAACACCGCGATCCTGCGGGCCACCCAGACCGGGCAGCCGGCCAACGACCTCACCGACCAGCGCGACCTGCTGGTCATGAGGCTCGCCGACCAGGTCGGGGTGTCGGTCCGACCGCGGGAGGGTGGGGTCGTCGACGTGCTCGTCGGCAGCGTCGCCCTGGTCTCCGGCGGGACGGCCTCGAAGCTCGCCGTTCAGGGCACCATCGACCCGGCCGGTACCGCCGGCGACCCGCCGCGCGTCGTCACCGCCGCCGGCAACCTCCCGGTCACCGTCGGGGGGACCGCGGGCGGCCAGGTGCACGCGCTGAACTCGATCATCCCGACCTACCGGGCCGAGCTCGACGGCATCGCCGCGTCGCTGGCCACCGCGCTGAACACGGCCCACGCCGAGGGCTACGACCTCGACGGCGTGCAGGGCGGTGCGCTGCTCGGTTCCTCGGGCGGGCCGGTGACGGCGTCGTCGATCACCGTGTCCCTGACCGACCCGCGGAAGATCGCGGCGTCGTCCATCGGGCCCGGCACGCCGAACCTCGACCGCGGCAACGCCGACAAGCTCTCCCAGCTGGGCACCGGGGTGGGGTCCCCCGACACCGCCTACCGCACGATGATCGTCGAGCTGGGCGTGCAGTCGGCGGTCTCGCAGCGCAACCTCGGCATCCAGTCGGTCATCACCGGGCAGGTGGACGCCGCCCGGGAGTCCGTGGCCGGGGTCAACCTCGACGAGGAGATGACCAACATGCTGTCCTTCCAGCACGCGTACTCGGCCGCGGGGCGGCTGGTCACGGCGATCGACGAGATGCTCGACGTCCTGATCAACCGCACCGGCCGCGTGGGGCTGTGATCTGAGTGCGCATCACTCAGAAGGCGGTCGCCCTCACCAGCCTGCAGGGGCTCAACCGCAACCTCGACACCTTCGGCAAGCTCCAGCAGCAGCTCACCTCGGGCAAGCTCATCAACGCGCCTTCGGACTCGCCGACCGGCACGAACAAGGCGATGCAGATCCGGTCGGAGCAGGCCGCCGTCGAGCAGTTCGCCCGCAACATCTCCGACGCCGACAGCTGGTTGTCGATCACCGATTCCACGCTGCAGAACATGCTCGACGTGACCCGCCGGGTCCGGGACCTCACCGTGCAGGGGGCGAGCACCGGCAACTCCTCGGAGGCCAGCCGGCGGGCGCTGGCGACGGAGGTCGCGTCGCTGCGCGAGAGCCTCCTCGGCCTGGCCAACACGACGATCCAGGGGCGTCCCGTGTTCGGCGGGGTGTCCACGGGGACCACCGCGTACAGCGGCGCCGGCGCCTACCAGGGCATCGGCGGGGCCGACGTCATGCGGCGCGTCTCGTCCACCGAGGAGATCCGCGTGGACCTGACCGGCCCCGAGGCCTTCGGCCCCGCGGGCGACGACCTGTTCGCGGTGGTCGCCCGGATCGCCGACGACCTGGTCAACGACCCCGCCGCCCTCGACCAGGGCCTGGTGGACCTGGACACGGCGATGAAGCGGATGCTCGGCGGGGTCGCCGACGTCGGCGCCCGGGCCGCCCGGGTCGAGCGGGAGCAGCAGATCAACAGCGACCTCGCGCTGCGGCTGGAGACCCAGCTCGGGGAGGTCGAGAACGTCGACCTGCCCGGCACGATCATGCGGCTGCAGATGCAGCAGGTCGGCTACCAGGCGGCGCTGCAGGCGACCGCGAAGGCGATCTCCCCGACGCTGATGGAGTACCTGCGGTGACCACCGCCCTCGCCGGCCGGCCCTCGGCGACCGCCCCGGCCCTGCCCCCGGTCCAGGTGCTGTCGTTCAGCGAGCCGGTGCCGGGCTTCCCCCGGCACCGGGACTACGTGCTGGTCGCCGGGGACGGCGCCGGGATGCTCTTCTGGCTCCAGGCGGTCGCCGCCGACGGGCCCCGCTTCCTGGCCGTGCCGGCGCGCGAGTTCTTCCCCGGGTACGCCCCGGTCGTGCCCGCCGCCGTGCGGGCGGAGCTGGGGCTCGCGGACCCGGCCGGCGCGCGGCTGTTCTGCCTGGTCACCGTGCCCGACGGCGATGTCGCCGAGGCGACGGCCAACCTGCGCGCCCCCGTGGTCGTCGCCCCCGCGACCTCCCGTGCCCGCCAGGTCGTGCTGGATGACAGCTCTCTTCCCCTTCGGCGGCGCCTGCGCCGATAACCTCAGTGCGCCGCGTCGGGACGCGGCTTCGACGCCCGCTCCGGCGGGCGGCGCCACGGACGGCAACCACACACACCCACGGAGGGGTACCCGTGCTCACACTCACCCGCAGCGTCGGCGAGACGATCCGCATCGGCGACGACATCGAGGTGCACGTCGTCGAGGTGCGGGGCGGCACCGTCCGCCTCGGCTTCAAGGCGCCCCGCGAGGTCGCGATCCACCGCGAAGAGGTCTACCGGCAGATCGCCGAGGCCAACCTGCTGGCCGCCCAGGTCACCGCCGACACGCTCGGTGCCCTGGCGGCGTTCGCCCCCGCGCCGGCGCCCGAGGCGGCCGGCCCCGAGGCCGTGGCTATCGAGGCGGCCGCGTCGGCCGACACCGCCCCGGCGAAAGGCAGCCCGCCCCGCTGAGTCGCAGATCTGCACGGACGCCGGGGCAACTGCCTCGGCAAACCGTGCCAATCTGACGGGGCGGTTCGGCGGGTGTACCCGCGACACGGGCAACTATTGCCGAAGCTTCCCGGTCACAACTGCGGTGGACACAGCGAGTTGTGTGCCGTGTCCGCTGCGTGCATGCGGCAGATTCCTCTTCACGCAAGTGACAGGGGGCGATCAAGATGGCACGCAACGCATTCACCGCTTCGGTGGCGGGGGACCAGACCGGCGACCAGGAGTCCGTGGTGGTCCACGTGCAGCTGCGGCCGCGCCGGGGCGCCACGCGCAAGTGCCTCGCCGCGCTGGCCGCGCTGGCCGCCGAGTACGAGGACGTCGTCGTCGCCGTCACCGGCCTGAGCAAGGACGACCGCGTCGTCCGCGTGACCGTCGGCGTGGACCTCGGTCCCCGCGCCTCCGTCGCCCGGTTCTCGCCGCAGGCGCAGGCGGCGTACGCCTTCGTGTCGGCGGTGTTCACCTCGCTCTACGACCACATGCCGGTCTACACCGCCGAGCCCAGCAGCGCCGAGCGCGCCGCCGCGACGGCCCTGCTCGAGCACGCCACCGCCGGCGCCACGCGCCCCGACGGCCTGCCCCTCGAGGCGATCGAGTCGCTGCCCGGCACCCCGGCCGCCCCGCTCGTCCCCTCGCCGCGCCGGCCCGGTCCGGGGGAGCGCATCCCGGCCTGACGGCCTCCCGAGCAGTGCGGGGTGCCGGCTGCCCGGCACCCCCTTCTTCCCCGTAGTGCCCAGGAGTACCGATGCCCGACCGCATCCCCGCCCCGAACGCCACCTCCACCGACGACCGGGCCCGCGCCCGGCAGCCCCTGGTCTTCGGGGGCATCCCCGAGGCCGACGGCTGGGCGCTCGCGCCCATCACCCCTCGCGACCGGGTGCACTTCCGCGTCGACCGCGAGCTGCCGCTCGACGAGTTCCGCCGGGCGCTGCCCGACGGCGTGACGGTCAGCTACGACCAGGGCGACGGCCTCTACCGCGTGGACGGCGCCTGCGGCACGGCCGCCGTGCTCGCCGACTGGGTGAAGGCCTGGTGCGCCGGCCGCGGCACCACGACGATAGGGCTCCGCGCGGAGACCGACGTCCGGCGGCGCGCCCCGCGGGACCTGCCCCCGGCCTTCCTCGACGACCTGTGCCGGCACTACGGGCCGGTCAGCCTCAAGCGCCTGCAGCGGAACATGAGCACCATCCGCCTGCACCTGCCCGACCCCGACGACCTCGGGCAGCAGGTCTACGAGTGGATCCTGAAGGCCGTCGCCCAGTACGACGAGAGCAAGTCGGTCCCGTTCGGGGCCTTCCTCGCCACCCAGCTCTCCAAGTGGGTGCACGACCTGGGCCGCAACGCCCACGGTCGGACGGCCGCCGACACCGAGCACAAGCAGCAGAAGGCGGTCGCCGCCTTCATGGCCGAGCACCAGCGGCGGCCCAGCGAGAAGGAGCTGGCCGCCTACATGGGCCAGAGCGTCGCCACGCTGCGCCGCAACTCCCAGACGGTCGCGACCCTCAACGGGCTGCGCAACCTCCAGTCGCTGGACGGCGCCCCCGAGGCCACCGAGATTCTGCTGCCCGACTCCTCCGAGGCCCCGGACGAGATCATGGGCGAGGCCGAGCAGACGCTGCTCTCGCACGCCCTCACCGCCGCCTGCGCACCCGACCCCGACGCGCGCCGCGACCAGCGGGCCGGCCAGCCGAACGTGCTCGGCTGGGCGACCTGGTACCTGACGACGTGGGGCGGGCGGACCAAGACGCAGCTCTCGGCCGACCTCGGCACCTCCGTCCGGAACATGAACGTCTACGCCGACCGCGTGGAGAAGGCGCTCAAGGACCGGCTGGCCGAGCTCGCCGACTGAAAGAAGGACCCCCTTCTGCCCACCGCTTGCACGCTCGCGGCGGGTCCCTGAAGGAGGCCGTTCCAGCACGTCGCCGGCTCGGCGCGGGGCCCTGCAGGGAGGCCGTTCCAGGACGTCGCCATGCTCGCGGCTCCGCGTGGGTCGGCCCGCTGCTCCGCCGGGTCCACGCTGCCGAGCGCGCAGTTGTGGCTGCCTCACCCGGCGTGCCGGCGCGTGTCGCCGACCACGACTGCGCACTCGGGCCGCGAGCGCGTCACGCCGGTGGGACCCGCACGCACCCGTGCGGGTCCGCGGCGTCGCGACGCCGGCACGTCGCGGGTGACGCGCGGGGCGGGACGGGTGCGACGCCCGGCCATTCGATACGGAAAAGGGCCTGTCACAGGGTCGAACGAGGTCGGAGCCTGCCGATATCCACTCCGTGACACCCCGCCCGAGGACCCGCCGCACGGCCTGCCGGCCGTGGGCTCGGGCGCGCGCCGGGGTGCGGCGCCGGGAGGGTGCCCGGTGAGCGCGCTGCCCGCCGGTGACGCCGGCTCCCCGGTGCTCGTCCCGCACTGGCTGGACGCCTCCGCCCGCGAGGCGCTGGCCGCGTCGGTGCGCGCCGCCCTCGCCGGGTCCCCGGCGCACCCCGTGGCGACCATCCACCTCCAGGACGTGCTGACCGAGCTGCACGTGGCCGCCGCCCGCGAGGCGGTGTGGCCGGCCTCCACCGCCCGGGTGCGCCTGGCCACCGGGTGGGACGAGGACGTGCTCCCGATCCGGCTGAGCCCGGCCGAGCTCGGCGCCGTGCTGGCGCTGCCGTCCCTGCCCGCGCGGCTGCACGGGCTGCTGTCGGCCGAGGGGCGCCGGTGAGCCCCGGACCCTTCGGCGCCGCCACCGCGTCGCGGGGGCTGCTGCGGCGGTTCCGCGCCGAACCGGTGGACGTCGCCGACCTGCACGACGTCGCGTCGCAGCTGCTGCCCCGGCTGGCCTCGGCCCGGCTGCACCTCGGGCTGGTCCGGCGCCCGGGCGCCGGCACGGTGCTGCACGTCGAGGAGGACGAGCGGGTGCAGCGCGTCGCGCTGACCGACCTGGCCGACGACATGAGCCGGGCCGGGGTCCCGGGCACGACCGCCGCCATCGCCGCTGCTCTCCGGGGCTGGGTGGAGCGGCGACCGGTGACCGACGCGGACGCTGCGGCCTCGGGGATCGCCGTCCTGGACTGGGCGGACCCGGCCGAGACCGCGGTGGGCTGGACCGTCGCCGTGGTGCGCGGTGACCTCGCGGTGGCCTGGGCGCCCTCGCCGGCGGCGCGCGCGGCGGAACTGCACCGCGTGCGCTCGGCATCGACCGGCCGCGCGCACGAGGTGCCGTTGCAGCTCAGGGTCGAGGGCCCCCTGGCGCTGCTCTCGCACCGCACGGTCCCGGTGCTCGCCTCGGCTGCCCTGGTCGCCCCCGAGCTGGTGCTCGAGCGGATCGCCGCCACGGGTCTGCAGTTGCCCGACATGCACGTGGTCGTGACACCGCACCGGCCGGTGGCCTGCGCGGACCCCGGGGTCGCGCGGCGGCTCGCGGGCCAGGCGAGCGAGGCCAGCGTGACGCTGCCCTGGCGCTCCGTCGTCGACCTACCCTGGATCTGAGGGCGCCCGACCTCAGGAGATGTAGCCGAACTCCCAGTGCCAGGGTTCGGGCTTCTCCCCGCCCGGCCGGGCCCAGTCGGGCTGCACCCAGCCGAAGCGGGCGGCGTTGGCCGTCATCCAGTTCCACTGCGGGGTGCGGGCCACGTTGACGCCGCCGCCGAGGTCGATGGCCAGGGCCCACCCGTGGTTGGAGGTGCCCGGCGTGGCAGCCAGGGCCGGCTTGGCGATGGCGGCCGCCACCTGGGCGCCGAAGGAGCGGTAGGAGTCGGTGATGCGCAGCGGCGTGCCGAACTCGGCGGTGTAGGCCGCGTCCAGCGCCGCGTAGGCCGCGGCGGCGTCGCACCGCAGCGCGTGCCCGCCCACACCGAGCCGGCACAGCGCCTCGGCGGGGATCCGGCCGTTGGACCAGCCACCCCACCGCGGGTCCACCGGGCCGGGCTGGGGCAGCGGCGCGCCGCACACACCGGTCGCGCCGCCGACCGGCAGCGCCGGGTTCGGCTCGGCCGGGCGCGGCAGGGTCACCCGGACCGCGCTGGAGCCCGCCGGCATCGAGGTGACGGCCACCTGGAACGACGCGGCCGACGCGCCGACGACCTCGCCGTCCCCGACGTAGATGCCGACGTCCAGCCCACCGGGGGCGACGACCAGGTCACCGATCTGCACGCCGGTCACGGGCACCGGGGCCCCCGAGGCCCACTGGCCGCCCGGGTCGCCGGGCAGCGCGTAGCCGGCCAGCAGCCAGGAGGCGGCGGTGAAGCCGCCGCAGTCGTAGGTGTCGGGGCCGGCGGTCCCGGCCACGAACGGCTTGCCCAGCTGGGACAGGGCGTTGCTCACGGCCGCGACGGTCTCCGCCGGCAGCACCGTCACCGGCTCGCTGTCGATCACGGCCCACGCCACGCCGGGGACGGGCTGCCCGCCGGCGTCCAGCGCCGGGGAGAGACCTGCGGGGAAGGTCGCGGGGTCGGCGAGCGCGGCCGCCGGCGGCGGGGTGATGCCTGCCGCGGCGAGCCGGGCCAGGTACTCCTGCCAGCGCCGCGTCACGGCCTCGTTGCGCGGCTGCTGCGGCCCGGCCGCGGGGATCGCCCCCAGGCCGGCGAGCTGCCCGGCCACCTCGGCGGGCAGGCCACCGGCCTCGTCGCGCACCGCGGCGAGGACCTCGGCGGCGCGCTGCTCGGCGGTGGCCAGGGCGGCGCGGGCGTCCGCGACCCGGGTGAGCGACGCGCGCAGGCGGGTGGCGGTCTGCTCGGCGCGGGCGACGTCGCCCTGCAGCGCACGCCCGGCCCGGTCGGCGACCGCCTGCCGGGTGAGCGAGACCGCCGCGCTGGCCGGCCGGTCGAGGTCGAGACCGAATGCGGGGTACCGGGTGGTCGCGTCGGCCCGGTACAGCTGCGCGGCGCCGGAGCCGACTGCCGCCCGCCGGGCGGCCAGCTCCGCGCGGGCCGCCTCCTCGGTGGCCAGGGCCTCCTCGAGGCGGGTGCGGCGCCGGTCCGCTTCGTCGGCGAGCTGCTGGTACCGGTCGGCCTGCTCGAGCAGCGAGCTGCGCGCGGTGAGCGCGAGCGCGGTGGCGTCGGGGGCGGAGCCGCCGCCGGGGGGCTGCGCCGCGGGCAGCAGCACCGCGAGCGCGGCGGGGAGGAGCAGCGCGCTGGTCGCGACGACGCCCAGCCGCGTCGACCAGCGGGAACCGGTCCGCGGGGCGCGCTCGCGGGTGCGCCGGGAGCGGGCGGGAGCGCGCCGGACGGCGGTCCGGCCGGCCGCCGGGCGCTTGCGGGTGCGCGGGGAGCCCGACGGGCGGCGCGCGCCGGACCCGCCGGCTCGGGCGGCGAGGGCCGCGGCCAGCTGCTCGGGGGTGGTGCCGGGCCGGGCCGCGGCGGCCTGGCGCAGGGCCAGGGCCTCACGGAGCGCCCGGGCCTCCGCCGGGGTCAGGGGCGGTCGGGCCGCGGTGCGCCGGGCCCCGGCGGTGCCGCGGGTCGAGGACGCGGTGCGCGGGGCGGTCGCGCGCCCAGGTGTGCGCGATGCAGGCACTGCGTCCCCC
>NZ_SSXA01000065.1 GCF_021698975.1 Blastococcus sp. KM273128 | reverse complement strand
CCGGACAGACCGGCGGCTGCTTCACGCCCGCACCGGCTGACCAAGATCAGATCAGAGGCCGACCGAGCCGACCAAGATCGACGGTGGATCGAGGTTCAGACAGCCGCGCCATCCACTGCCCTGACACGAGCACGAGGTGACGCCGAGACGCCTCTGCTGGCGAAGGACGTGACGTCGTGCCCGGACAGGTGCATGCGTCGCATGGGACCACGCTAGTGCCGACGTCGGCTGCTGCGAGGGCGCTTTGAAAGCGAACCGCCTGCGATGAGCACCTCCGCCACGACGCATACGCCTACTAATTCCAGGACCGGCGATGGACGGTCATCGATCCTGCTCAGGACGACACCGGATGGACGCCCGTCCTGCCGCCAACCACGGCGGGACGCTTGGCCTTCGTCGACCTCCTCCGCTTCGCCGGAGTCGGCCCCGCATGACCGGTTACGGTGGCGCCTGCAGCGTCGAGACGCCAACCCCGTAGAGGCTCCCACGTAGGACGTACTTCGCACGTTCCGCCCAGGCACCCGGAGTCGGGCTCAACCGCAGCGGCCAAGGCGCTCGCTGAGCCGCTCGGTCGACAGGTACTGGCCCTGAGCGCCCGGCCTGGGCACTATCGTCCTCGTGGACCGCACAGTTCTACTCGTCGACGCCGGCCACCTGCTCTCCGGCGGCGGCAGCTTGACTGTGGCCGAGCACAAGCGCACCAACCTGGATGTCGACGTGTGCAAGCTCTTGATGGCTCTCGTCGAGCGAGTCGAAGAGGACGCCGGGCTCCCCTTGCTGCGCACGTACTGGTACGACGGTGCCCGTGAGGGCCGACCCTCTGCGGAGCATTCAGCTCTCCGGGAGCTGGACTACACCAAGTTGCGACTCGGGCGCCTCGTGCAGGGCAGGCAGAAGGGCGTCGACGCGTTGATCTACCGGGATCTGACGACTCTCGCACGCCAGCGTTCCATCGTCACGGCATACCTGGTCGCCGGGGACGAAGACCTCTGCGAGGGTGTCGCCGAAGCCCAGTCCCTGGGCGTCCAGGTCTGCCTGCTGGCCGTTGAACCGGCCGGGAACAGCGACGTGTCACAAGCCTTGGTCCACGAAGCTGACCGGGTCATCGACCTGGACGAGGACTTCCTCAGCCCCTTCTTCGCTGCGCGCGCTCCGGTCGTGCCACCGCTGGGAACCCAGTCGGCCGAGCCCGGATGACCCCCGGTGGCCCACGCGGAGTGCACGGTAGCGAAGGTGCCACCTGGTCGGGAAGACACCTGACGTGCACCGTGCTGTCCTGCTCGCGGCCCGCCCCGCTGCCGTCTGCCGGCGCAGTACCGAGGCGGCCTCGCGCCGGCTGCCTGGCGCCAGTCGCGCACGATCCGGGCCGGGCGGTGACGGAGTGGTCACCACCCGGCCCGGCCGATCTTGAGCCGGTGGCTCAGTAGGTGAAGCGGCCCACGGTCGTGCGGAGGTCGGCCGCCATCCGGGAGAGCTCGTCAACCGCGATGCGCGTCTGCCCCAGCGCCTGCGTGGTGGAGTCGGCCGCACCCGAGACGCCGGTGATGTTGTCGGCGATCTGACCGACGCCGCCGGATGCCTCCTGCACAGAGCGCGCCATCTCGTTGGTCGTGGCCGTCTGCTCCTCCACCGCCGAGGCGATGGTGGTCTGCCGGTCGGAGATCTGCGCGACGATCGTGCTGATCTCCTCGATCGCCGCCACCGCGGCACCCGTGTCACCCTGGATCGCCAGCACCCGGCGGGCGATGTCCTCGGTGGCCTTCGCCGTCTCCTGCGCCAGCTCCTTGACCTCGTTCGCGACCACCGCGAAGCCCTTGCCCGCCTCACCTGCCCGCGCAGCCTCGATCGTGGCGTTCAGCGCCAGCAGGTTCGTCTGTTCCGCGATGCTCGTGATCACCTTGACCACGTTGCCGATCTCCGCGCTGGACTCCCCAAGCTTGGTCACCGTCGCGCTCGTGGTCTCCACCGCTGTCACCGCCCGGTGCGCCACCTCGCTGGCCTCCGCCGCGTTCGTCGCGATCTCCCGGATCGACGCACCCATCTCCTCGGCACCCGCGGCCACCGTCGCCACGTTGCGGCTGACCTCCTCGGCGGCGCCCGAGACGACCCCGGACTGAGCGGACGTCTCCTCGGCAGAGGCGGCGATCTGCGCCGAGCTGGCCGACAGCTCCTCCGATGACGCCGCCACCGCATCCGCCGACGAGACCACGTCGGACATCACGGCACGCAGGCCTATCACGGCTGCGTCCAGCGAGCGGCCCATCCGGCCGAGCTCGTCCTTGGTCGTGAGCCCGCTGGTGGCCGTGAGGTCGCCGGCGGCCAGCGCAGTGGTCACCTCCTGCACCTTGCGCGTCGCCCGGCCGATGCCAGTTGCCACGAACAGGCCCAATGCCAGCGAGACAGCGACACCGACGACCAGGATGACCATCGACACCAGCTGCTGGTGCTGCGCGGCATCGGCCGCGGCCACCGCCGCCTCCTCTGCGTCGGCCTGCTCCATCTCGATCAGGGCGTTGAGGTCCTTCTCGATCTGACTGGTCAGCGGGCGGATCTGCGTCTCGTTGGCTGCGATCCACGCCGCGTAGTCATCGGCTCGCGCCAGTGGCGTCAGCACGGTGTCGACCGTGGCGAGATAAGTTTGGAACTCCTCCCCGATCTTGTTGGCGAGCTCGCGCTTCTCCGGCGCGCTGGTCTCGTCCAGATATGCGGACAGCGAATCCTGGAACCGGGCGTCGAACTCGGCGACCTGGTCGAGCGCCTCCGCCTTCCGGGCCGGGTCGCTGCTGAGCAGAGCATCGCGGGTCCGGATTCGGACGTCCTTCAAGCCGCCACGCATGGCTGCCGCGTTCGTGATCCCGTGCACGTTGTCGTTGAGCATGAGCTGGGTCCGGTCCGCGGAGGCGTTCAGGGCCTGCAGCCCGAGAACCCCCACGAGGGCGGCCACGAACCCCGCCACCGCCACGGCCACGAGGATCTTGGTCTTGATTCCGCGGTCACCCCACCAGGAGCGACTGCGCGCCGGTGCGGTCGTGGGACGTGCGTCTGTGTCGGTCATGGGATGCCTTCTCGCGTGAGTCCGGTCGTCTCCGACCGGTCGAACCGTCCGCTCGTGGGCGGTCGTTGGTTGACGGTGATCCGTCCTGCCGCGCACGGCCGATCCGGACAGGCGAAAGCTAGGGCGTCGGGAGCCGCGCAGCGTCCGGTCGCCGGCGGGCGTGACCGAGATGTGAGCCGCGGGGCGGTGACCGGCCCCGGGCTTCACCGGCCGCCTGCCCGCCTGTGTCGACACCGGGACGCCCGGGACGACGAGAACCCAGCATCCTGGGGAGCGACAGCGGGCCGGGGATGCCGGTTGGCTGGACGAGGGCGTCGACGTGTCGCCCCCCCGGGGGCGGTGGGTCCGCCGGCGGATCCGACACGCGACCGGTCGAGGCGGATGGCTCGCCCACCCCACTCGGAGGTTCTCCTGCATTCAAGTCCGGCCGCCGTCACCAACGCCGCGGCCGGGTACACCTAGCCCGGGTACGAGTACTCTCGGCGGCGCAGTGGGGCCGCGACGCCGCACGATCAGGAGGTCACCGGCAGGGCGGTGTCCCCGCGCAGGAGGATCTCGATGCCCCGGAGCCCGCTGAACTGGGTGCTCCGCTCTCACCTGCAGCCCGCGCACCGCCGGATCGCCGGCCTGCTGCCGCCGGCCGCGCGGCGCCGCTACCTCTACCTGGCCGGGCACCGGCAGCTGCCCGACCTGCGCGACCCGCGGACGTTCTCGGAAAAGGTCAACTGGCGGATCCTCCGGGACCGCCGGTCCGAGCTGGCGTGGACCTGCGACAAGCTGGCGATGAAGGAGCACGCGCACCGGCTGGCGCGCGAGGCGGGGGTGGCCGTGCCGGAGACGCTGTGGGCCGGCGATGACCTGGCGGCGGTGGCCGGCCGGGCTTTCGGCCGCGCGTGGGTGCTCAAGCCCAACCACCGCAGCGGCCTGGTCCGCTTCGGCGCGGCCTCCGACGGGGTGGACGCCGCGACGGTCGGCGCCACCCGGGACTGGCTGCGCGACGACCAGAGCGTGCTGCTGGGCGAATGGGCCTACGGCGAGGCCCGGAAGCTGTTCGTCGTCGAGGAGGCCATCGGCGGGGGCGAACCGCTGGACGACTACAAGTTCTTCGTGTTCGACGGGGAGGTCGCGGCGATCCAGGTCGACCGCGGCCGGTTCACCCGCGAGCACACGCGGACCTTCTACACCCCGGACTGGGCGCCGCTCCCGGTGCAGAAGACGGTGCCGGGCGGGCCGCCGACCGCGGCGCCGGGGAACCTTTCGGCGATGCTGCGCGCCGCCGAGGTGCTGGGCCGCTCCTTCGACTTCATGCGCGTCGACCTGTACAGCGCGGGGGGCACGATCTGGTTCGGCGAGCTCACGCCCTACCCGGGGGGCGGGGTCACCCGGTTCGAACCGGCGTCCTTCGACGCGTGGCTCGGGTCGCGGTGGTCGCTTCCGGCGCTCCCGGGCTGAGCCCGCGCTCGGTACTGCGACCTCACCGGCGGCGCAGCACCTCGAGGGCCGCGGCCGGCTCGCGCAGGCCCTTCCGGGTCTTGCGCGCGAGGTCGCGGGCCGCGACGAGGACGGGGTTGGCGAACCGCACCTCCTCGTCCTGCGTCAGCCGGCAGGGCCGGCAACGGCCGCAGGGCCGGCCGGCCAGCGGGCGGAAGCAGGACCAGCGCCGCGCGAGGAGATCGAGGAAGCCGTGCGACCGCGCGATCTCCCGCATCTCCTCCTTGGTCAGGTGCATGACGGGGAACGACCAGAACCGGAAGAGCTCGGACTCCGGCGAGCCGTCGAGCCGGTCCGGCTCGACGAACACCCGGCGCTGCCAGTCACTGAGGCCGGACTCGTAGCGCTCGATGCAGAGCTCGACACCCGACCAGCCGAGGGCCGCCGCCGGCCCGCTGAGCCACAGGTACTGGGTGCCCATCGAGGTCTCCCGGAGCAGGCGGTCGCCGATCTCGGCGTCCCGCTCGCCGGGCGGGTGGTCGCTGGCCAGGACGAACCGGGTCGGGGCCAGGAGGGCCGGGTCCGGCAGCCGGGGGAGCAGCCCCGCCCTCATGTCCTCCATGGCGCGCAGCTCGAAGAGCGTGCTGGGGCGGCCAGTGTCGAGCACGTAGATCGGCTGCACCGGGCGCCCCTCGACGAGCAGCAGCTGCATCAGCCGGAACGAGGAGTCCCAGCCACCCGTCCACAGCAGCTGCACCTGCTCCACGTCACCACGTCCGGTCATGCGGGGCGATGCTACGCACAACGGGTCCGGCCCGCGTGCCCGTCGGACGAGCGCGGAGGCGGTCCCGCAGAACCGGGGCTAGGGTCGGCGGACTGACGGCGGCCCGTAGCGTCTCGGAACGGCAGGGAGACCTCGACCATGGTGCTGATCGGCAACACCCGACGGCTGCTCGTCGCGCTGGGCGCGCTGGCCGTCGTGATCAACCTCGTCAGCCTCGTGCTCCGGCTGATCGCCACCGACCCGGCGATCGCCGCCGAGCTCGAGAGCGGCGCACGGCAGCCGGTGTTTTTCGGTTTCCAGGGCCTGCTGCGCATCTTCAGCGTCGACGAGGAGGCCAACCTGGCGTCCTGGTTCAACGCCGCGTTGCTGCTGCTCTCCGCGCTGGTCATCTGGGGGATCGCGGTGGACCGCCGCGCCGCCGAAGACCGGTGGGCGAAGCACTGGGCCTTCCTCGCGCTCGCGTTCGCCTACCTCTCCGCCGACGAGGCGGGTCGCCTGCACGAGTCGGCCGACGCGATCGTCGACTCCCTCATCGACGCCCGAGGAATCCTCTCGTTCGGCTGGATCCTGGTAGCCGCTCCGCTGGTCCTCGCGTTCGCGCTGGCCTACCTGGGCTTCCTCCGCGCGCTGCCGGCCGATGTCCGGAAGCTCGTCGTGATCGCCGCCGTCCTCTACGTCGGGGGCGCGATCGGCGTGGAGTCCCTCGGCGGCCTGGCGTACGACCTCAACGGCGGTCAGAAGGGCAGCCTTGCGTTCGTCATCGCCTCCTCGGTCGAGGAGGCGTTCGAGATGGCCGGCGCGATCACCTTCCTGGCGGCGATGTTGATGGCGGCGCGGCAGCTCGTCCGACCCGCCGCAGAACCGGTCGAGCTCGTCGAGCAGCGGCCCGGCGCCTCGCCGTCCTGACCGCCGACCCGCGGTTCCGGCGGCGGCGGTGGTGCGGGGCCGCGGTCCCGCACCACCGATGGGGTGCCTACCCTCGCACGAGCAGCGCGACCGGAAGGCGGGAGAGCAGCGCGTCGACGGCGATGCCCGCGACGTCGGAGACCACCCGGGCGCCGGTCAGCAGGTCCTCCCAGGCGCCGTTGAGCAGATGCAGGGCGGTGTCACCCCAGCCGTCCAGGCCCAGCGCCGCCGGCAGCCGGGGTCCCCACGACCACCACGCCGCCGCGGTCATGCTGCATAACTTCGTGCGGTCTTCCTCCGTCCCCGGTCAAACCTAACTGTCGACTTCGTCGACATGGTGTCGCGATCAAGGACTGATCGATGCGACCGACGCCCACCTGCTGGAATTGGCCACTGATCGGGCGCGGTAGGGGACTGCAGACCTACAGCAACGACGCCGTGAACCCTGCCGGTGCCACCGTCGCCGCCGTGCTGGCCTTGACGGCGCTGCTATCGGGAATCTCTCGCACGGCCGGGTTGGTGGACACGCTGGCGCGGAAAAGGGTCAGCGTGCTGCTCAACTTTCGGGTGACCGCACGAGACCCTACATGTGGCCGACCGCCATCCGGCCTCGACGCCTGCGGGCATGTAGGTTCCCCGGGCCGGCGCCGTGGAGCACCTAGACCCGAAGATCTGGCGTCTCGACCGGTGACGCCGGTTTCGGGACCGGCACCAGTCACCCGGAGTGCCTCACAGCTCCAGCTTGTTTTCCTGGCCGGTACGCCACTCCAGGAGCACGATGGAGGCGTCGTCCTGGAGCTGGTCGGCCTGGTGGGCGAGCACCCGACGCATCAGCCGCCGGAGCGTCTCAGGTGGCGGGGCTTCGGCACGCGCACCCCGGATGATGCAGTCGGCCAGCCGCTTCTCGCCGAAGAACTTCCCGCTGGGCGAGCGGGCCTCGACGATGCCGTCGGTGTAGAAGAGCAGTCGGTCGCCGGGTGAGAGCTGCGTCTCGCACGCCTCGGGCTTGACGTCCTGCAGGCCGAGGGGCCGGCTGGGCGGGCAGGCGGCCAGGTGCAGAAGGGCTCCGTCGCGGAGCAGCAATGGTTGGGGATGTCCGGCGTTCACCCAGCGCAGCTGACCGGTGTCTAGGTCGAGCCGGGCGATCACCGCTGTGGCGAACTGGCTACCGGCGAACTGCCCAGCGAGTACCTGGTTGACCAGGGCGGAGATGTCGGGCAGGTCGAGGCCCTCGCGGCGGCCGTGGCGGTAGGCCCCCACCGCGGCCGAGGAGAGCAGCGCCGCCGGCAGGCCGTGGCCCACCGCGTCGAGGACGAGGAGGTCGACGGTCGTCCCGTTGACCGCGTAGTCGAAGGTGTCGCCACCGATGTCGTAGGCCGGTTCCAGGGCGCCGGCGATGACGACACGGTCGGTGGCGCAGGTGAGCGGTGGGAGGAGGTCCCACTGGATCTCCGCGGCGAGGCTGAGGGTCTTGCGGCGCCGCAGCCGGGCGAAGAGGTCGCTGTAGGCGTCGTTGCTGACGAGCAGTTCCGAGACGAGTGAGACGAAAGCGCGTGCATGCGCTTCCAGTTCGTGGGTCATCTCGCGGGACACGAACTCCAGCACACCGAGACGCTCGACCCCGTCGAGCAGCGGCAACCAGGTGCGCACGCCGCCCTGGTGACTCGGCGACCGGGTCACCTCCACCCTGCGGTAGGCCAGCCCGGCGAGCGATCCCTCGATGCTGAGCTCCTGGCGCGGCGGTACGCCCGGCCCCTGGAGCGGCAGGAGCAGGAGCTGCTCGTAGTCGGCGAGGTAAGCCACCGCCTCCACCGCACCCAGGCGGCGGGCGGTCGCCACGACCTCGGTGGCGAGCTGGTCGGGCGCGAGCAGGTGCGTGGCTCGCAACAGAGCGCGCAGCGGATCCCCCGAAGGGGCGCCCGAGCTCACCGACCGGCTCCCGGTGATTTCGTCCACGACATCCTTTCCGCAGCAGGCGGCACGATGGGCCCCGGCGCCCCTGCGCCCGGCGGCCGGCCGAGCGCAGGGGCGCCGGGACTCGGCGGCCCGTCGACTACCCGGTGTCAGGCGTCGAAACCGGCGCGGTCGATCTTGCGGTGGTACCGGGTGCCCAGCTTGCCGCCGAGGACGGCGCCCAGCAGGGTCACCAGCAGGACGGCGACGAGGGCGATGATGCCCGCCGTCGTGGCGGTGCCCTCGCCGACCGGGATGCGCGGCAGCTGCAGCTGCTGGAGCACGTTGTACTCGGCGCCGAGGATCGCGCCGAGCGCCGCGAGCGCGAGGACGACCAGCAGCCCGATGATCCAGACGGCGACACCCTGGCGGGCGCCGTCGAAGCGCGCCATCCGGCCGGCGACGTATCCGCCGGCGAGGTAGGCGAGGAAGAGCACGACCAGCAGGACGATCGTGCCGACGATGCCGATGGTGTCGGCCTGCTGGGTCACCTCCTCGGTGCTGGGAACGCCCTGCGTCAACCCGAGGGCGACGCCTGCGGCGGAGATCAGCGCGACGAGGAGCACGGCGAGGCCGTTGGCCGACAGCCAACCGAAGAAGGCCGCTCCCCACTTGACCCCACCGAAGCGGTCGTGCTGCCGGTCGACCGCGTCGCGCGCGGTGCCCCGGGTGGAGTGGGCGCCTGCCGTCGTCGGGACGTCGCCAGGGCGGTCGGTGCTGCTCATCGAGTACTCCTCGTGCTGTGGAAGGACCCGGCGAGGGATGGCGCCGTCGTCCGTCGTCCGTGGGTGGGTGGTGCGGCTGGGCGCGGGAGAGCCGGGCAGCCCAGAGTTCGCGGAGGGGCTGCCCGGCTCCCGGCCGGGTGGCGCGTCAGCGCCGGTCGACGCCGGTCTCGTCGAGCTCGATCTGCTCCTTGCGGACCGTGTCCTCGACGGTCACCTGCTCGGTGACCTCCTCGGTGTCCAGCCGGACCCGCTCGACGGGCACGGCCTCCTTCTGCACCACCGGCTGCTCGGCGCGCAGGACCACCTCGTGCTCCTCCTCGGAGATCGCCGGGCCGTCGAGGGCGTCACCCACGTTGGCGTCGGTGATCGGCTCGCGCTCGAGCCGCACCTCCTCGCGGGAGACCGGCACGGTCTGGGTGACGTTCTCGGTGACCACGTGCTTGCGCAGCCGGACCTTGCCGGTCTCGACGCGCTGCGTGCCGACGCGGAGCTGCTCCTCCGACCGGGTCATGGCGCTGTCCGTCGTCGGGCCGGAGGTGTCCCGGCCGACAGCGCGGCCGGCGACGTCGTCGTACACGCCGTCGCCGTCCCGGTCCCGCACATCGGTGCCAGAGACGGGGCCGGAGCCGTCCTGCAGGCCGTAGTAGCGGTAGAGCTCGGTCTCCTCCTGCGGGCTCAGGTGCCCGTCGGCGTCCACGTTCGGCGCGCCCTTGACCTTGTCCTTGCCGTAGGGGATGCGGAGGGTGTCACCGTCGAGGTCGGCGCCGGCCAGCGGGACGAAGGTCTCCCTGGTGCCGAACAGGCCGGTCTGCACCGTTGCCCACTCGGGGCGGCCGGTCTCGTCGTCGAGGTAGACCTCGCCGACCTTGCCGAGCTTGTCGCCGTCGGCGTCGACGGCGGTGGTGCCGACGACCTGGTTCAGCTGCTGGGTGTCGATCACGTCTGCTCCTGCGTAGGAATGTCGTCCGGATCTGGGGCTCAGTCGGTGGTGGCACCGACTGGCAGCAGCCGTGGTGCCCGGTGGTTTACGACGTAAACGCGCCCATGTCCCGTGATTTGGAGCACTCGCACCCCGCAGTGCTACGCCTTCCCACTGCCGCGGCCGGCGCGTCGACCGCCGCGGGCGCGCAGCAGACCACCGAGCCGTTCGAGGAGGTTCTCCAGAGCCTCCTCGAACTCGGCGGCCGACTCGTCCTGCGCGAGCATCGGCTGCAGCCGGTCCAGGTGCGGGTACTCGCGGAGGTCCACGCTCATCTCCGATGAGCCGCCGGGCTCGTCCTCGGCCGTGATCGGCACGCCGCGCTGGGACACCTCGAGCAGGAGGTGCCCGAGCAGGAAGCTGGTGTAGGCGCGGTACGCCTCGACCGCCGCCCCGTCGGAGAAGCCGCTACTGGTCAGCGCGTCGAGGAACGACTCCAGCCAGCGCAGGCTGCGCAGCGGGGGTCGCACCCATGGGGCCGCGGGTGGCCGGGTCGCGATCAGCGGGAAGACCGCCGGGTGGGCCAGGGCGACCCGGCGCACCCCGTGGGCCAGGCGCTGCAGGTAGTCCTGCCACCCGTGGTCAGGGCGGAGCAGCACGTCGGGGTCGCCGTAGAGCCCGTCGATGACCGCCTCGACCACGGCATCGAGCAGCTGCTCCCGCCCGGGCACGTAGCGGTAGAGCGCCATGGCCTCGACCCCGAGACGGGCGCCGAGACGCCGCATCGTGAGCTCGCCGATGCCGTGCTCGTCGATGAACTCGACCGCGGCACCGACGACGAGTCGACGATCCAGGCCGGGACGTCCCGTCGAGGGAGGGCCTGCGGGCATGGCATCGGCGGCACCGCTCCGCTCTTCCGGCACGTCCGGATCCGGCTCCCGCGTGTCGGGCACGACGACCTCCCGCCCCGAGGTGCCGCCCCCGGCGGTCGGCACGTCGGTGCCGATGGTGCACCCGGGCGGGGCCGGGCCCGACCGCGGGTCAGCGCTGGATGTCGAAGAGCTGATCGATGCCGGTGACACCCAGGACGAGCTGCACGCAACGGGCGGGCCGGCGCAGCACCGGCCGCCCACCGCCTCGCCGGTGGTCCTCCGTCACCCGGGTGAGCAGGCTGATCGCGCTGGAGTTCATGAAGGTGACGCCCTCGGCGTCGACCGCGGTCACGCGCGGAGCCGCACCCTCGACCGAACGCTCGAAGGCGGCCACTGCGCCGGTGTCGATCTCCCCGGCCAGGTGCAGGACCGGCCGGCCGTCCTCGTCCTTGACGAGGATCGACCCGAACGGGCGGGGAGGGTTGCTGAGGGTCATGGGGTCGCCAATCGGTGATCGCATCAGGCGTCGTGCAACTGCGGCGCCTCTCTTCGACGTCCACAACCGACCGTAAAGTTACCTGACGAGCGCCTCTCTGTCGACGGCGATCACCGACCATCGGCGGTAGCTTCGTCCCCGGTGCCAGATCTCCCGTCGCGAGCCGTCCCACCGGTCGCCTTCCTGCTGATGAAGGCGGCCCGCTGGTTCGACGACGCGTGCCTGACCGAGCTGGAACGCCGTGGCTGGCCCCGGCTGAGCCCGGCCCAGTCGTTCCTCTTCGCCCACCTCGGGGACGACGGCGCGTCACCGGCCGAGCTGGCACGCAGGCTCGGCCAGAGCCGCCAGGCCACGCACCACCTCGTCGCCGGGCTGGTCCGACTTGGCCTGGTCGTGACCGCGGACGACCCCGTTCGGCGCGGCGGCCGTCGGGTGCGGCTCACGGATGCCGGCGCCGCTCTCGTCCGGGACGCCTACGCGGTCTTGAGAAGCCTGGAGGCCGAGCTCGGCGCGGGACCGATCTCCCGCCTCCGTCCGCAGCTCGTCGACCTGCTGGCGTGCCAGGGCGAGGCCGGTCACCACGGCGCTCGCGCACCGGGGTGACCGAGCAGCGCACCACCTCGGGATGACCCGGCACGCGATGTGCCTCGTGCCGGGGCAGGACCGTGCACCCCACCGCCGTCATGCGCATGGATGCGGCTACCAGCGCCGGAGAACCACATCCATGCGCAACAGAGCGAAGGGCCCCCGGGCGAAGGTCCCCTGACACGGCACTAGCAACCGACGGTCTCCGCGACCCGGTCCGGCCGGAGCGCGCGCGCGAGTGCCTGCAGGTCGAGCTGGGGGAGGAGACGGCTCTCGGCCCCCACCTGCACGAGCGGCGCGGAGTGCAGGAGCCGGTCCGCGGTGGCGGCCGGGCGCACCGGCTGGTCGGGGTCACGCCAGACCAGCGGCTCGATGCCCCGGAGGGCTCCGACCGCGAAGGCGACCTGCTCCCCGTCCGCCGCGACCAGGAGCAGGCAGGACGCCCCGTCACCCACGCTGGAACCGCGCCCGAGCACGGCGCCCAGATCGACGACCGGCACCGCCGCGTGCCGGTGCACGGTCACACCCAGCACCGTCGCGTGTGCGTCCGTCGGCACCAGGTCCGCCGGGTACGGGAGGATCTCGACGACCTGGTCCAGCGGCGCCGCGACGTCGACGCCGGCCGTGAACACGAGCTGCGGCACCCCCCGCCCGTCGCGGGCACCGGACGTCGCCCTGCACGCGTCCGGGGCGGATGCCGGGTCGTCCAGGGCGGTGTTGACCGCCGCCAGGCCCACGACGTCCCGGTCGGCGAGCAGCGCCGGGCCGTCCACGACCAGGCACACGGCCCCGCCACCCCCGACCAGGCTTCCGGTGACGAGGTCGGGACGCCGCGCCGCGATGGCCGGGAAGGGGAGGACGTCGGTCGCGGGGACGTCGAGCAGGTCGAGCAGCTCGGTCACCGCCAGCACGACGTAGCCGGAGCCCAGGTCGAGGACCACACCGGCCCCCGCCGAGCCGCCGCCCGTCTCGCCCAGCCCCAGCAGCACGAGCGGGTCCGCGACCGGGACCTCGGCACCGGCGAAGTCGACGACGCCGAGGCACGCTCCCCCGTCCAGCACCGAGGACCGGGCGGTGAACGCCGGCAGCGTCGTGTGCACGTGGTCCACGTCGAGCGCGAGCAGGTAGCCACCGCACCGGACGGTGACCATCCGGCGCCGTGGTCCGCTCCCGGCGGCTCGCCGCTCCTCGGCGACGAGGGCACGGGTGAGGTCGGGGATCGTCGGCATGCCCGGGCGGGCGAGCAGCGCCTCCCCGTCGAGGACGCTCACCGGGTCGCCCGTCTCGGGGTGCAGGAAGGCGGCGGCGAACAGCAGTGCGTCGCCCTCGGCCGTCACCGGCACCAGCTGCTCGGCGGCCAGGTGCAGCACCCCGCGCACCTGGTCGGCCAGCAGGCCGAGGGCCCGCTCGCCGGCCGCGACCACGACGACCACCTGGTCGTCCGCGCGAGGCGCCGGCTGCCGGAGCATGGGCCGCAGGTCGGCCACCGGCAGCGCGAGGTCGCGCAGCCGCATGGCTCCGAGCAGCCCGTCGGCGCTGGCCGGCAGGCCGGCCAGCTTCGGCGGGCAGGGCACCACTTCGCGCAGCGAGGTGAGCGGGACGGCGACGTCCATGCCCCCGAGCCGCAGCAGCCCCAGGACGGCGTTCTCGCCGGCAGTGGCCGGCGCGGTCGGCGTCGTCACCCGGGTCAGCCGCCGTTGACGGCGGTCAGGTCGGCGATCAGGGCGTCGACCTCGTGCGAGGCCTGCTGCTGCACCTGGGTGGACCGGGAGATCGACCGGATGGCATCCGTGGTCCGGGCGACGCTGTCGACGATCTGCTCGAACGCCTCCTCGGCGCGCTTCGACACCTCCGACCCCTGGTCGACGCGCTCGGTCGACTCCTCGATCAGCTTGCCGATCTGCGCCGCCGCCTCCGATGACCGCTCGGCGAGCTTGCGGACCTCCCCGGCCACGATCGAGAAGCCCACCCCGTGCTCGCCGGCGCGGGCGGCCTCGATGGAGGCGTTGAAGGCCAGCAGGTTGGTCTGGTTGGCGATGTCACCCATGACGCGGACGATCTCGCTGATCGACACCGACGAGCGCTGGATGAGCGAGATGGCCTCCAGTGAGGCGCGCAGCGCCTCCACGCCGCGCTGGGCGTTCTCCTGGGTCTCGTCGGCCAGGCCGGTGGCCGTCTGCGAGCTGGACGCGATGTCCTCGATGGAGCGCGAGAGATTGCGCACGGAGGCCGTCATGTCGCGGGTGCCGGTGGAGATGCGCTGCTCGCGCTCCACCTGCGCGGAGATGTCATACGCGTACTTGACCACCTTGACCGGCCGGCCGGCGAGGTCCAGCACCGGGTTGTAGGTGGCCTGGATCCAGACGTCGCGCCCGTACTTGCCCTTGCGGTGGAAGCGACCGGCGATCACCTCGCCCTTGCCCAGCCGCAGCCAGAAGTCGCGGTACTCCTCGGACCGGGTGTACTCCTCGGTGCAGAAGGTGCTGTGGTGCTGGTTGACCACCTCGCGCAGCGAGTAGCCCATGGTCCGCAGGAAGTTCTCGTTGGCGGTGAGGACGATGCCCTCGAGGTCGAACTCGATCACCGCTTGAGCCCGCGCGACGGCGGCGAGCCGCGCCTCGGTCTCCGCGTTGCGCAGCTTGGCCTCGGTCACGTCGGTGGCGAACTTCACCACCTTCATCGGCCGCCCGTCCGCGTCCAGGATCGGGTTGTACGTGGCCTGCAGCCACACCTCGCGGCCGTCCTTGGCGAGCCGCTTGTACTCCCCGGTCTCGAAGGCCCCCGCCGCCAGCCGCTCCCAGAAGTGGGCGTACTCGGTGGACTGCGCGTACTCGGGCTCGCAGAAGACGCGGTGGTGCTTGCCCTGCACGTCGGCGAGGGAGTGCCCCATGGTCGCCAGGAAATTGCCGTTGGCGGCCAGGACGTGGCCCTGGAGGTCGAACTCCACCACGGCTTGTGCCCGGTCTATGGCCGCGACCTTGCCCAGGTACTCGGCGCTGCGCTGGGTGTCAGCCGTCACGTCGCTGGCGAACTTGACGATCTTCACCGGCCGCCCCTCGGGATCGAGGATCGGGTTGTAGGTGGCCTGCAGCCACACCTCGCGGCCGTCCTTGGCGAGCCGCTTGAAGTGCCCGCTCATGAACTCGCCCCGGGCCAGGTCGTGCCAGAAGTCGACGTAGGCCGGGCTGGCGGCGAGCTCCGGCTCGCAGAACATCCGGTGGTGCTTGCCCCGGATCTCGGCCAGCGAGTAGCCCATCGTGGCCAGGAAGTTCTGGTTGGCATCGATGACCCGCCCGCTGAGGTCGAACTCGACGACGGCCTGCGCGCGGTCGATGGCGGCAACCTTGCCCAACTGGTCCGCGGTGGCGAGCTTGGCCGCGGTGGTGTCGCTGGCGAACTTGATCACCTTCGACGTCGCACCCGCGTCGTCCAGGACGGGGTTGTAGCTGGCCTGCAACCACAGGTCGCTGCCGTCCTTGCGTCGGCGACGGAACTCCCCGGTGACGTACGTGCCGGCAGCGAGGGTGGCCCAGAAGGCCGCGTACTCCTCGGAGGCCGCGTGCTCAGGGTCGCAGAACACCCGGTGGTGCTGGCCGCGCACCTCGTCGAGCGTGTAGCCCACCGCGGCGAGGAAGTTCTCGTTGGCGGTGAGGATGGTGCCGTCGACCGTGAACTCGATGACCGCCTGCGAACGGTGGATGGCGTCGATGACGCTCTCGTACTCGTGCAGCGTCTGGGTCACGGTTGGCTTGCCGGCCGGCGCGGCCATGGGGGCTCCCTCGTCGATGGGGGTGGTGGTCCGGTTCCTGCTCCCTCGGCACAGTGGGCCGCGCACTTGAGCTGAGACGCTGAGGCGTGACCCGCCGTCCCTCGTCGGGGGCACCGGGGAGACGGGATGGACGATCGATGCTCGTGCCGGCGGACATCCGGCGCCGCATCCGTGTCAACGACCCTGACGAGGCGGCTATGATCACCGCCGGCGTCTCGCACTCGCCTCACCGAGTCGCGATCGGGCACTTCGCAGTGGCACGTGTGGAACGAGAGGCACTCGGCGGACGAGTACGGCGACCCGGCGGTCCTCGCGGCCGATGACGAGACGACGCGGCTGCGCGCCGAGCTCGCCATCGACGCCGCCGGCATCGGCACCTTCGACTACGACCTGGTCACCGGAGCCCTGGAGTGGGACGACCGCCTGGTGTCGATGTTCGGGTACGACCTGGGGTCGTTCGACCGCACCATCGAGGCCTTCAACGCCCGCGTCCACCCGGACGACCTCGACCGCGTGAGCCAGACCCTGCAGGCGGCGATCGACGCCTGCGGTGACTTCGAGTCTCTCTACCGCATCTGCCTGCCCTCGGGGGACACCCGGTGGATCTCCGCCCGCGGGCGCACGCTGTGCGACCAGCAGGGCGAACCCGTGCGGTTCCTCGGCGCGGTGACGGACGTCACCAGCAGGCACGCGGCCGAGCAAGGCGTGGCCCGCGTGCTGGAGACGATGCCGGCGGCCTTCTTCTCCGTCGACCGCCAGTGGCGCTTCACCTACGTCAACGCCCACGCACAGCGGCTCCTGCAGGCGGTCGACGGCGATCTGGTCGGCAAGAACATCTGGGAGCAGTTCCCCGCCGCCATCGGCAGCCCGTTCGAGGTGCGCTACCGGCACGCCATGGGGTCGGGCGAGAACGTCGTCTTCGAGGCGTACTACCCGCCGCCACTGGACGCCTGGTACGAGGTGCTCGCCTGGCCGAGCCCGGACGGGCTGGCGGTGTACTTCCTCGACATCACCGGCCGACGTCGCCAGCAGGACCGGATGGAGCTGCTCGCGGCGCTCACCGAGCAGCTCTCCGGCACGATGCAGGCCGAGCTCGCAGTGGCCAGGCTGGCCAGGTTGGTGGTGCCGGCGTTGGCCGACTGGTGCGTCGTCAGCCTGATCGATGACGGCGAGCAAGCCGGGCACCGCCGCGGCCTCCACGACGTCAGCTCGTGGCACCGCGACGAGCGCCTGCGGCCGCTGGTGCAGGAGTACTCGACCGCGCGCATCCCCGCGCTGCGCGACGACTCGTTCCTGTTCCGCGCTCTCGCGACCAGCAAGCGGGTCGTCGTCGAGAGCGGGGCGACGAAGGCTGCGCAGGGTGTGCTCGAGCCCGGCCCGGCACGTGACCTGATCGGCCGCCTGGCTCCGGACGCCCTCGTGGTGCTCCCCCTCGTGGGCCGGGACCGCACGGTGGGGCTGCTGACGTTGTTCAACGGCGCGGACCGCGGCCGGCTGTCCGATGACGACCTGATGACGGGGAGCGAGGTCGCCGGGCGTGCCGGGTTGGCGCTCGACAACGCCCGCCTGTACCGGCAGCAGCGCGTGGTGGCCGAGACGTTGCAGCGCAGCCTGCTCACCGCTCCCCCGGAGCCCGATCACCTCGAGATCGCCGTGCGCTACCTGCCGGCCGCCGAGTCCACGGCCGTCGGGGGCGACTGGTACGACTCGTTCCTGCAGGCCGCCGGGGCCACCGTGCTCGTCATCGGCGACGTCGCCGGGCACGACATCTCCGCCGCGGCCAGCATGGGCCAGCTCCGCGGCCTGCTGCGCGGCATCGCCACCACCAGCGATCTGGGCCCGGCGGGCATCCTGTCCGGCCTGGACGCCTCCATGGCGCTGCTCGATATGGGCGCCCTGGCCACCGCCGTCGTCGCCCGCCTGGAGCAGACCCCTGCCGAGCGACGTGACGGCACGACACGGCTGCGCTGGTCCAACGCCGGCCACCTCCCGCCGCTGGTGCTGGACGCCGACGGCGCCGTGACCGAGCTGGCGCCGGATCGCCCGGAGCTGCTGCTCGGCGTCCAGCACGACGTCGCCCGCTCCGAGTCGGTGGTCACCCTCCGGCGGGGGGACACGGTCGTGCTGTTCACCGATGGTCTCGTCGAGCGCCGGGACAGCGATCTCGACGCCGGGCTGGACCGGATCAGGAGCGAGCTGGCCTGTCTCGCCGGTCAGCCGTTGCAGGAGCTGAGCGATCAGCTCCTGGAGCAGCTGGTGCACGGCCGCCCCGAGGACGACGTCGCCCTGATCGCGGTCCGCCTGCACCGCCAGGACCGACCGCGGCCGGACGAGGCCGGACCTGTGCAGCTCCCCGACGTCATCGACGACGAGCCCGCACCCTGACCTGCGCGCTCGGGCCTCGCGCCTCCTGAGCCTGCTCCGGGTCCAGGTCGGCCTCGGTGCCCCCCTCGCGGAGAGCCGGCTCGCCGAGGCAGAGTGCCCCCAGAGACCGGCGCAGCGCCCGCGTGTGCCCTCGGTCCAACGTCGCCTCGATGTCGTCGAGCACCCTGGCGCAATCGTCGAAGAGCACGCGGCCGCGTGCCGTCAGGAGCACCAGGCGCCCGCCACGGCGCCGGGGGTCGTCCTGCAGGCACAGCAGGTCGAGATCCACCAGGCCCCGGACCATCTCGTGCGTCGCCTGGCGGCTGTTGCCGAGACGCCGTGCGAGTTCGGCGACCGTGACACCGTCGGGGACCAGGTGCGCGAACAGGAGGGTCTGGCCCGCACTCAGCGGCGGCCACCCGAGTTCGACCAGCCGCTCCCGGGACCGCGCATCGAACCAGCGGCTCGCCAGCGGGAGCTGACGCGCCAGCGGAGGGTCGGCGCCGACCCCGTGCGCAGACATGCCGTCGAGCGTACGGCGGCGCTGACCGTCGTGCCCCGCATGGCACCGGGAGCGCGCAGCCGCCGGCTGCGCGCTCCCGGTGGACGGGTGCGACCGGTTCGGTCGCGGGAATCAGCGGGAATCAGTAGGTGAACCGCCCGACGGTGGTGCGCAGGTCGGCGGCCATCCGGGAGAGCTCGTCCACCGCGGTGCGGGTCTGACCCAGCGCCTGGGTGGTGGAGTCCGCGGCCCCGGAGACGTTGGCAATGTTCGCGGCGATCTGACCGGTTCCGTCCGCGGCCTCCTGCACCGAGCGGCTCATCTCGTTGGTCGTCGCCGTCTGCTCCTCGACCGCGCTGGCGATGGTGGTCTGGCGGTCGGCGATCTGGGCGACGATCGTGCTGATCTCCTCGATGGCGGCGACGGCCGCGGTGGTGTCGCCCTGGATGGCCAGCACCCGCTGGGCGATGTCCTCGGTCGCCTTCGCCGTCTCCTGCGCCAGCTCCTTCACCTCGTTGGCCACCACCGCGAACCCCTTGCCCGCTTCCCCGGCCCGCGCCGCCTCGATCGTGGCGTTCAGCGCGAGCAGGTTGGTCTGCTCCGCGATCGAGGTGATCACCTTGACCACGTTGCCGATCTCCGCCGAGGACTCCCCCAGCTTGGCAACCGTCGCGGTGGTGGTGCCCGCCGCGGTGACCGCCCGGTGCGCCACCTCGCTGGCCTCGGCCGCGTTGCTGGCGATCTCGCGGATCGAGGCACCCATCTGCTCGGCACCCGCGGCCACCGTCTGCACGTTGCGCGACACCTCATCGGCCGCACCGGCCACCACACCCGACTGCGCCGAGGTCTCCTGGGCCGACGAGGAGATCTGCGCCGAGGACGCAGAGAGCTCCTCCGAGCTCGCCGCCACGGCATCCGCCGAATCGACGACGGAGGCCATCACGTGGCGCAGGCTCTCCTGCGCGGTGTCCAGGGCGGAGGCCATCGCACCGATCTCGTCGCTCTGCCGGATGCCCGTCTCCCGGGTCAGATCACCCTCGGCGAGACCCTGGACGACGTGCTGCACCTTCAGCAGGCTGCGCCGGATGTTCCGCGCCACCAGCCAGCCCACGGTGAGCGCGACGGCGGCACCGATGGCCAGCATGGCGACGAGCAGCGTGCGCGCCCGCTCGCTGGTGTCGCCTACCGCGTCGGCGGACGCGGCCGCCTCGGCGATCTCGGAGTCGAGCAGCTGGGCGATCTCGCCCGTCAGCTGGTCCATCAGCTGCGCGGACTGGGCGTACAGCGCGCCGGCGGCCGCCGCGTCGCCAGCGCTGTAGGCCTGCCGCGTCCGGGCGTACACCTCGGTCCAGGCGTCGTAGCTGGCCATCGCCTGCTCGGCCAGAGCCTGCTGCGGGGCGGTAGGCGCCGTCTCGGGGTAATCCGCCCCGGCCGCGGAGAACGCCTCGGTGGCCGCGATCGCACCCTCGGCCCAGGCCTGGGTGTTCTCCGGGCTGACGTTCGGCAGCAGCAGGGCGGTCTGGTTGAGCTGGATGGTGAGGAGCTGCGCGCGCATCTCCTCGACCTGCTCGAGTGCCTGGGTGCTCTCGCGATAGGTCGCGGCGGCCTCGTCGGCGGCCTCGCCGAGAGATACCGCCCCCACGACCCCGACGGCAGCGCCGGCGAGCACGGCCACCGAGACGGAGCTGAGGATCTTGCCTGATACCGACGTTCCGCCGATTGCGCGCCGCGCGCTGAGAGCCACTGGCCTGGTCCGTTCTGGTGTGAGGGGTCTGCGTCACGCAGCCGACGTGCGGATCCATCATCCAGGGACGACCCACGCGACTGCTGCTCAGAAAGTAGGGCAGCCCAGAGCCGTGAGAAATGATTTCCAAGCGTGTCGAAGAAATGGCATCGATGATGGCCGGAATCTATGACGACGTGTCGACACGGGCGGTTTCATGGCCATTCTGCAATTGTCGACATGCGGTACGGGCGTGCTCGTACGGGTGGTGAGAGCGCCGAGCCCGCGGACGGGTCGTGCGGCGGAGCCGACGGGACCGCGTCATGGTGTACAGGTGCACCCATCACTGGCCGGCGGACCGGACGACCTTGCGGAGAGGAACCGGGTGGCGATCGTGACCGGCGCCAGCAGCGGGCTGGGCCGGTCCACCGCGCTCCGGCTCGCCGCGGATGGCCTGCAGGTCGCCCTGCTCGCCCGTGACGCCGGCGACCTGAGCCGGCTGGAACAGGAGATCACGCGCGCCGGGGGCGTGGCCCTCGCGCACCCGGTCGACCTCGCCGGGACCGAGGCGGTGACCGAGGCCGTGGCCGCCGTCGCCGACACCTGGGGCCGGGTGGACGTCCTGGTCAACGCTGCCGCCACGGACATCCCCGGAACGGTGGTGGAGACGTCGCCGGAGGACTGGGACCGGGTCCTCGCCGTGAACCTCCGCGCTCCCTTCCTGCTCAGCCGTGAGGTGTTCCCGCACCTGCGGCGCGCCGGCGGCGGGACGATCATCAACGTGTCGTCGGTGGCCGGGCTGCGCGGCTGGGCCCGCGCCGCCGCCTACTGCTCGTCGAAGTTCGCCCTGACCGGGTTCACGCAGGCGCTGGCCGCCGAAGGCGCACCCCACGGGATCCGTGCCTGCGTGCTCTACCCCGGGGCCATGGCGACCTCGTGGGGCGTGTGGGACGCCGAGTCACGCCGTGCGCCGACGCCCTCGGAAGCGTCCGCTCCTCCGGAGGACGAGGCCCTGCCGGTCGATCAGGTGGCAGCTCTGATCGCGTGGATCGTCGCCGCGCCTGCCGGTCTGGTGCTCGACCAGGTCACCGTCACCCCGTTGCACGAGAAGGGGTGGCCCTGACCGGGCATTCAGTCCCGGGCAGCGGAGCCGTCCTCGGCTGCGCCGCCCGGGACGATGCTCAGTAGGTGAACCTGCCGACGGTGGTGCGCAGGTCGGCGGCCATCCGGGACAGCTCGTCCACCGCCGTGCGGGTCTGCGTCAGCGCCTGCGTGGTGGAGTCCGCGGCACTGGACACCCCCGAGATGTTCTCCGCGATCTGCGTCGTGCCACCCGCGGCCTCCTGCACCGACCGGGACATCTCGTTGGTCGTCGCCGTCTGCTCCTCCACCGCCGAGGCGATGGTCGTCTGCCGATCGGAGATCTGACCCACGATCTGGCTGATCTCCTCGATCGCGCTCACCGCCGCCGTCGTGTCCCCCTGGATCGCCAGCACCCGCCGCGCGATGTCCTCAGTGGCCTTCGCCGTCTCCTGCGCCAGCTCCTTCACCTCGTTCGCCACCACCGCGAACCCCTTGCCGGCCTCACCAGCCCGCGCCGCCTCGATCGTGGCGTTGAGCGCCAGCAGATTCGTCTGCTCCGCGATCGAGGTGATCACCTTCACCACGTTGCCGATCTCCGCCGAGGACTCACCCAGCTTGGTCACCGTCGCACTCGTGGTCTCCACCGCCGCCACCGCCCGGTGCGCCACCTCGCTGGCCTCCGCCGCATTCGTCGCGATCTCCCGGATGCTGGCCCCCATCTGCTCGGCACCCGCGGCCACCGTCTGCACGCTGCGGGACACCTCCTCCGCGGCACCGGACACCACACCCGACTGCGCCGAGGTCTCCTCCGCCGACGCCGAGATCTGCGCCGAGGACGCCGACAACTCCTCCGACGACGCCGCCACCGCATCCGCCGACGCCGTGACCGAGCCGAGGACCTCGCGCAGGTTCTTCTGCGCGGCGTCGAGGGACGCCGCCATGCGGCCGATCTCGTCACGGGAGCTGATCCCGGTCGAGACGGTGAGGTTCCCCTCCGCCAGCGCGTCGAGCGCGTCCTTGACCCGCCGGACCGGACGGGTCACCGAACGCATGGTCAGCAGCGAGATCAGCACGATCACCAGCAGCGCCGACACAGCGACGACGATGCTCTGCGTCTCCGTGCTGGCCACCGCGTCGTCCAGTCGCTCCTGGGCGCGGGCGCTCTCGGCCGCCAGAGCATCCTTGGCCTCGCCCACCGCCCCGTCGGTGAGGTCGTTCGCGGCCTGGATCTCCTCCCAGCGCAGCCGGGCGGCGGACTGGTCGGCGATCGCGGACTCGACGAAAACGGTGATGGCGTCCGTGTAGTCGCTGTAGCTCGCCGCGAGCCCGGAGACCGCCGCGGCGGCGTCCCCCTCCAGGTTCACGGTGGCCAGCTCATCCAGCAGAGCCTGCGGGGTGGCGATGTCATCGGCGAGTTCCGGCAGCTGCTCGGCGGGGTCCGGACGCGTGACGGCCTTGAACCCATCGACCTTGAGCTCGCTGGCCCGGGTGTCGAGCTGGAGCACCAGCTTCTCCGCGCGGTTGAGCTCGGCGAGCTCGACATCGGCGTCGTGCACCCTGCTGGAGCCGGCGTGGACCGCGGCGACCAAGACCGCGAAGGCGGTCACGACAACGGCGATCAAGATGCCGAACTTGGTGCCGAGAGAGCGGTCGGCGAACCACCCGGCACGCCGACGGCCGACGGGGGAGAGGGAGGAGTCGTGCACAGGGGACCGTCCTGAGGGAGTGGTGACGCCGGTGTGACGCCCGACTCAGCCCCGATCCACCATCGAATAGGCGTGTGGCTGCGCGTCGGAAAGCACGAATGCCCCTCTGACCAGGGACGATGTGGCTTGTCGAAGGTCTCATC
>NZ_SSXA01000064.1 GCF_021698975.1 Blastococcus sp. KM273128 | reverse complement strand
CGACGCACCATCGGCCACCAGCCGCCACGCCGCTGGCCCGAGCGCCAGCCGTCACGCCGTCACCCTCCGCTCAACGCCGGTTACCCAACACCCTCTCAGGCGCCGAGGAGTGCTGCGACTCAGGCGCCGAGGAGTGCGCTGCGCACCAGGTACAGCAGGACCACCACGGCGACCGCCACGGCGAGCCCCACCCACAGCCGGCGCTCGCGCACCCGGTCGGCCTCGGTCTCGTCGGCCAGCGCGACCGGGTCGGCCCACATCGGGGGCAGCCCCCCGCAGCGGGCGAGCAGCTCCTCGGTGAGCACGACCGGCGGGCTCACCCGGAACGGCTGCCCGGCCCCGACCAGGTGGTGGACGCGGCTCATACGGTGACCCTCCCGGTCTTCTCGGTCTTGTCCCAGGTCATCGCGGCCCCGCGGAACTCCTTGACGTAGGCGTCCACGGTGATCGCGCACATCATCGGCCCGAAGCCGACCAGGTAGAGCGCCAGCGGCGTCAGCGGCCGGCCCCAGCGGGTGCCCTCGAGCTTGCGCACCCCGTAGGCCAGCGGGATGCAGAGCACCAGCCAGCTGTAGACGAACAGCGTCCAGAACGTCTCCGCCCCGCCGGACAGCGGGATCAGCCCCGGGAAGGCGGCCGAGAGCAGGACGACGAAGGAGACGGCGCCGGGGAACAGCAGCGCCTCCCGCCACACCTTGAGGCCGGTGCGCGGGTCGACCGACATCGTCAGCGTGATCATGAAGACGAAGGTGGCGATCGGCACGAAGACCGCCGCGCCGAACACCTCCGAGGCGAGCTCGCTGTCGAGCAGGTACAGCCCGACCAGGCCGACCGAGGTGAGCAGCATCGCCACCGGCAGCAGCAGGATCGCGAACCAGAAGATCCCGAAGAAGAATCCGCCCAGCCCCGGGTGCACCGACCGGCGGAACCACAGGTGCCGGTACATCGAGGTGATCTGCACGTTCCCGCGCGCCCAGCGCAGCCGCTGCTTCCACAGCGCGTCGACGCCGGCCGGCTCCTCGGCCAGCACGCGGGCGTGCGGCTCGAAGACGACGCGGCGCCCGGCGAGCTGGGTGCGGAAGGTCGTGACGGTGTCCTCGGCCAGCGACGAGGTGTCGATCTGGCCGCCGATAGCCACGAGGTTCTCCCGCGAGTGCAGCTGGGCGCCCCCGGCCAGGCAGGCCATCGCGCCGGCGACGTTCTGCGCCCGGCGGGAGGCGGCCTGCGCGGCCAGGTAGTCGAACCCGATGAACCGGGTGATGCCCTCGGGGTCGCCGCTGCCCTCGCGGATGTAGGCGGTGACCGCGCCGACGGTGGGGTCGGCGAGGTGGCGGGTCATCTTGCGCAGCGAGGCCGGCTCGTAGATGACGTCGGCGTCCATGATCAGGAGCGCCTCCATCCAGTCGTCGGCGAGGATCTCGCGCAGCCCGTGGTTGAGGGTGTGCGCCTTGCCCTCCCCACCCTTCTCGCGGCGCAGGTGCACCACCCGGCCCGGGAAGCGAGCGGCGCAGGCGGCGAGCACCGCGGGGGTGTCGTCGGTGCTGGCGTCGTCGACGACGTACACCCGCAGCCGGTCGGGCGGGTAGTCCAGCCGCATCAGCCGCTCGATCGAGGTGGTGAGCACCGCGGCCTCGTTCCAGGCCGGAATCACCACCGCGACGTTGGGCAGGTACGGGCCGGTCTCCCGGTAGTGGTTGCGCACCGCGTGGAACGGGATGACCAGGAACTGCGCCAGCCCGGCCAGGACCGGCACCGCCCCGATGCCCACCAGCACCAGCAGGACGACGGTCAGCGCGGTCACCGGGCACCGACCAGCCGGGTCGCCGACGCCGCGTCCGCCACCCAGGAGTAGCGGCCCACCGTGGCGGCCTCGTGGCTGTCGGTGGAGCCGACCAGGGTCACGCCGGCGGCCGCGAGGGCCAGCACGACGCGCGGCCCGGGGCAGCGCCACTTCTCGTTGACCTCGACGGTGGTGCCGGTGCGCACCGCGGCGTCGGCGATCGCGGCCACGTGCTCGTCGAGCAGGTCGCTCTCGTGCAGCCCGATCTTGGGCAGCAGCGAGAAGAGGTGGGCGAGCTGGCCGCGGCCGGCCCGCCCCATCGCGCGCACCGTGGCCGCGACGAGGATCGACAGGGCGTCCTGGCCGGACAGCCCCTTCTCCATAGCCTCGAGCGTGCGGCGGGGGCTCCACGGGCCGTCGGGCCCGGGGAACTGGTGGTCGGCGATGAGGACCCGGTCCACCCCGCCCGGCCCGACGACGAGGTCCTCGGGCACGTCCAGGCGCCCGGAGGCGTCCAGGATCTTGGCCTCGACGCCGGTGAGCACCTCCAGCCCGTCGACGCGGGGGAGCGCGGCGACCTCGGCGAGGAAGCCGGGCACCCACGTCGTCGTCGTCCGGACGTGGTCGACCATGCGGATGCTGGCCAGGCCCGTGTCCCGGGCGGCGACCAGGTTCTCCGCCGGCGCGCTCACCGCGTCGTCGGACCAGGTGGAGTGCACGTGGTGGTCGGTCAGCAGCAGGTCGAGCTGCTGCAGCGCGGCGGTCATCGGGCGGCCTCCTCGGCGACGACGTCGGACGGGGCGAGGAAGACGTCCTCCAGGTACCGGACGACGGCGAGCTCGCGGAACGGCACCTCGGCCGGCAGCGGCCGGCCGAGCGCCAGGTCGAGGGCGAGCGAGGGCATGTCGACGCCGGCGGCGACGGTCAGCGGCATCGCGCCGGGGAACCGCGGGTTGACCTCCAGCAGGGCCGGGCGGCCCGCGGCGTCGCGCCGCAGCTGCACGTTGGCCACCCCGACCAGCCCGATGGCGCGGGCCACCCGGCGGGCGGTCTCCTCCAGCTCCGGGTCGGCCACGGTGGCCCCGGCGACCGAGACGCCGGAGTCGACCCGCAGCCGGGACCGCGGCACGGCGGCGACCACGTGCCCGTCGGCGTCGGCCAGCGTGTCGACCGAGTACTCGTCCCCGGGCAGGTGGGCCTGCACGAGGGTGTCCTCGTCGCGGCCCAGGGCGCGCAGCGCGGCGGCGTCCTCGACCAGGTGCACCCCGCGGGACCCGGCGCCGCGGCGCGGCTTGACGATGACCGGGTACTCCCAGCCGTCCGGGTCGGTCTCGCCGAGCAGCGCGGTGCGCGGCGTGGGCAGCACCTCGGTGCAGCGCTGCGCCAGCGCGTACTTGTCCAGGCAGACCTCGAGCGTCTCCAGGCTCGGGGCGGCCAGCGTGGTGCCGACGGCGTCCAGGCGCTTGCGCTCGGCGGCCAGCCGCGGCAGCTCGACGTCCACGGTGGAGAACAGCACGTCGACCCGCTCGCGCTCGCACAGCGCGACCAGGTGGTCGACGAACTCCTCGGCGAGCCCGGGCCGGACCAGGTGCCGGGCACCGGCCTCGACGAGGTAGAGGCCGCTGGCGTAGCGGTCCATGTCGGCGGCGAGCAGCACGACGTCGTCGCGCCGGGCCAGCGAGCGCAGGACCGCGATGCCGGCGGGGCCGCCGGCCCCGGTGACGAGGACGCGGGTGGGGGTGGGGTCAGACACCGAAGGGCTCCGGGGTGGTCGAGGTGGCGGGGGAGGGCTGCTGGAAGGCGGACTCGCTGGTCGCGCCGACGACGCCACCGGCGTCGCGGACCACCTCGAGCGGCTCGCAGTACTGGCCGCCGCTGCCGTAGCGGGACCAGTAGCGGGCGGTGGCCAGGACGAAGTCGTCCTGCAGGTAGGCGCGGATGCCGGCCTGCGAGCGGAAGCTCCTGAGCAGGTCGAGCTTGGTGCGGGTGAAGCCGTCGATGGAGACGAAGCGCGACGGCCGGAAGTCGATCGTCGCCGAGGGGCTCTGGAAGCAGGCCACCGTCGGCACGTTCCGGGTCGCGACGGTCGCGGCCTGGTGCACCGCCCGGTGGTCCTGGTGCCGGTCGTTGGCCGAGTGCGTGTAGACGATCGTCGGCCGCACCTCGGCCACGACGCGCTCGATGATCGACATGGTCGGGTCCATCGGGCTGATGCGGGTGTCCTCGAGGTCCTCGAGGAAGAGGCGGGCGCCGATCAGCTCGGCGGCGGCCAGCGACTCCTCCTGCCGGTCGCCCACCTCGCCGCCGCGGGCACCGCGGGACAGGGTGAGTATCACGACCTGGTCGCCGGCGGAGCGGTGCGCGGCCAGGGTGCCGCCGACGCCGATCTCGACGTCGTCGGGGTGGGCGCCGATCGCGAGCACGGTCTGCCGCTGCGGCGCCGCGGCGCGCTTGGCCTGCGCGGTCTCGGCCAGCCGGCGGATCGTCGCGGCGAGGGTGTCCTTGGGCACCGGCTTGACGAGGAACTCGTCGGCCTGGCGGCGCAGGGCGTCCACGGCGTAGTCGACCGACGCGTGCGCCGTCATCACCGTCACCGGCAGGTCCGGGCGCAGCGCGCGCAGCCGGTCGAGGAACTCCAGCCCCGTCATGCCCGGCATCTCGATGTCGGTGATGGCGGCGTCGAACTCGGTGCGCCCGGCGAGGGCCAGCGCCTCGAGCGGGTCCGCGCAGGTGGTCACGGCCATGCCGCCCCGCTGCAGCACGGTGCGCACGAAGAGTGCGGTGTCGGGGTCGTCGTCGACGACCAGGACGTGCAGAGCACCGTCCACGGTTCCGGCTCCCGTCGGTCGGGTCCCCCGGGGTCGCCGGGAGGGGGAACAGGTGTCCCCGCGGGGGTTGACGGCCGTCTTGGCCGGGCCCATGAGCCGAGCCCCGGGCTCCTCACCCGATGGGGTGGGCCGGGGGACGGGGCGCCCGCTCAAGCCTTCCGGCCGGCGTGCCGATCACCCGGTCAGGTGACCGGAGGACCAGCCTCCGCACGCACAGCGAGCGAACGAGGAGGGGACGTCGTGCCGGAGCAGTCCGTGCTCGTGGTGGAGGACACCGAGGAGATCCGCGAGCTCGTGACCACGGTGCTCGGGCGGGCGGGGTTCGCCGTGCGCGCCGTCGGCACCGGGGGCGAGGCCCTCGAGGAGGTGCGGCGCGACCCGCCGGACCTGATCGTGCTCGACCTCGGGCTCCCGGACGCCGACGGCACCGAGGTGTGCCGGCAGATCCGCACCGAGACCCCCTGCTACGTGCTCATGCTCACCGCGCGGGCCGAGGAGGTGGACCTGCTCATCGGGCTGGCCGTCGGCGCCGACGGGTACATGGCCAAGCCGTTCTCCCCGCGCGAGCTCGTGGCCCGGGTGCAGGCGATGCTGCGCTTCCCGCGGACCGCCCCGCAGCCGGCCGCGACGCCGGCCGCGGACGCGGAGTCGGTGCGCCGGCTCGCCGAGCTCGAGGTCGACGAGGACAGCCGCGAGGTGCGGGTCGACGGCGAGGTCGTCGACCTGACACGCACCGAGTTCGACCTGCTGGCCGCGCTCGCCTCCCGGCCGGGCCGGGTGCTGCAGCGGGAGACGCTGCTGCGCGAGGTCTGGCACACCGACTGGGAGGGCAACCTGCGCCTGGTCGAGGCGCACATGTCCAACCTGCGCCGCAAGCTCGTCGCCGCCGGGCTCAGCTCACCGGAGATCAAGACCGTCCGCGGCGTCGGCTACCGCCTCGTCGCCGCGTAGCCCGGTTCAGACGCCGGCGAGCTGCTGCAGCCGGGCGACCCGCGAGTGGGCGAGCACCCCGCGGCGGGCGTCGGCGGCGATCTCCTGGCAGATCGAGGCGACCTCCGGGTGGCCCAGCTGACCGCTGGTCCCGGCCAGGGTGTGCGCCGCGAAGGCGACCGCGGTGGCGTTCCCGGCGCGGGTGTGCCAGTCGATCGCCGACAGCCGCGAGGGCAGCGCCTCGGCGTACACGCCCTGCAGCCGGGACATCAGCTCGGCGTCGACCAGGTCGTCGTCGGCGCCGGCGTCGTCGGCCTGCGCGCCCGGCCCCGTGGTCCGGGCGCGCAGGAGGTCCAGCAGGGCCCGCGCCGTGACGGGGGCGGCGAGGGTGACCAGCGCCCCGGCGGCCGCGGCCTCGGCGCGGTCCTCGTCGGTCGGGTGGGCGGTGACGACGACGAAGCGGGCGCGGGAGCCGTTCCGCCGCATCCGGCGCAGCATCTCGGCGCCCGAGCCGCCGGGCAGGGTGAGGCCGGTGACGACGAGGTCGACGTCGGTGACCAGCGCCAGGCGGACGGCGTCCTCGGGGCCGGTGGCCTGCTGGACGTGCCAGCCGCCGAGGCAGAGCAGGTCGGCGAGGTGGTCGCGGGCGGCGGGGTCGCCGTCGACGACGAGGGCGGTCAGCACGACAGCACCGGCGTGCGCGGCGAGTCGCCGGTCCAGCCGTAGCTGGTGAGGGTCCGGACGGAGACCGTCGCGCGGTAGGCGGAGAGGTAGGAGGCCGGCACCGTGGTGGTGAAGCTGCGCGTCCCGGCCGCGGTGCGGGCCAGCTCCGCCTCGCCGCCCGCGGCGGGGTGCGCGACGATCGCGTAGCCGGTGACGCCCCGCGGGGTGCTGGAGGCCGGCCAGCTGACGGTGGCCCGGTACATCTGGGTAAAGGTGGTGACGTACCGGCCGTTGGACCAGTAGCCGCCGGTCGCCTCCCAGTAGCAGTAGTCGTCCACGGTGACCGAGGCCGGGCCGGTGACGGTGAGCGTCGGGATCCTGGTGCTGACCACGGCGGTGTCGCTGAACGCGGCCCACGCGGGGAGGGCGGCGCCGAGCGCGACGGCGACGGCGAGCCCGGCCACGACCAGGCTGCGGCGGATGCGGCTCATGCTCGCTCCTCGGTCTCGTTCCGGGCGGGGCGCCAGATGGTCAGGAGCAGCCAGCCGGCGAGCAGCGCGGGCGCCCCGTAGAGCAGCACCTGGCTGACGACCGGGGTGCGCAGGAGCCGGACCAGGTGGCCGACCTCCGGGATGACCGCGCGGACCTGGTAGACCGTGTCGCCCTGGAGGCCCGCGGTCCACGGGTCGATCGCCTCGTTGGCGTCGCCCTTGGTCTGCACGGCGACCGTGCCGTCCTCGGCCCGGTCGACCGAGACGACGCGGTGGGTGACGAGGCTGTGGTCGCCCACCGGCATGTGGTACGTGATCACCATGCCCTCGGTGAGCTCCCCGACGGCGATCGGGGTGGCGATGGTGATGTCACCCGGCTCGATGCCCGGCGCCATGCTCGCGGTCAGCATGGTCATCGTGCGGTAGCCGAGCAGGTGCGGTCCGACGGCCAGGACGGCGAAGGCCAGGACGGCGACCCCCATGACGCCGCGGACCAGCCACGGGGTCGTGCGGCCCACGGTGCGGCGGAACCGGCCGGCCGCGGGGCGCGTGTCCTCGCTCGGGGTCAGCTCGGGAGCTGACCCCGCGGCGCGGACGGGGATGACGGTGGTCATGGCGGGATCTCCGAGAGGTCGTCGGGCGGGGGTCAGCGGGCGGTGCCGGCGGCCTGCGTGCCGGTGAAGGTGAGCTTCAGGGTGGCGGTCTTGCCCTGGAAGTCGTTGCCGGCCGCGGTGGGCAGCGAGATCGAGAAGACCAGGTGGTCCGACGCGCCCGCGGTCATCGACTTGAGGCCGGGGAGGTCGACGGCCTTGAGCACCGGCCCGGACGAGAGCTGCTTCTCGCCGCTGGCGCAGGTGTAGGTGCGGGCCGCCTCGGTGCCGCCCTGGGTCCACGGGACGTCGCAGGACTTCACGGTCAGCTGCAGCCCGTTGGCCGTGCCGTTGGTGAGGACGCTCGACGAGGAGTCCGTGGCGGAGATGCCGACCGAGGCGAGGCCGGTGCTGCCGTCGTTCTTCAGCGTCACCGCGCGGGTCAGGCTGTCGCCGGGAACGAAGCCGGCCGTGGTCACCGGGATGGCCGCCGCAGGCTGGGTCAGGTCGATCGAGACCGTGCCGGAGCTGATGGTGGTGTCGACCGACGTGGAGTCGGTGAAGTTGCCGAAGGTGCCCAGGCCGGCGACGGCGGCGGCGGCGCCGATGACGCCGAGCGAGCCGATGACCTTGCGGGCGGTCGAGGCGGTGGTGGTGGTCGTGGTGCTCATGTCCTCGTGTCTCCTGTGTCCGGGGCGACGCCGGTGCTCCGGCGACACCGAGGACTCTGCGGGGGCA
Organism: Blastococcus sp. KM273128; assembly: GCF_021698975.1. Taxonomy (GTDB): domain Bacteria; phylum Actinomycetota; class Actinomycetes; order Mycobacteriales; family Geodermatophilaceae; genus Blastococcus. The sequence continues at coordinate 14,997 of NZ_SSXA01000064.1, read as the reverse complement.
ACCGCAGGCCACCCGCCAGCGATCCGCAAGGAATCCGCAAGGAATCGGGGCGTCCGTCACCCGCCGACGGGCAGGGCCATCGTGAAGGTGGTGCCCACGCCCTCGGTGCTCTCGAGGTCGAGCGTCCCGCCGTGGGCGGTCGTGATCGCCTTCGTGATGGTGAGCCCGAGCCCCACCCCGGGGACGGCGTTGCGCTGGGCGTTCGACGTCCGGAAGAAGCGGGTGAACATCTGCCCCTGCTCCCCGGCGGGGATCCCCATCCCGGTGTCGGCGACGGAGAGGAGCGCCACCGGCGCCGCCCCCGGGGCGTCGTGGTCGACGACCTCTCCGCCGGGCGTGCGCCAGCCCCGGCGCAGGACGAGGTCGATGCGCCCCCCGGCCGGCGTGAACTTGACCGCGTTGGAGACCAGGTTGTCGCAGGCCTGGCCCAGCCGGACGGCGTCGCCGGCCACCACCAGCCCGTCGTCGGGCACGTCGACGACGATCTGCACCCCCGCGGCCGCCGCGGCGACGCGGGCGGTCTCCTCGGCCGCGCGAACCACACCGGCGAGGTCGACGTCGGCCGGCTGCAGGGTGAACCGGCCGCTCTCCACCTGCGCGGTGAAGAGCAGGTCCCCGACCAGCCGCAGCAGTCGCTGGGCGTTGCGCTCCACCGTGGACAGGTACTGCCGCTGCTCGTCGGTGAGCGGCTGGTCCTCGTCGTCCATGACCAGCTCGAGGTAGCCCAGGATCGAGCTCAGCGGCGTGCGCAGCTCGTGGCTGATGAGGCTGACGAACTGGTCCTTCATCCGCTCGGTGGCGCGGGCCTCGGTCATGTCGGTGCCGACGAAGTTCCAGCCGGCGTGCGTCCCGCGGTCGTCCGAGCGCGGGGTGATGGCGACGGAGACGGTGCGGTGGCTGCCGTCGGCGGCGACGTAGGTCCAGTCCCGGACGTCGCTGCCGTGCTCCCGGGCGGCGTGCACGAGCGCCTCGAGGCCGGTGCCGCAGCCACGGTCCGCGGCGGCCGCGGTGAGCTCCTCGGGCAGGTGGAAGTCGAGGATCGAGCGGGTCCGGACCACCTCCGGGCGGGGGACGCCCAGCATCTTCTCCGCGCCGGGGTTCCAGACGCGGATGGTGCCGTCCCGGTCGGTGCCGATGATCGACTGCTCGGTGACCGCGTCGATCACGCTGGTCATGGTCTGGGCGCGGGCGGCCAGGATCCGCGAGGCGGTGTCCAGCTCGTCCGCGCGGCTCTGCACCTGCGCCAGCAGCGCGGCCTGCTCCCGCTCCAGCTGCCCGATGTGCCGCGCCTGCGCGGCCAGGCGGCGGGAGGTGCCGTGCACCGCCGCGCTCCCGGCGGCGACCACGAGGGTCCCGAGCAGGAGGGCGCCGGGCAGGTCGCCGGCGGGGGAGGAACCGGTGAGCGCGGGCACCGCCGCCACCGCGGCGCTCCCGACGACCCCGACCAGCAGCCCGCGGCGGTCCGGTTGCGTCGCGAGCGCCCACAGGGGGCCCACGAGCAGCAGCAGCGTCGTCGCGGACCCGGTGCCCGCGTGCAGGAGCGCGACGGCGCCCAGCTGCGCCGCGGGGACGGCGACGGAGCCCGCGGCGGAGCGGGCCCGGCGGGCGGCCCACGCGGCACCGGTGGCAGCCGAGGCAGCGGCCAGGCCGGCGAGGACGAGGCCGCCGTCGGCGACGGGGATCGAACGGGTGAGCAGCAGCACCGCGGCCGCGGCGAACAGGACCGTGCCCAGCAGGTGCGCCTGCGCGGCCTCCGGCCCGGTGGACCAGCGGGTCCAGGGGCTGCGGGCTCCCTGCGGGCGGTCGAGGACGGCGAGGCTCATGCCACCGGCTCCCGCACCGCCAGCGCGCGCACCTGCTGGACCAGTCCGGCCACGGTGAACGGCTTGGGCAGGTAGGCGTCGGCCCCCGCGGCCAGCCCGCGGGCGACCTCGTCCGGGGAGGCGCCGGCCGACAGCAGCAGGATGCGGATGCCGGCGGTCGCGGGGGTGGCGCGGAGGGCGGCGCAGACCTCGAGGCCGGTGGCGCCCGGCATGGAGACGTCCAGGACGGCCAGGTCGGGCAGTTCGGCCTGCGCGGCGGAGAGCGCCGTCGAGCCGTCGGGAGCCGCGACGACCACCTGACCGCCGGCCTTGCGGACGGCCAGGCAGACCAGGGCGCGGATGTCGTCCTCGTCGTCGGCGACGAGCACGCGGATCGCACCGGGGGCCGGTCCGGCGGGGCGCCCGCCGGGGGAGTGCAGGGCCGGGTCCACGGGAGCTCCCGTTCGGTCGTGGTCCCACCCGGGGCTGCGGGGGACCGGGGTCGTCGTCCCTGGGAGGAACGGCGCCCGACCGGGGGGCCTGCAGCAGGCGGTGCGCCGGCTCACCCGTCGGGGTGGTGCCGGACGCGGACAGCGCTGCGCCCCGCCGGGTGAGCCCGGCGGGGCGCAGCGTGCGTGCGGGTCGGCCGACCCGCGGTGTCAGGAGCCGGAGGACCGGCTCTGCACCGACTCCTTGGACTGCTGGGCCTGGCCCTGCACCGTGTCCTTGGAGTGCTGAGCCTGGCCCTGCACCGTGTCCTTGGACTGCTGGGCCTGGCCCTGCACGTCCTGGGCGGCCGACTGGCCCTCCTGCTTGACGGTCTCGGTCGCGTCCTGGGCGGTGGCCTTGACTTCCTCGACGGCGTGCTGCGCGGCGGGCTTGAGCTGCTCGCCCATCTCCTGCGCCGCCTGCTTGGCCGGCTGGAGCAGCGCGTCCTTGTTCTCGCGGAACGCCGTCTCGGCCTGGTGGGCGAGCTCCTGCTCCTTCTGGGAGGCGGGGAGCAGGCTGGACACCAGCCACCCCGCACCGAAGGCGATCAGCCCGGCGGCGAGCGGGTTGCCCTGCGCCTGGCGCACGATCGTGTCCGGTGCCTGCTGGACGGCGCCGACCGCGGACGAGGCCGCGTCCTGCACGCTGCCGGCCGCGTTCGAGGCCGCGCCCTGCACGGAGCCGGCCGCGTCCGAGGCCCGGTGCTGGGCCGAGGAGGTGGTGTCGTGGGCGGACCCCATCACCTTCTCCTTGAGCGAGGTCATGCGGCCCTTGGCCGCGGTCACCCGCCGGTCCACGACGCGGGACGGGTTCACCTTCTCGTTGAGGGCGTCGACGTCGTAGCTGAGCTCGCGCCGGGTGTCCTCGATCTGCCGCCGGATGACGTCCGGGTCACTGCTGGTCATGTCTTCGGCTCCTGCCGTGTCGAGAGGGGTCAGCGGGTCAGTGGGGCTTGAGGGCGCCGGGCACCTGCTGGAGCGTGTCCACGGTGCGCTCGGGCTTGGGGTTCACCTGCTGGAACTTCTTGCGTCCCATCACGAAGGCGACGGCCCCGATCACGCCCCAGAGGACGGCCACGATCAGCCCGGCCCAGCCGGTGGGGATGGCGCTGGCCAGCGCCCACATCAGCGCGAGGGAGAGGAACAGCGCGACCATGTAGCCGGCGAACCCGGCGGCGCCGAACATCCCGGCTCCCTGGCCGGCCTTCTTGGCCTCGGTCTTGAGCTCGGCCTTGGCCAGCTCGAGCTCCTGGCGCATCAGCGTGGAGAGGTCCTTGGTGACCTCGCCGATGAGCGCGCCGACCGAGACGCCCTCGACGTCGGGGTGACCGGACTCGGTGGTGGGGGTGCCCATGTTCCCGCTGTACTGCTGGCCCTCGGAGTAGTCCGCCGCGTAGTTCTGCGCCGTCGGCTCCGCGTAGCCCTGCGAACCCGCGGGGGTGGCACCGGAGTAGGGGGAGCTCATCAGCGCACCTCACCCGGCCGGCGGGCGGGGTCGTCCCAGCCCGAGGGGGTGGTCGGCGGCACCATGCTGCCGGCCGGCGGCACCGTGCCGTACGGCGGCGGGGGCAGCGGCGCCCCGGTGCCGGTACCCGCACCCGTCGTCGCGGTGGAGTAGCCCGAGTACGTCGGCGCGGGGTCGACGTAGTTGGTGGGCGTGCTGCGGTGGTGCTGCCCGTGGTCCTGGCCCGACCCGGAGTCGCTGTGCACCGCCCGCGCGCCGCTGGTCAGCCGGCCGGCGAGGACGCCGGCCGCGGCGGCGCCGAGCAGGAACAGGCCCGGCTTGCGGCGGGCGAAGGTGCGCACCTCGTCGAGCAGCTGGGCCGGCTCGCGGTTCTGCAGCTTGTCGGCGAAGCCCTCGACCAGACCGGAGGCCTGGTGGAGCAGGTCACGCGCGGGGCCGGGGGCGCCGTCGCTGGTGCCGTCGGCCAGACCGCGCAGCTCCTGCGCGAGGGACGACAGCCCCGTCGCGGCCTTCTGCTGCTGGGCGACCGTCTGCTCCTTGAGCTGGCTGCGGCCCTGGTCGAGGAGGTCCTTGGCCTGCCGCTGGGTCTCCCCGGCGACGTGCTTGGCCTGGTCGGCGGCGGTCGAGGCGACCTGGCTGCCGGCCTGCGCGGCCGTCTGGCCGACGTTGCGGGCCTCGTCCCTGGCGACGTCCTTGGTCTGCTGGGCCTCGCCCTTGGCGACGTCCTTGGTCTGCTGGGCCTCGCCCTTGGCGGCGTCCTTGGTGGACGTGCTGTCGGTCGGGGGGGTGCTGGCGCCCGTCGTGGCCGGAACCGGCGGCGGGAACGGGGCATCGATGGAGTGAGTCATCGGTCCTCCTCGGCATGCTTCGTGGTCGGTGGGAGCGCTACCCCGGCGTCGTTCCGGCACACATCCGGACGGTGCGGGACCGCGGCCGGACGTACCGGGACGGCGAGGGGTCGGCGCCTCGTGGGTTCGGGCGCTGGAGCTGGTGCGTGCCCCGGCGCATCCGTGCGTCCCGGGGCGCGGTCGGAGGGGCGGTGGTACGGGCCGGTGCAGCGCTGCACCGGCCTCTGCCGCTCGCGAGACCCTCCGTTCCGCGCAGCGGGTCCGGTACCCGCGCCCGGGCGTGGCCGAAACGCCGGATGTCAGCCCGACCAGGGGAAGCGCGGCGCGCGGCGCTCCGCGAAGGCGGCGACGCCCTCGGCCAGCTCCCCGGCGGCGATCGTCTCCCGGTACCGGGCGGCGGCGAGCGCCTCGCCGTCCCCGCCGTCGGCGAGCGCGGCGACGACCTCCTTGGTCGAGCGCTGGGTGAGCCCCGAGCGGGCGGCCAGCACCGCGGCGAAGCGGTGCGCCTCGGCGTCGAGGTCCCCGGCGTCGACGAGCCGGTCGACCAGGCCGGTGCGCAGCGCGGTCGCCGCGTCGACCAGCTCCCCGCTGTAGAGCAGGTACTTCGTGGTCGCCGGCCCCACCAGGTCCACCAGCGCCCGGGTGGAGGCCGGCGTGTAGACGATCCCCACCTTGGCCGGGGTGACGCCGAAGACCGCCGTCGGATCCGCGAACCGCAGGTCGCAGCAGGTCGCGAGCTCGACCCCGCCGCCGATGCAGTGGCCCCGGACCACCGCGACCGTGGGCTTGGGGAAGCCGCGCAGCGCCGCCTGCGCGGCGAGGTTGTGGCGCCGCACGTCGGCCATCGGGTCGCCCGGGTCCGACCCGCCGAGGAGGTCGGAGATGTCGGCGCCGGCGCAGAAGCTGGGCCCGGCCCCGGTGACCAGCAGGACCCGGACGCCGGGGTCGGCGGCGAGCGGGGCCAGGACGTCCGGCAGGGACGCCCACATGCCCACGGTCATGGCGTTGCGCTTCGCCGGCCGGTCGATGGTGAGGACGGCGACGTGCCCGTCCCGCGTCACGCGGAGGTGGTCGGCCATCACTGGCCCAGGTCGTCGGTCGCGAAGGTGTCGCAGCGGCCCGGGTCGCCGGTCTCGTACCCGGTGAGGAACCAGCGCCGGCGCTGCTCGGAGGTGCCGTGGGTGAACGCGTCCTGGTCCACCGTCCCGCTGCCCAGGTTCTCCTGGATGAAGTCGTCGCCGATGCGCCCGGCGGCGTCCAGCGCCCGCGCGATGTCGTCGTCGGTGATCTCGGCGATCAGCGGCTGCCCCGACTCGTCGGGCACCGTCTCGGCGTGGTTCGCCCAGGCGCCGGCGAAGCAGTCGGCCTGCAGCTCCAGGCGCACGGTGCCGCTGGTGGGGCCCGACTCGCCGGGCGTCACCTGGCGGTTGATGCCCAGCAGGTTCTGCACGTGGTGGGCGTACTCGTGGGCGATGACGTAGGCGTTGACGAACAGGCCGCCCCGGGCGCCGAACTGCTGCTGCAGCTGGTCGAAGAAACTGAGGTCGATGTACACCAGCTCGTCGGCCGGGCAGTAGAACGGCCCCGACCCGCTGGTCGCGCCGCCGCAGCTGGTCTGCACCGAGCCGGAGAAGAAGACGGTCTGGGTGGGGCGGTAGTCGGCGCCGAGCACCCCGGTCCAGTAGTCCTGGATCGACTCGATGTCGGCGACCACGGCGCACTCGACCGAGTCGTTCGCGTCCGCCCCGGTGCGGCACTGCTGCTCCAGCCGGCCGTTGTCGGCGGTCTGGCCCGGTGCCAGCCCGGAGAGGCTGCCCACCGGATCGCCGGTGCCGGTGCCACCGCCGCCCAGCAGCTGGAAGAGGACCAGCACGACGATGCCGACCACCCCCAGCCCCCCGCCGCCGACGGCGAGCCCGCGGCCGCCGCCGAGACCGCCACCACCCCGGAGGTCCCGGACGCCCGACGTGTCGAGGTCGGCCCCTTCGCTGTACCGCATCCCGTGCTGCTCCTCCCGCTGTCCGGCCGGGTGCACGCTGCCACCGGGCCCGGGTTGCCGCGACTCGGACCACGCGCCCGGTCGCCGCGCAGCACCGCCGCGCCGGCCCTAGATTCGGGCCATGCCGCTGGAGGGCGAGTACGAACCGAGCACGCAGCAGTGGGTGCGCGACCAGGTCGAGCGCTACGAGGCGACCGGTGGCCGCGAGGCGAACACGCTCCTGGACACGGGGCTGCCCGTGGTCATCTTCAGCACGCGCGGGGCGAAGACCGGCAAGGTGCGCAAGCAGCCGCTCATGCGGGTCGAGCACGACGGCGCGTACGCGATGGTGGGCTCGCAGGGCGGGGCGCCGACGGACCCGGCGTGGGTGGCGAACCTGCGGGCGCACCCCGACCAGGTCACCGTGCAGGACGGCCCGGAGCCGTGGGACGGCGTGGCGCGGGAGATCTCCGGTGCCGAGCGCGACGAGTGGTGGGAGCGCGCGGTGGCCGCCTACCCGCCGTACGCCGAGTACCAGCAGAAGACCGACCGGCGCATCCCCGTGTTCCTGGTCGAGCGCCGCTGACAGCCTGGGCGCTCACGGCAGCGCGGCCGCCAGCCGGGGGACGACGTCGGCGACGGCTGCGTCGCACCCGGGGAACGGCTCGGCCTCGACGGTGCGTGCGGCGCCCCGGCCGGCCGCGCGCCACGTGCCGCTGATCCGGCCGTCGACGACCACGGTCGGGCGGAAGACGCCGTTGCGCCCGGGCACGATCCGCTCGGCGTGCGCCGGGTCCAGGACGGCGCCGCGGTCGGCGTAGCCCAGCACGAACTCGTCGAACCCGGGCAGCAGCAGCGGCGCCCGGGCGGCCTCCCGGTGCGCCGCGCAGCGGTCGGGGGTCTCCGCATCGAGGTAGTGCTCGGTGCCCTCGACCTCGATGCGCGCCAGCCGGTCGCGGACGGCGTCGAGCCCGGCGCGGACGTCGCGCACCGTCGTCCCCGCCCAGCGGACCAGGTCGTGCACCGTGGCCGGGCCGTGGCCGAGGAAGTACCGCAGCACCAGCTCGGCGAGCGCCTCCTCCCGGGTGAACCGGCGCGGCGCGCGGACCCACTCGTCGAGCAGCACGAACAGCTGCTCGCCCTCCTCCGTCGGCCCGAGGCAGAGCGTGCCGGTCTGGGCGAGGAACCACAGCAGGTGGTAGCCGCGCTGGCCGGTGGTCGCCACCCCGCCCTCGTCGATCGCCGCCAGCAGCGTGCGGCGGGAGAGCCGGCGGCCGCCCGTGAGCGCGGCGACGGCGAGGTCGCGGGCGTGCTCGGCGTCGGCGTCGGTCAGCCCGAGGGCGGCGCGGCGCCCGGCCAGCCCGGCCAGCGCGCGCGGCCCGAGCAGCTCGAGCAGCCAGGGCAGGTCGCCGGCGGGCAGCAGGTGCAGCGTCCCCCGCATCGGCCAGGAGCGGACGACGGCGCCGGTGTCGAGGGAGTGCAGCACGGCGGCTCGGTCGCGGGCGCGGGTGCGCAGGGCCAGCGAGGTCACCGCGCCCGGGAAGTCCTGGCCCTGCACCGCGAGCAGCCGGTGCACCGCGGCGGTGGCGTCCTCGGCCGGGGGCCCGGCCAGCCGCTGGGCCACCAGCCGCATGAGGGCCACGTCGTGCAGCGTCGTCACGCTCGCAGGGTGGCAGACGGGGACGACCGTCCGGGGCGATCCGGCTGCCAGACTGCCAAGGTGCGGGCGGAGGACTGGGACCGGCGGTACGCCGAGCAGGCGCAGTGGTCACCGGGGCCGAACGGGCTGGTGGCGGAGCTGCTCGCCGACGTCCCGCCGGGCACCGCCGTCGACCTCGCCGCGGGGGAGGGCCGGCACGCGCTGTGGCTGGCCGCCCGCGGGTGGGCGGTGACCGCGGTCGACTTCTCCGCCGCGGGGCTCGACCGCGGCCGCGCCCGCCCGGGCGCCGACCGGGTCGGCTGGGTGACCGCCGACGTCCTGACCTGGTCGGCGGCGGAGGGGTCGCTCGACCTGGTCCTCGTCGCCTACCTCCACCTGCCCGGCGAGCAGACGACGGCGCTGCTCACCCGGGCGGTCGGGTGGCTGCGGCCCGGCGGGCGGCTGCTGGTGCTCGGGCACGACGTGGCCAACCTGACGGCCGGCGTGGGCGGCCCGCAGGAGCCGGCGATCCTGCACAGCGTGGACCGACTGGCGCCGGTCGCCCGGCTCCTGGACGTGGACCGGCTGGAGCAGGTCCGCCGGGCCACGGCTCAGGGCACCGCGCTGGACACGCTGCTCTTGGGCCGGCGTCCGGCCGGCTGATCCCGTCGTCGCCGCGGGGCCGGGCCGCCTCCGGGCGGTAGCGTCGGCCCCCGTGATGGGCATGGGTGGGGCCGGCGGGCCGGATTCCGAGCGCCGGCGGCGGCTGGTCGCCGCGGTCGTGGTGCTGGCGATGCTGCTGGCGGCGGGTGCCACGGTGCTCTCCATCGCGCTGGGCTGAACCCGGTCAGGCCTTTGGGCCCTGGCGGCCCCGGCGGCGCCCCGGCAGCGTGTGGGACGCCGAGGCCGCTCCGGCCCGGTCACCCTCCGGATCCGAGGACCGCCGATGACCCTGGTCGTCCCGCCGAGCCCCTCCGGCCCAGCCCCCGACGACCCGACCGGCCCGGCGGCAGCGCCGGCCGGTCTCCTGCACGACCGCGGGGCCACCGGCGCGCACGGGGACGACGCCGTCAGCGCGGCCGTCGTCCGGCTGAGCGGGGAGTACTCCGGCCGGATCGCGCACCGGGCCGTCGTCCGGGTGGTCCGGGACTGCCGGCGGGACCTGGGCGGCTCGCCGGTCGGGGCGCTGCCGGAGCTGGTCGAGCGGCTGGCGCGCTACCGGCTGGACCGGTGCATCGGCTGAGCACCGCCGGAAAGCGGTTGCCCGTCCGGGCAGGATGACCCCGTGGGCTACGTCGACGTGACCGGTGTCCGGCACAGCCTCTCCGACGGGCGGGTGCTGCTGGACGACGTCTCCTTCCGCGTCGGCGAGGGGGCGCGCGCGGCGCTGGTGGGTGAGAACGGCGCGGGCAAGACGACCCTGCTGCGGATCATCGCCGGCGACCTGGTGCCCGAGGCGGGCTCGGTGGCCCGCACCGGCGGCCTCGGGGTCATGCGGCAGTTCATCGGTGCGGTGCGGGACGACACGACCGTCCAGCGGTTCCTCGTCGACCTCTCGCCGCCGGCGGTGCGCGCCGCGTGGGACGCGGTGGAGGCCGCGGAGCTGACGCTGATGGAGAGCGACGACGAGCGCGCGCAGATGGCCTACGCCGACGCGCTGGCGCAGTGGGGCGACGCCGGCGGGTACGACGCCGAGGTCACGTGGGACACGGTCACCGTCGCAGCGCTGGGCGTGCCCTACGAACGCTGCAAGTACCGCGAGCTGTCCACGCTCTCCGGCGGCGAGCAGAAGCGGCTGGCGCTGGAGGCGCTGCTGCGCGGCCCGGACCAGGTGCTGCTGCTCGACGAGCCGGACAACTACCTCGACGTGCCGGGCAAGCGCTGGCTGGAGCAGCGACTGCTGGAGACGCGGAAGACGGTGCTGTTCGTCAGCCACGACCGCGAGCTACTGGCGCGGGTCGCCGACCGCGTGGTCACCGTCGAGGGCGGGACGGCGTGGGTGCACGGCGGCGGGTTCGCCTCCTACCCCGAGGCGCGCACGGCCCGGCACGAGCGGCTGGCCGAGCTGCGCCGGCGCTGGGACGAGGAGCACGAGCGGCTGGTCGAGCTGGTCCGCACCCTGCAGCAGCAGGCGGCCAACTCGCCGGACATGGCCTCGCGGTACCGCGCGATGCAGACGCGGCTGGCCAAGTTCGAAGCCGCCGGGCCCCCGCCGGACCGGCCGCCGGAGCAGAAGGTGGCGATGCGGCTGCGCGGTGGGCGCACCGGCGTCCGCGCGGTGATCGCCGAGCAGCTGGAGCTCACCGGGTTGATGCAGCCGTTCGACCTCGAGGTCTGGTACGGCGACCGCGTCGGCGTGCTGGGCGCCAACGGGGCGGGGAAGTCGCACTTCCTGCGGCTGCTCGGCGGTCAGGACGTCGCGCACACCGGGGCGTGGCGGCTGGGGGCGCGCGTCGTCCCGGGGCTGTTCGCGCAGACCCACGCGCACCCGGAGTGGCAGGACCGGACCCCGGTCGACCTGCTCTGGCACGGGGAGCCGGGCCGGCCCGGCGTCGACCGCGGGCGGGCGATGGCGGTGCTGCGCCGGTACGGGCTCACCGAGACCGCCGACCGGCCGTTCCGCACCATGTCCGGTGGGCAGCAGGCCCGGTTCCAGATCCTCGCGCTGGAGCTGTCCGGGGCCACGCTGCTGCTGCTGGACGAGCCGACGGACAACCTCGACGTGCTCTCCGCGGAGGCGCTGGAGGAGGCGCTGGCGGCCTTCGAGGGGACGGTGCTCGCGGTGACCCACGACCGCTGGTTCGCCCGCTCCTTCGACCGCTTCCTGGTCTTCGGCTCCGACGGCCGGGTGTACGAGTCCGCCGAGCCGGTGTTCGACGAGGCGCGGGTGGCCCGCGCCCGCTGATCAGCCGAAGGCCCGGCCCTCGCCGCGGTAGGTGGGCAGTACGTCGACGACGGCGCCGCCCGCCACCGCGTGCAGCACCTCGACGTGCTCGCACAGCTCCCCGGCCTTGGCGTGGCGGAACCACACCCGGTCGCCGGAGCGCAGACCCGCGGTGCCCGGTCCGCGCAGCGGCGTCTGCACCTCGCCGACACCCTCGCCCGCCAGCCACCGCAGCCCGGCGGGGAAGGTGGGCAGCGGCAGCCGGTCGGCCCCCGGCGGCCCCGAGGCGGTCCACCCACCACCGGCCACGGTGACGACGCCGGGTGCCGGCACGCGGGTGACCGGGACGGCGAAGAAGGCGGCCGGGCGCCCGGCGAAGGCCCGGTACCCGTCGAAGAGGGTGGGGGAGTAGAGGCCCGAGCCGGCTGCCACCTCGGTGACCGCCGGCTCGGCCGCGGTCCGCTCCAGGCTGCCGGTCCCCCCGCCGTTGACGAACCGCAGCGGCGCCACTGCGGAGACGGCCGCCACCACCTCGGCCCGCCGGTGGGCGAGCTCACGGGCGGAGACGGCCTGCAGCCCGCGCACCGCCAGCCCCCGGAACGGGCGGCGCGCGGGGGCGTCCTGCAGCCCGGCGATCTGCGCCTCGTAGGCCATGAGGCCCACCAGCTCGACGCCGGGACGGTCCACCAGAGCGCGGGCCAGGGCGGCGGCCTCGCCCGGGGTGTGCACCGGCGACCGCCGGACCCCGACGTGCACCCGCCCGCCGGCGGCGCGCAGGGAGGCGTCGACGTCGAGGCACACCCGCAGCGGCGGCCGCGTGCCGGGCGGGACCACGGCGTCGACCAGGTCGAGGTGCTCGACCGAGTCCACCATCAGCGTCACCCGTTCCACCGCCTGCTCGTCGGCGGCGAGCGCCCGCAGCGCACCGGCGTCGACCGACGGGTAGCCGACGACGACGTCGGTGCTGACGGCGTCGTCCCCGCCGGCCAGCCAGAGCGCCTCGCGCAGGGAGTAGGCGAGCACGCCGGAGAAGCCGGGCCGGGCGAGCACCCGGCGCAGCACCCCGCGGCACCGGACCGACTTGCTGGCCACCCGGACCGGGCGGCCGCCGGCCCGGGAGACCAGGTCGGCCGCGTTGGCGTCGAGCGCGGCCAGGTCCACCACGGCGAACGGCGCGTCGAGCGCCGCGGTGGCGGCCTCGAGCTCAGCGTGCTCCCGGGCAGCGGGTTGCGGCCTCATCAGGGCGCAGCGTGCCCGGTGCGGAGCCGGGCGGGCAAGAGCCCGCGAGCGGTTGACCAGCGAAGGCGCAACCGCCAGAGTGCCCGCTCGACGGAGGGAGGGCGGGTGACCGAGCTGCTGGACCGGACCGCGGGCCCCACGCGCTGGCGCAACTGGGCGGGCAACCAGCGCGCCGAGGCGACGGCGGTGCACCCGGGGTCGGCGGACGAGGTCGCCCACGTGCTGACCGCGGCGGCAGCGGCCGGGCGCCGGGTGCGGCCGATCGGCAGCGGGCACTCGTTCTCGGGGATCGGGCGGCCCGATGACGTCCAGCTGGTGTGCGACCGGCTCGCCGGGATCCGGTCCCTCACCGACGACGGGCTGGTCACCGTGGGCGCGGGCACGACGCTGCACCGGCTGGGTGCCGAGCTGCTGCGCCGAGGGTGGGCGCTGACCAACCTGGGCGACATCGACCGGCAGACCGTGGCCGGGGCGCTGGCGACCGGCACGCACGGCACCGGGGCGCGGTTCGGCGGGCTGGCCACGCAGGTGCGCGGGATCGAGCTGGTGCTGCCCTCCGGGGAGGTGCTGGTCTGCGACGCGGAGCGGCATCCGGAGGTCTTCGCCGCCGCGCGGGTGGGACTGGGGGCGCTGGGGGTGGTGACGGCGGTGACGCTGCAGGCCGAGCCCGCGTTCGCGCTCCGCGCCGCCGAGGGGCCGGGCACCCTCACCGCGGCGCTGGAGGGCTTCGAGGAGCTGATGACCTCCACCGACCACGTCGAGTTCTACTGGTTCCCGCACACCGACGCGACGCTGGTGAAGCGCAACACGCGCGTCCCGCTGGCCGACGGGCTCGCCCCGTTGCCGCGCTGGCGTGCGGTGTGGGACGACGAGGTGCTGGCCAACGCCGCCTTCGCCGGGGTGGTCGCTGCCGGCCGCCGGGTGCCGGCGCTGGTGCCCGGGCTGGCGCGGTTCTCGGCGAAGGCCCTGGCCCCGCGCACGTTCACCGACCACTCGCACCGCGTCTTCGTCAGCCGGCGGCGGGTGCGCTTCCTGGAGATGGAGTACGCCGTCCCCCGTGCCGAGGCCCCGGCGGTCCTGGCCGAGCTGCGCCGGGTGCACGAGGTGGCCGACTGGCGCGCGGCGTTCCCCGTGGAGGTGCGGCTCGCCGCGGCCGACGACGTCCCCCTGTCGACGGCGTCGGGCCGGGACACCGCCTACGTCGCCGCGCACATCCCGGCCGGAGCGGAGCCGGGGGCCTGGTTCGCGGCGCTGGAGCGGATCGCCGGGCAGGTGGGCGGCCGGCCGCACTGGGGCAAGCTGCACGGCCTGGACGCGGCGGCCCTGCGCGGGCGCTACCCCCGGTTCGACGCGTTCCTCGGGCTGCGGGACCGGCTGGATCCCGGTGGGATGCTCGGCAACGAGCACCTCGACCGGGTGCTCGGGCCGGCCCCGCAGTCCTGAGCGACCGGGTCAGCCGGCGGGGTCGGGCTCGCCGGTGCCGCCGATGCGGTCGAGCTCGGCCAGCTCCTCCGGGCCGAGGACCCGCGCCGAGGCCTGGAGGTTCTCCTCGAGGTGGGCGACCGAGGAGGTGCCGGGGATGAGCAGCAGGTTGGGGGAGCGGGCCAGCAGCCAGGTGAGCGCCACCTGCATCGGCGTCGTCTCCAGGCGCCGGGCGACGGTCTCCAGGGCCGCCGACTGGAGCGGGGAGAAGCCGCCGAGGGGGAAGAACGGTGTGTAGGCGATGCCGTCGCGGGCGAGGGCGTCGATCATCGGGTCGTCGTGCCGGTGCACCAGGTTGTAGTGGTTCTGCACGCACACCACCGGGGCGATCGACCGCGCCTCGGCGAGCATCTGCGTCGTCACGTTGCTGACGCCGAGGTGGCGCACCAGCCCCTCCTGCTGCATGGCCGCGAGCGCCTCGAAGGGCTCGGCGAGCGAGCGCTCCACCGGCTCGGCGAAGCCGGGCATGCGCAGGTTCACCACGTCCAGCGCGTCGACCCCGAGGTGGTCGATGTTCTCCTGCACCGCCCGGCGCAGGTCGTCGGGGTCGAGGGCCTCGGGCCAGCCGCCGTCGGCGTCGCGCCGGGCACCGACCTTGGTGACGATGACCAGGTCGTCGGGGTAGGGGTGCAGGGCTTCGCGGATGAGCTCGTTGACGACGGTGGGGCCGTAGTAGTCGCTGGTGTCGATGTGGTCGACGCCGAGCTCGACGGCGCGGCGGAGCACGGCGATCGCGGCGTCGCGGTCGGCCGGCGGGCCCATCACGTGGGGACCGGCCAGCTGCATGGCGCCGTAGCCGATGCGGTGCACCTCCCGGTCGCCGAGGCGGTAGCTGCCGGACTTCTCCGCGGTGGTGGTGGTCATGCCCGACCCCTACCCGGCGGGGGCCGCTCATGCGCGTCCCGTCAGCGGTTCTCCGCCTTCGCCTGCCGGGACCACGAGCAGCGCTCCCGGCCCGCAGACCGGTGGTGGGCCTGCGGGTCGGGACCGTGGCGGGCTGACCGGCCGCGCCGTCAGAACGGTGGCGGGTCGTCGTCCGGGTCCGGCGGGTCTGCGGGTTGCGGTGGTGGTTGCGGTGGTGTGGTGAGGACGCGGTAGCCCGGTGGTCGGGTGGTGCGGGTGACCCCGGTGGGGGTGGTGACGGTGAGCACCCCGTCTGCGTCGAGGGTGTG
>NZ_SSXA01000063.1 GCF_021698975.1 Blastococcus sp. KM273128 | reverse complement strand
GGGTGGTTCCTCCGGAGGGGTCGGGGGCGTCGTCGGCCAGGTCGCTGTGCAGCTCGGGGTAGACCGCAGGGGTCCGGGCGGCCAGGGCCCGCAGCCGTTCCGCGAGCGCGGGGCCGCCGTCGGGTTCGCGGGACACCACCAGGAGAGTGTCGTCGCCCGCGATCGTGCCCAGCACGTCGGGGAGGCCGACCTTGTCCAGCGCCGAGGCGAGGAACTGGGCGGCCCCGGGCGGGGTGCGGAGCACGGCCAGGTTGGCGCTGCCCTCGGCTGCGGTGAGCAGGTCGGCCAGCAGGCGGGTGAGCCGGGCGGGCGCGGCCTGGGCCGGGCGCAGCGGCGCGTTCTCCGGCGGCAGCACGTAGGAGGCCGGCGCGCCGTCGGAGCCGCGCAGCTTCACCGCACCGAGCTCCTCCAGGTCCCGCGAGAGGGTCGCCTGGGTGACCTCGATGCCCGACTCGGCCAGCAGCACCGCCAGCTGGGTCTGCGAGGTGATCGACCGGGCCTCGATGAGCTCGCGGATGCGGGCCTGGCGGGCCGAGCGGTTGAGGGCAGCGGTCATGCGCGCTCCCGGGGTCGACGGAGCCCTGCGGAGCGGCGGCGAGCCGGGTCGGCGACGGTCACGCGCTCTTCTCCAGGAGCCAGACGAGGAGAGCCTTCTGCGCGTGCAGCCGGTTCTCCGCCTCGTCCCAGACCGCGCTCTGCGGCCCGTCGATCACCTCGGCGGCGATCTCCTTGCCGCGGTAGGCCGGCAGGCAGTGCAGGACGACGGCGTCGTCGGCGGCGCGGGCGAGGGCGGCGTCGTCCACCGCGTAGGGCAGGAACGGCGCGATCCGGGTGTCGTACTCGTCCTCCTGGCCCATCGACACCCAGGTGTCGGTGACCAGGACGTCGGCGCCCTCGGCGGCGGCCGCGGCGTCGGCGGTCCAGGCGACCGAGCCGCCGGTGTCCGCTGCGATCCGCGCGGCCCGCTCCAGCACCTCGGGGTCGGGCCGGAACGCCTCGGGCGAGCCGATCCGCACGTGCATGCCCGCCGTCGCACCCCCGAGCAGGTAGGAGTGCGCCATGTTGTTGGCGCCGTCGCCGAGGTAGGTCATCGACCGGCCGGCCAGCGAGCCCTTGCGCTCGATGACCGTCTGCAGATCGGCCAGGATCTGGCACGGGTGGTAGGTGTCGGTGAGCGCGTTGACCACCGGCACCCGGCTGACGGCGGCCATCGCCTCGATGCGGTCCTGGCCGAAGGTGCGCCACACGATCGCGGCGGTTTGCCGGTCGAGCACGCGGGTGGTGTCCTCGATCGGCTCCCCGCGGCCCAGCTGGCTGCTGCCGGCGTCGATGACCAGCGGGTACCCGCCGAGCTCGGCGACCCCCACGGAGAACGACACCCGGGTGCGGGTGGAGGGCTTGTCGAACAGCACGGCGACCGCCCGCGGCACCCCGTTGGCGGCGCGCAGCGGGGTGGGCGCCTGGTCGGTGTGCCGGGAGGCCTTGAGCGAGGCGGCGAGGGCGAGCACCTCGGCCTGCTCGGCCGGGGTGAGGTCGTCGTCCTTGAGGAAGTGCCGGGTCACTGGGGGGTCTCCTGGAGAGCGGTGTCGAGAGCGGCGGGCAGGGCGGCGACGAAGGCGTCGACCTGCGCGTCGGTGAGGACCAGCGGCGGGGCGAGCCGGAGCACGCCGGGGGCGACCGCGTTGGTGAGGAAGCCGGCCGCGCGCAGCTGCGCCTCCAGCGCGGGGGCGGCGTCGGCGGTGAGGACGACGCCCAGCAGCGCGCCCCTCCCCCGGACGCCGCTGATGCCGGCGTGGCCGAGCGCCTCGATGCCGGCGGTGAACCGGTGCTCGAGCTCCTTGGCGCGCTCCAGCAGGCCCTCGTCGCGGATGGTGTCGAGCACGGCGAGCGCGGCCGCCGCGGCGATCGGGTTGCCGCCGAAGGTGGAGCCGTGCGAGCCGGCGGTGAGCAGCTCCGCGGCGTCGCCGAAGGCGAGCATCGCGCCGATCGGCAGCCCGCCGCCGAGCGCCTTGGCCAGGGTGATGACGTCGGGGTGCAACCCCTCGGCCTGGTGGGCGAACCACGAGCCGGTGCGGCCGATGCCCGTCTGCACCTCGTCGACGGCGAACAGCGCGCCGGCGTCGGCCGCGGCGGCGGCCGCGGCCGGGAGGTAGCCGGGCGGCGCGGGCAGCACGCCGCCCTCCCCCAGCATCGGCTCGAGCAGCACCATCGCCGTCTCCGCCGACACCGCCGCGCGGAGGGCACCGGGGTCGCCGTACGGGACGTAGGAGACCCCGCCGGGCAGGGGCGCGAACGCCGCGGCCTTCGACGGCTGGCCGGTGAGCGCCAGCGCGCCCATCGTCCGGCCGTGGAAGGCGCCCTCGGCGGTGACCACCCCGGTGCGGCCGGTCAGCCGGCTGACCTTGAACGCCGCCTCGTTGGCCTCGGCGCCGGAGTTGCAGAAGAAGACCCGCCCGGGCCGCCCGGCCAGCTCCAGCAGCCGCTCGGCGAGCAGGACGCCCGGCTCGTGCATGGCCAGGTTGGAGACGTGCCCGAGCTTCGCCGCCTGGGTGGTGATCGCCTCGACCACCCGGGGGTGCGCGTGGCCGAGGATGGTGGTCGCGATGCCGCCGAGCAGGTCGGTGTACTCCCGCCCGTCGACGTCGGTGACCGTCGCCCCGGACCCGGAGTCCAGCGCCACCGGCGGGGCCTTGTAGTTGTTCATCATCACGGCCGACCAGCGGCGGGCCAGCTCCTCCGTGTGCGTCATGCTGACCCCTCCCTCGCGGTCGGCAGGGCCGGGACGACCATCGTCCCGGTGCCCTCGGTGGTGAACGTCTCCAGCAGCAGGGCGTGCGGGGTGCGGCCGTCGACGACGGTCGCCCGCTTCACCCCGCCCTCGACCGCCCGCAGGCAGGCGGCCATCTTCGGGATCATCCCGGCGTCGAGCGACGGCAGGATCTCGGCGAGCTCGCGGGCGTCGATCTGCTGCACCAGCGAGCCGCGGTCGGGCCAGTCGGCGTAGAGGCCCTCCACGTCGGTCAGCACGACCAGCTTCACCGCGCCGAGCGCAGCGGCCAGCGCGGCGGCGGCGGTGTCGGCGTTGACGTTGTGCACGACGCCGTCGGCGTCCGGGGCCACGCTCGCCACGACCGGGATGTGCCCGGCCTCGAGCAGCGCGGTGACCGGGGTGGGGTCGACGGCGGCGATGTCGCCGACCAGGCCGATGTCGACCGGCTCGCCGTCCACGACCGCCGTCGTCCGCCGGGCGGTCAGCAGGCCGCCGTCCTCACCGGAGAGGTGCACGGCCATGGGGCCGTGCTGGTTGATCAGCCCGACGATGTCGGGGCCGACCTGGCCGGTGAGCACCATGCGGACGACGTCGATCGTCTCCGGCGTGGTCACCCGCAGCCCGCCGCGGAACTCGCTCGCGATGCCGAGCCGGCCGAGCATCTCGGTGATCTGCGGGCCGCCGCCGTGCACGACGACGGGCAGGATGCCGCAGGTCCGCAGGAACACCATGTCGTCGGCGAACGCGCGCCGGCACTCGTCGTCGACCATGGCGTGCCCGCCGTACTTGACGACGACGACCTTGCCGTGGAACTCCTTGAGCCAGGGCAGCGCGCCGGTGAGGACGGCGACCTTGGCGGCGTCGCCCTCGGGGTCGTGCCGGCGCATGACCCGGCTGGTGCCGACCCGGCGGGGCAGCTTGGGCGGCGGCGCCGGCTCGTCGATGCGGACGTCGGGCGGGGTGGGGTCCTGCTGGCTCATGTGGAGTACGCCGAGTTCTCGTGCACGTAGGCGATGGACAGGTCGTTGGTCCAGATCGTGGCCTGCTCGGCGCCGGCAGCCAGGTCGACGTCGATGGTGATCTGCCGGCCGGTGAGGTCGACACCCTCGCGGGGGTCGCCGATCGAGCCGCCCCGGCAGACGGTGACGCCGTTGATGGTCACGTCCACCCGGTCGGCCTCGAAGGCGGCGTCGGTGGTGCCGATCGCGGCGAGCACCCGGCCCCAGTTGGGGTCGTTGCCGAAGAGCGCCGTCTTGAGCAGGTTGTTGCGGGCGCAGGCCCGGCCGGCGGTGAGGGCGTCCTCGACGCTGGCGGCGTTGCGGACGGTGATGGCGATGTCCTTGGTCGAGCCCTCGGCGTCGGCGAGCAGTTGCATGGCCAGGTCCGTCGCCGCCGCGCTCAGCGCCGCGGTGAGCTCCTCCTCGGTCGGCGTGACGCCGGACGCGCCGTTGGCGAGCACCACCACGGTGTCGTTGGTCGACAGGCAGCCGTCGGAGTCGACCCGCTCGACGCTGACCGCGGTCGCCGCCTTCAGCGCCCGCTGCAGCACGTCGGGGTCGGCGGCGGCGTCGGTGGTGAGGACGACGAGCATCGTGGCGAGGCTGGGCGCGAGCATGCCGGCGCCCTTGGCCATGCCACCGACCGACCAGCCGTCGCGCTGCTGCGCGGTCGTCTTGGGCACGCTGTCGGTGGTCATGATCGCCCGGGCGGCGTCGGGGCCGCCGTCCTCGGACAGCGCCTGGGCGGCGGCGCTCACCCCGGCGGTGAGCTTGTCCATGGGCAGCCGGACGCCGATGAGCCCGGTGCTCGCGACGACCACGTCGATCGCCCCGAGCCCGAGCTCCGCGGCGGCGTGCTCGGCGGTGGCGTGCGTGTCCTGGAAGCCCTCGGGCCCGGTGCAGGCGTTGGCGCCGCCCGAGTTGAGGACGACCGCGCGTGCCCGCTGGCCGGCGAGCACCTGGCGGCTCCACTGCACCGGCGCGGCCGGGAAGCGGTTGGTGGTGAAGACGGCGGCCGCGGCGTCGTCCGGGCCGGTGTTGAGGACGACGGCGACGTCGGGGGCGCCGGAGGACTTGAGCCCGGCCGCGACGCCGGCGGCGCTGAAGCCCTTCGGGGCGGTGACGCTCACGGTGCTACTCCAACCAGGGGGAGGCCGGTGGTCTCGGGCAGGCCGAGGGCGATGTTGGCGCACTGGACCGCCGCTCCCCCGGTGCCCTTGGTGAGGTTGTCGACGGCGGCGACGACGACGAGCCGGTTCGCGTCCGGGTCGACGGCGAGCTGCACCGCGACGGTGTTCGCGCCGAGCACCTGCGCGGTCGTGGGCCACTGGCCCTCGGGCAGCAGGTGCAGGAAGGGCTCGTCGGCGTACGCCTGCGCGTACGCGGCGCGGGCGGCCTCGGCGTCGACCCCCGGCCGCAGCGGCGCCGAACAGGTGGCGAGGATGCCCCGGCTCATCGGCACGAGCGTCGGGGTGAAGCTCACCCCCACCGGCGCGCCGGCGGCCTGGGACAGCCCCTGGACCATCTCCGGGGTGTGCCGGTGCACCCCACCGACGCCGTAGGCGCTCGCGGCACCCATGACCTCGCTGCCCAGCAGGTGGGCCTTGGGCGACTTCCCCGCGCCGCTGGTGCCGCTGGCGGCGACCACCACGACGTCGGGCTCGACCAGGCCGGCGGCCAGCGCCGGGGCCATCGCGAGGGTCACCGAGGTCGGGTAGCAGCCGGGGACGGCGATCCGCGTGGCACCGGCGAGCTGCTCCCGCTGGCCGGGCAGCTCGGGCAGGCCGTAGGGCCAGGTGCCGGCGTGCACCCCGCCGTACCAGCGGGCCCAGGCGGCCGGGTCGTTCAGCCGGTGGTCGGCGCCGCAGTCGATGACGAGCGTCTCGGCGGGCAGCTGGTCGGCGATGGCGGCGGACTCCCCGTGCGGCAGCGCCAGCACGACGACGTCGTAACCGGCCAGGCTCGCCGCGTCGCTGGCCTGCACGGTCATCTCCGCGAACGGCATCAGGTGGGGCTGGAGCTCGCCCAGGCGTCGGCCGGCGCTCGAGTTGGCGTGCACCCCGGCCAGCCGGAGGTTCGGGTGCCCGGCCAGCAGCCGGCACACCTCTCCTCCCGCGTACCCGGTGGCGCCGGTGACCCCGACCGTCCACGTCTGCGCTGTGCTCACGATGAATGACCATACATGGACATGCATGAACGTTCATACCGGGTTGCCGCCCATGGACGCGCAGCGGACGGCCCACGCGCGCCGGTCGTGCGGTAGGACTGGCGACGGCGCGACCGGAGCCGGTGAGGAGCCGCGGCATGGCGACGGAGGACGGGACCCGCCCGCTCGAGGAGGGCGTGCACACGGACTTCAGCTCCCGGATGAGCTACGGCGGCTACCTCGGGCTGGAGACGCTGCTGTCGGTCCAGCACCCGATCAGCGACCACCACGACGAACCGCTGTTCATCATCCAGCACCAGACCACCGAGCTGTGGCTCAAGCTGGCGCTGCACGAGCTGCGGGCGGTGCGCGCGTACTTCGACCGCGACGACGTGCAGCACGCACGCAAGGGGCTGGCGCGGGTCAAGCACATCCTGCGCACCATCACCGAGCAGTGGTCGGTGCTGGCGACCCTGACGCCGAGCGAGTACGCCCAGTTCCGGGGCGTGCTGGGCAACTCCTCGGGATTCCAGTCCTACCAGTACCGCGCCGTCGAGTTCCTCCTCGGCAACAAGAACGAGCGCATGCTCGCCGTCTTCGCCGCCGAGCCGGCCGCACGGGAGCTGCTCGCCGGGCTGCTGGACGAACCGACGGTCTACGACGCCTTCCTGCGGTTCCTCGCCCGGCGGGGGCACCCGGTGCCGGACGCCGTGCTGCACCGCGACGTCCGGCAGGCGTGGGTCGAGGACCCGGCGCTGCTGCCGGTGTACCGGGCGATCTACGGCGACACCGAGGCCCACTGGGCCGAGTACGCCACGTGCGAGGACCTCGTCGACCTGGAGGACGGGGTGCAGCTCTGGCGGTTCCGCCACCTGCGCACCGTGCAGCGGACGATCGGCTTCGCCACCGGCACCGGAGGGAGTTCGGGCGTGGACTTCCTCCGGCGCGCGCTGGACCTCACCTTCTTCCCCGAGCTCTACACGGTCCGGTCGGGGATCGGCGCCTGACCCGGCCGGGCGGCCGGGCGGGGCAGCCGCCCGAACGCCGCAGCGGCGACGAGGGCGAGCACCGCCGTCACCGCCCAAGCCACCACCGGCGCCCCCGTCTCGGGCCCGGGCACCCCCGTCGTCGCGGCGGCCACCAGCAGCACGAGCGCGGTCCCGATCGCGGTGCCGAGCTGGGCGCTGGTGTTGATCACCCCGGATGCGGTGGCGCGGGCGCCCTCGGGGACGTCGGTGCCGAGCGACGTCGTCGCGACCGCCGCCAGACCGAGACCGACCCCGGCCACCGCCATGCCGAACCCGACGAGGGGGGGCGCGGCCGGGGCGAGCAGCGGCGCGGCGATGCCCGTGCCGATGAGCGCCAGACCGGCTGCGGTGACCTGCTCCCGGGACCGGCGCACGACCAGCCGGGCGGCCACGGCGGAGCCCGCGATCACGGCGAGGCTCAGCGGCAGCAGCGTGGCCGCGGCCTCCAGCGGCGTGCGACCCAGCGTGGACTGCAGGTACAGGGTGATGAGCGTGGCGACCCCGCTCGTGGTGGCCGTGTTGACGAAGGAGCCGGTGGTCCCGCGCCGCACCTGGGCCCTGCGCAGCAGCGGCACCGGGAGGAGCGGGGCGGCCGCCCGGCGGTCGACCGCCGCGAAGCAGCCACCGGCAGCGACGGCTGCGACGGCGAGCAGCGCTCCGGGGACCCGGCGGCCCTCCTCGCCGAGCAGCGTCGTCCCCACCACGAGGAGCATGACCGCTGCCGTGAGCAGGGCCGATCCACCCGCGTTGAGCCGTGCCCGTCCCGCCGAGCGGGCGTCGCGCGGCACGAGAGCGGCGATGACCGCGGCCTGGGCGGCTGCCATGACGAGCAGGCACCAGAAGATGACCCGCCACGTGGTCACCGCCGAGACGACGCCGCCCACGACGAAGCCGGACGCGCCCGCGGCGGCACCGGCGGCGCTCCAGGCCGCCACGGCGCGCGCCCGGGCCCGGTCGTCCCCGGCGACGGTCGTCAGGATCTTCAGGGCGGACGGGACCGCCGCGGCGGCGGCTGCGCCCTGGACGCAGCGGCCCGCGGTCAGCACGGGCACGGAGCCCGCCACGGCGGCCAGCAGCGAACCGAGCCCGAAGAGGGCGAGGCTCGCCAGGATGGTGCGCCGGTGGCCCAGGCGGTCACCGAGGCGGGCGCCGAACATCAGCAGGCCGCCGAAGAACATCGCGTAACCCGTGGCGACGAGCGTGCTGTCGGCCGGGCCGCCGCCGACGTCGGACAGCATGGGCGGCAGCGCGGTGACCACCACGGTGACGCCGAGCACGTCGACGAACTGCACCAGGCACAGCGCGGCGACGGCACCGCGCGGCCGACTGCGCGCCGCGTCGCTGCGGGGCTGCGGTCTCACGGGCGGGAACTGTGCCCCGGACGACCGACAGTTCCGCGAGGACCGGGTCGGCCCCGCAGCGGCCGCGGCTGGTCCCGCCGGGCCGTCCAGGAGGCCAGCGCGGCGACCAGCAGGAGCAGCGAGGGCAGCAGGAGGGCCAGGCCGATCCCCAGCCCGGTGACCGGAGCCCACGCGGGACGCCGGTACGGCGCGGTCAACGGACCGGCGCCCCGGCGAGAACGGCGGTCAGGCCAGCGGGTCACTCTCGCCGTAGGGGCGCAGGCGCAGCTGCCGGGCAGTGCCCTCCGGGGTCGTCGAGCGCAGCGTCGCGAGGTCGTCCTTGCCCGCGCGCACGAACCGGCCGGACCACTGGTCCAGCTCGCCCCCGGCGATCGCGGCGACGATCCCGACGACCTCCTCCGGCGGGGTCCAGTCGCCGAAGCCCTGCCACATGCGCATCGAGCGGGTCATCGGGGTATCGACGACGCCGGGCGCCACGTCGAAGGCCCGGACGTCGGAGCCCTCCAGCGACAGCGCGAGCGACTCGGTGATCCGCATCAGCCCGGTCTTGGCCACCGAGTAGGCGGAGTAGTCGGGGTTGGCGCGGGTGCCCATGCCGCTGGCGAGGTTGACCACCCGCCCGCGGTTGCGCAGCAGCATCCACGGGACGACGGCGCGGCTGAGCAGGAAGCTGCCCCGCAGGTGGCTGGTGACGACGTCCCACCACTGGTCGGGGTCGGCCTCCCAGAGCGGCACCTCGGCGTCGTCGACCAGCCCGGCGTTGTTCACCAGCAGCTCGACCGGGCCGAGCTGCTCGCGCACCTCGCCCACCGCGGCCTCGACCGACGCCTGGTCGGTGACGTCGGCCGCGACGGCCAGCGTCCGGCCCCCGGTGGCCTCGGCGGCCTCGGCCATCGCCGCGCGCAGCCGCTCCTCGCCGCGGGCCAGGCCGGCCACGGCCATCCCCCGCCGGGCCAGCCCCTCGACCAGGTGCCGGCCGATGCCGGTCGAGGCGCCCGTGACGAGGGCGACCCCCTCGAGCTCAGGCACGGAGCTG
Organism: Blastococcus sp. KM273128; assembly: GCF_021698975.1. Classification (GTDB taxonomy): domain Bacteria; phylum Actinomycetota; class Actinomycetes; order Mycobacteriales; family Geodermatophilaceae; genus Blastococcus. The sequence goes on along the minus strand of NZ_SSXA01000063.1, from coordinate 13,680 downwards.
CGCGCCGTTGGCGGTGACCGCGGCGGCCACGGCGGCGTCGAACGCCACGCGGGCCTCCTCGCTGGTCAGCGTCCGGTCCGGCGCCCGGAAGGTGAGCGAGTAGGCCAGCGACTTCTGCCCCTCGGGCACCGAACTGCCGGTGTAGACGTCGAACAGCCGGAGGTCCTCCAGCAGTTCACCCGCCCCGCCGCGAAGTGCCCGGCGCACGCGGTCCTCCGGCTGGTCCTCGGGGACGAGCAGCGCGAGGTCCATGCGCACGGGCGGGAAGGTGGAGATCGAGCGCGCCTGCGGCACCACCGGCTCCGGCAGCGCGTCGGCGTCGAGCTCCATCACGGCGGTGCGGGCGGGGAGGCCCAGCACCTCGCACACCTTGGGGTGCAGCTCCCCGGCGTACCCGACCACCCGGTCACCGACCAGCAGCGCGGCGCACCGGCCGGGGTGCCAGGGGGCCCGCTCGGCCTGCTCGACGGTGAGCTCGGCGCCGGCGGCCGCGGCCACCAGGCGGGCGGCCTGCACGGCGTCGGCCCAGGCGGCCGGGCGGCCCGGGCCCCACCAGCCGCGGGGCTCGCGGTGCCCGGTGAGCGCCACCGCGACGTGCCACGGCTGTGCCGGCACCGCGCCCAGCAGCGCCGCGAGCGTCTCGTCGTCGGGACGGCGGTCGGCCCCGGGCAGCGGCGCGCGCACGCCCTCCCCGGCGGGGAACACCGAGCCGTGCTCGAAGAGGGCGACGTCGCGCAGCCCGCGGGACAGGTTGCGGGCCAGGGCGGCCAGCAGGCCCGGCAGCAGCGTGGTGCGCAGCGCCGGGGCCTCCTCCGACAGCGGGTTGCGCACGGTGATCACCCGGCGCCGGTCGTCGTCGGCGGGGAGCCCGAGCGCGTCGAGCTGGGCGGTCCCGGTGAACGGGAAGGCAGGGGCCTCGACGTAGCCGGCCTCGGCCAGCGCCCGGCCGATGCTGCGGCGGCGGCGCTGCCGCTCGGTGAGCCCGCCGCCGGGCGGGGCGGTGGGCAGGATCGAGGGGATCTCGTCGAAGCCGCGGAACCGGACGACCTCCTCGACCAGGTCGGCCGGCTCCTGCAGGTCGCCGCGCCAGGACGGCGGGGTCACCCGCAGCGCGTCGCCGTCGCCGGCCACCTCGGCGCCGACCACGGTCAGCACCTCGAGCACCTGGTCGCGGGTGTAGGGCACGCCGGCGATCCGGCCGGGGAGCCCGGCGTCCAGCGCGATGGCCGCTCGCGGAGCCCGCGTGTCGACGTCGACCGGTGCCCCGACCACCCGCGCGCCACCGTGCTCGGCGAGCAGCGCCGCGGCGCGGGCGAGCGCCACGACGGTGACCTCGGGGTCGGTGCCGCGCTCGAAGCGCTTGCCCGCCTCGCTGGGCAGCCGGTGCCGCCGCACGCCGCGGGAGATGCCGTTGGGCTCCCAGTGCGCGGCCTCCAGCAGCACGGCGCGGGTGGTGTCGCCGATCTCGGTCGACGCGCCGCCCATGACGCCGGCCAGCCCGATGGGGCCCGAGCCGTCGGTGATGAGCAGGTCGTCGTCGGTGAGCGCGCGGTCGGCGCCGTCCAGCGTGGTGAGCCGCTCCCCCGCCGTCGCCCGGCGGACGGTGATCGGCCCGTTGACGGTGGCCCGGTCGAAGGCGTGCATCGGCTGGCCGAGCTCGAGCATCACGTAGTTGGTGACGTCGACGGCGAGCGAGATGCTGCGGATGCCGCACTGGGCCAGCCGGCGGCGCAGCGGCCACGGGCTGGGTGCGGCCGGGTCGAGCTCCTCGACGGCGAGCATGGAGAACCGGTCGCAGCGGTCGGGGTCGGCGACGGTGACCTCCCAGGCGGGGGTGCCGGCCCAGCCGGGCAGCGGGAGGTCGGCCGGGTCGCGCCAGGTCACGCCGAGCACGCCGGCCAGGTCGCGCGCGATGCCGCGCATCGACATGGCGTAGCCGCGGTCCGGCGTCACCTCGAGGTCGAAGACGACGTCGTCCAGACCGAGGACGTCCGCGGCCGGGGTACCCGGCACGTAACCGGCCTGCCCGAGCACCAGGATGCCGGCGTGGTCCTCGCCGATGCCGAGCTCCCGGACCGAGCAGATCATCCCGTCGGAGACGTGGTCGTAGGTCTTCCGCGCCGCGATGGCGAAGTCGCCCGGCAGCACGGCGCCGGGCAGCGCGGCCACCACGAGGTCGCCGACGGCGAAGTTCCGGGCGCCGCAGACGATCCCCCGCGGCTCGGCCTCGCCCACCTCCACCTGGCAGTAGCGGATCGGCTTCTTGAAGCCGGTGAGCTCCTCGATGTCCAGCACCCGCCCGACCACGAGCGGGCCGGTGGTCACCGGCGGGCGGACGACGTCCTCCACCTCGAGGCCCAGCCGGACGAAGGCGGCGTCGAGCTGCTCGACGGTGGTGCCGGCCGGGAGGTCGACGAGCTCGGACAGCCAGCTGACGGGGACCTTCACTGCTCAACTCCGAAGACGCTGGTGAAGCGGACGTCCGCTTCGGCGATGTCGTGCATGTCCGAGACGGCCGACCGGAACTGCAGCGCCCGCTCGATGCCCATGCCGAAGGCGAAGCCGGTGTAGGTGTCGGGGTCGACGCCGCAGGCGCGCAGCACCCGCGGGTTCACCATCCCGCAGCCGCCCCACTCCACCCACTGCGGGCCGTCGCGGTGCTCGGGGAACCAGACGTCGAACTCCGCCGAGGGCTCGGTGAAGGGGAAGAAGTGCGGCCGCCACCGGGTGCGGGCGTCGGGGCCGAACAGCTGGCGGGCCAGGTGGTCCAGCGTGCCGCGCAGGTGCGCCATGGTCAGCCCCTCGTCGACGGCCAGGCCCTCCACCTGGTGGAAGACCGGCAGGTGCGTCGCGTCGAGCTCGTCGGTGCGGTAGACCCGCCCCGGGGCGACGACGTAGATGGGCGGCTGCCGCTCCAGCATCGTGCGCGCCTGCACCGGGCTGGTGTGGGTGCGCAGCACCAGGCCGGAGTCCTCGGGCGCGACGAAGAACGTGTCCGACAGCCAGCGGGCGGGGTGGTCGGGGCCGAAGTTGAGCGCGTCGAAGTTCAGCCACTCCGCCTCGAGCTCCGGGCCGTCGGCGACCTCGTAGCCCATGCCGACGAAGATGTCGGCGATCCGGTCGACCAGCGTGGTCAGCGGGTGCCTGGCCCCACGGGGCGCGCGGTCCCACGGCAGCGTGACGTCGACCCGCTCCTCGGCGAGCACCCGCGCGTCGCGCTCGGCCTCGAGCTCGGCCCGCCGCGCCTCGTAGGCCTCGGTGACCGCCACCCGGGCCGCGTTGACCCGCTTGCCGGCGTCGCTGCGGGCGGCCGGAGGCAGCGCGCCCAGCTCGCGCCGGGCCAGCAGCACCGGGGCGCGGTCGCCCAGGTGCGCCGGGCGGACGGCGGCCAGCGCCTCCAGGTCCGCAGCCGCCGCGAAGGCCCCGAGCGCGGCGCGCACGGCCTCGTCGAGGGCCTCGGGCGAGAGGGCGGCGACCTGCTTGGGGTCGTAGGGATCGTTGGCGCCAGACACGGGAGGCCATTCTGCCCGGCGCCCGCCCCCGCGCGCGCCTGGGTTCCGGTGCGGGGACGACGACGGCGCCGTGGGCGGGCAGGTCCGCACCGCCGCGCCCGGCGTCCTCCCCCACCGCACGGCGTCCTCCCTCACCGCCCACGCCGAGGGAGGACGCGCGATGATTAGGTGCGCTGATCATGGCCGGGCCGTCGGTCGTGGGCGGGGGTCGTCGGCTCGCCGCCCCGGCCACCCGTTCGGGGGAGGCCGCGCGGATCCGGCTCCGGCCGGTGCCGCCCGGCGCCGAACACCCGGGCGTGAGCCCTGCGCGCCCTGACACCGACGCCGCCCTCGCCGCCGCCCTCCGCCCCGGCGGCGTGCGCAGCGTCTTCCAGCCCATCGTGGAGCTCGACACCGGTGCGGTCGTCGCCTACGAGGCCCTGGCACGCGGCCCCGAGGGCCCGTTGCAGCGCCCCGACCTGCTCTTCGCCGCGGCCCGCGAGGCCGGCGCGCTCGCCGAGCTGGACGCCGCCTGCCGGGTCGCCGCCTTCTCGGGTGCGGCGCGGCACGGGCTGCCCGCGCCCCTCGCCCTCTTCGTCAACGTGGAGCCGGAGGTCCTCGACACCGCTCCTCTGGACGAGCTGCTGGCGATCGCCGCCGAGGCCCCGGGTGGGCTGCGGGTGGTCCTGGAGATCACCGAGCGGGCGCTGGCCACCCGCCCGGCCGAGCTGCTGCGCACCGTGGCCCGGGTCCGCGAGCTGGGCTGGGGTGTCGCCCTCGACGACGTCGGCGCGGACGCCATGTCGCTGGCGTTCATGCCGATCCTGCGCCCCGACGTGGTCAAGCTCGACCTGCGGCTGGTGCAGGAGCGCCCCGGGCCGGCGATCGCGGAGATCATGAACGCGGTCAACGCCTACGCCCAGACGACGGGCGCGGCCGTGCTCGCCGAGGGCATCGAGAACGACGCCCACCTGGCCATGGCCCGGGCGCTGGGGGCCACGCTCGGCCAGGGCTGGCTGTTCGGCCGCCCCGCGCCGGAGCCCGCGTGCGACCGGCCGCTGGGCTCGCTGCCGCCGCCGGTCGAGGACGCCGCGGGCGGGATCGAGCCCGGCTCCCCCTTCGCCTGCCTGCCCCCCGGCACGCCGCTGCGCCGCTCTCCGAAGGCGCTGCTGATCGAGCTGAGCAAGCAGCTGGAGCGGGAGGCGCTGCGGCTGGGCGAGACCTGCGTGGTCACCGCGACCTTCCAGGAGGCGCGGCACTTCACGCCGTCGACGACGCAGCGCTACCGCGACCTGGTCGAGCGCACCGGCTTCGTGTGCGCCCTCGGCGAAGGGCTCCCCTCCGAGCCGCTCCCGGGCCTGCGCGGCGCCGACCTGGCGCTCGAGGACCCGGTGCGCGGCGAGTGGGACGTCGTCGTCCTGGCCCCGCACTTCAGCGTGTCCCTGCTCGCCCGCGACCTCGGCACGACCGGTCCGGACCTGCAGCGGCAGTTCGAGTACGCGCTGACCTACGACCGCGACGTCGCCGTCCGCGCGGCGCGCAGCCTGCTGGGCCGGGTGGTGCCGCGCGCCCAGGGAGCCGCGTCGGCCCGGCACGCGGCGCCGACCCCCGTCCCGGCCGCCGCCCCGGCGGTCCTGGGCGAGCAGCTGCTCGGCGACCCGGCGCTCGTGCACCGGGCCCTGGAGGCGACGCCCAGCGGCGTCTGCCTGGTCGACGTGCGTCTCCCCGACCAGCCGCTGGTCTACGTCAACCCGGCCTTCGCCCGGCTCGCCGGCGTGCCGGCCGAGGAGCTGCTGGGCCGCAACTGCCGGTTCCTGCAGGGGTCGGACACCGACCCGGGCGCCCTGGCGCGGATCCGCGCCGCCGTCGCCGCCGGGGAGGAGTGCCGCGAGGTGCTGCTGAACCACCGCGGCCCCGAGCGCACGCCCTGGTACAACGAGCTGCACCTGGCGCCCGTGACCGACGCGACCGGGACCGTCGTCCAGTACATCGGCGTCCAGGTGGACGTCACCGAGCAGGTGCTGGCGCAGCGGGCGCTGGAGCAGGAGCGCGACCGCACGCGCGGGTACCTGGCCCGGATCGAAGAGCTGTCGGTCACCGACCCGATCACCGGGCTGCCCACCCGCCGGCACGTCGAGGAGCAGACCGAGACCGCGCTGTGGAACGCGCGGTGCGCCGGCGACGCCGTGGCGCTGGTCGTGGTCGCCGTCGACGGCTTCGCCTCGATCGAGGAGCGCTACGGGTCGACCGCCGCGGAGCAGCTGCTCGCGGCCACCGGCCAGCGTCTCCGCGCCCGGCTGCGGCGAGGCGACCTGGTGGCCCGCTGGGCCCGCGACTCGTTCGTCGTCGTCCTGCCGGGGCTGGCGGCCGGCAGCGCGGGCCGCGAGGCCGACCGGGTGCGGACCGAGCTGGCGGAGGCCGCGCGCGGTCCCGTGCTGCTCGCCGGCGCCCCCGTCGTCACCGAGGTCAGCACCGGCGCCGCCTGCTTCCCCGCCGACGGGGACGACGTCGCCGGGCTGCTGGCGGTCGCCGAGCGCGCGGCCGGCCGGCTGCCAGTCTCGCCCAGCTGAGGCCGGCCGCCCCCGGTCAGCCCCGCGGCGGCAGCAGCCGGCCCAGGCCGCCGTCGGCCAGCTCGGTCAGCTGGTCGACCAGCTCGGCGGCGGGGACCCTCCGGTCCCCCGACCACCAGTGCGCCGCCAGCTGCACCATGCCCACGATGCCGTAGGCCCAGGTCATCGCCCCGTCGGCCGGGCGGCCGGCGTCGGTCAGCCGGGCGGCCAGCAGCCCACCGAGCGCCGTGGCGACGGCGTGCTCGGTCGCGGCGACGAGGTCAGCCCGGCCGGCGCGGCCGGCCTGCGCGTAGGCGAAGCGGTAGAGGGCCGGCTCGTCCTCGATCAGCGACACGAAGGCGGCGATGACCGCCCGGAGCTGCGCGCGGCCGTCGGCGCGGTCGGCGGCCAGCTCGCCCAGCAGCCGGGGCAGGAGGATCGCCTGCGAGATGCGCTCGAGGACGGCGTCGATCAGCTCGTCCTTGTCGCTGAAGTAGCGGTAGATGACGGTCTTGGAGACGCCGGCGCTGCGCGCGACGTCGTCCACGGAGAAGTCGGGCCCCGCCAGGCGCACGGCCTCGACGGCCGCCCCGACCAGGTCCTCCCGGCGCGCCCGCCGGTGCTCGGTCCACCGCGACCGGCGACCGTCCGTCGGTGCGACCGCCGGCGCATCGGCGACCTGCTGCGTGTCGTCCACGGTGACAGCTACCTCCCGTCGCGGCCCTGGTCGTCGTCCCGGGAGCCCGCCTCTGCGCCCCATCCTCCCGTCCGGGCCGCCGGAGGACCACGGAAGCGGCCGCCGGCCGCGCGGCGGGAGGACCGCCTACCCGGCGAGCTGGGTGGTGTAGAGGCAGATCGCGGCGGCGGCGGCGAGGTTGAGGCTCTCCGCGCGCCCCCGCATCGGGATGCGCACCCGTGCATCGGCGAGCGCCGCGAGCTCGGGCGGCACGCCGCGGGCCTCGTTGCCGAACAGCCACAGCACCGGACCGGTCAGCCGCCCCTGGTCCACGAGCGCCGGCAGCTCCACCTCTCCCCCGCCGTCGGCCGCCAGCACGGTCACCCCGGCCGCGCGGAGCTCCGGCAGCAGGATGCCCAGCGGTGCGCCGCGGACGACGTCGACGTGGAACAGGCTCCCGGCGCTGGACCGCACGGCCTTCCCGCCGTAGGGATCGGCGGAGCCCGCACCGAAGACGACCGCTCCGGCCCCGCAGGCGTCCGCCGTGCGCAGCACGGTGCCGGCGTTGCCAGGATCGGCCAGCTCCGCGAGGGCGACGGCGAGCCGAGGCGGCGCCGCGGTCAGCGTGGCCGCGGGGACGTCGCGCAGCGCGCAGACGGCGACCAGCCCCTGCGGCGTGACCGTCTCGGACAGCCCGGCGGCCGCCTTGCCGGTGACCAGCCGCACCGGCACCTGGGCGGCTCCCAGCAGGTCGGCGTGCGCGCTCGCCGCTTCCGGGGTGGCGAAGACCTCGCGCACCCCGGCGGGGTCGGCCAGCGCCTCGGCGACGGCCTGCCGCCCCTCGGCGAGGAACAGCCCGGCGGCGTCCCGGCCGGCGCGGCGGGTGAGCTTGCGGGCCGCGACGATCCTCGCGGAGCGCTCGGTGAGCAGCTCGGTCACGCGGTCTCCTCCGTGGTCGTGCAGACGCCGACGCCGCCGGCGCCGGCCCCGAGGGGCCGGTCACCGACGGCGTCGGGCGGCCCTCCTGCAGGGGCCCACCGCGAGCCTGCGAGCGGTGGGGGGCAGGAGGGTCCTTCTACCTCGATCAGGCGGCCTGCTTGCCCGTCGCCTCGGGGTTCGCGGCGAGCGCGGCCTTGGCGGTCTCCACCAGGGCGGCGAAGGCGGCGGGCTCGTTGACGGCGAGCTCGGCGAGGACGCGGCGGTCCAGCTCGATCTCGGCGAGCTTCAGCCCCTGCATGAACCGGTTGTAGGTCATGTCGTTGAGGCGGGCCGCGGCGTTGATCCGGGTGATCCACAGCTTGCGGAAGTCGCCCTTGCGCGCCTTGCGGTCGCGGTAGCTGTAGGTCGCCGAGTGGAGGATCTGCTCCTTGGCCTTGCGGTACAGCCGCGACCGCTGACCGCGGTAGCCGCTGGCGGCCTCGAGGGTCGTCCGGCGCTTCTTCTGGGCGTTGACCGCCCGCTTCACGCGTGCCACGTGAGTGCTCCTGTCTTTCTAAAGGTCGGTGGGAGGGGCGCTCAGAGGCCCAGCAGCTTCTTCAGGTTCTTGGCGTCGGCCGGGGAGACGACCTGGTCCTGGTCCAGCCGGCGCTTGCGGGTCCCGGACTTGTGCTCGAACTTGTGCTGGTTGTTCGCCTGCTCGCGCATGAGCTTCCCGGTGCCCGTGATGCGCACCCGCTTGGCGGTGCCCTTGTGGGTCTTCTGCTTCGGCATGTCCTCGGTCCCTGTCGTCTGGTGTCGGGGCGCGCGGCAGCGCCCGCTGCCGCACGCACCGGCCGTCTTCGGTGGTGCTGCTCTCCGCCCCCCTGCGCGGTCCCGCCGCGAGCCTGCTCGCGGCGGGAGGCGGGAGGGTCCTGCGTCAGGCGCTCGGCGCCTGCTCCTCGGCCTGGTCGCCCTTGGGCCGGCGCTTCTCCTGCGCGGTCTGCGCGCCCTTGTGCGGGGCGATCACCATGACCATGTTCCGACCGTCCTGCTTCGGGTTGGACTCGACGACGCCCAGCTCGCTGACGTCGGCGGCCAGCCGCTGCAGGAGGCGGTAGCCCATCTCCGGGCGCGACTGCTCGCGGCCACGGAACATCACGGTGATCTTGACCTTGTCGCCGCCCTTGAGGAAGCGCTCGACGTGGCCCTTCTTGGTCTCGTAGTCGTGCGGGTCGATCTTCAGGCGCAGCCGCATCTCCTTGATGACGGTGAGCGCCTGGTTCCGCCGGGCCTCGCGGGCCTTCTGGGCGGACTCGTACTTGAACTTCCCGTAGTCCATGAGCTTGGCGACGGGCGGCCGGGCCATGGGAGCGACCTCGACCAGGTCGAGCTCGGAGTCCTGTGCCAGGCGCAGCGCCTCGCCGATCGACACGATGCCGACCTGCTCGCCCTCCGGCCCGACCAGGCGGACCTCGGGGACACGGATGCGGTCGTTGATGCGGGGCTCGGTGATGGCCTCTCCTTACGCTGCTGCGTGGGAGGAGTCGCTGGCCCACCCGGGCGCCGACGGGAAAAGGCCCCGCGAGCATCTGCTCACGGGGCCCACTCGCCGGTGGCCCACGACCCGTGCGGGCCGTGCGCACGCGATCACCGACCGGTGGCCGGTTCTCGCGATCCGGGACCTGGGCGCCTCGACGGCGTCAGGTGGGAGCGGGCTCCTCTTGGATAGCGGCCCGGGGCAGGGCCGCTGGTGGTTCGCGCGCCTCATGTAGCGGGGAGGCTCGCCCATGCTACAGCGTCCCGCCGCCCGCGGTCATTCCCCCCTCGTGACGTGCCGGAACGGCCCCGTGGCGAGGTGCCGGAACGCCCCCGTCCCGAGGCTCGCCCCGAGCGGAGCGAGGGGTGAGGATGACGGGGTCCTTCAATCGTCGTAGAGCAGCGGCGGCCGGACCGGGTCCTTCGCCCGGGCGGCGGCGTGCAGGGCGCGGAGCCCCTCGACGGCCCGGACGGCGCGCTCGCCGTCGGCGGCCTGCAGCGCGTGGATCGAGACCTCGTCGCCGTTCTCGAGGGCCAGCGACCCCCAGGCCGACCTCCGCTCGAACCGCACCGCCCGCACCGCCGTCCACGGCAGCTGGTGGTGGACGGCGAGGTTGCGGACGCGGATCCCGTGCTCATCGGCGTCGACCCGTGACCGCCCCAGGAGCAGCACCCCTGCCGCCAGCGCCAGGCCGAGGCCGGCGATCGCGATCTGGTCGACCGGCCCGTAGGCGACCACGCTGTTCTCGGTCGAGGGCAGGGTGAGCGCGACCAGCACGCCCACGACGGCGAGCACGCCCGCCACCACGGCGAGCAGCAGCCGCAACCGGTGCGGGACGGCCGAGACGGCGGGCAGGGGGGCGTGGGAACCGCTCACGCCCCCATGGTGACAGCCGGCGCACCCCACCCGGCTGGCAGAGTGCGGCGTCGTGGAGATCACCGGTACCGCCCAGCGCACGGCGTGGGAGCAGCGCAGCCTCCCGCCGGTCGAGCAGCTGCGCACCGATCTGTGGTCGGTGCCGGTCCCGATCCCGCACAACCCGCTGCGCTACGTGAACGTCTACCTCTTCGCCCTGGCCGGCGGCGGCCTGGGTCTGCTCGACACCGGGTGGGAGAGCGAGGCCGGCTGGTCGGCGCTGACCGAGGGGCTCGCCTCCGTCGGCGGCTCGATCGCCGACGTCCGCGGGATCCTCGTCACGCACCTGCACTTCGACCACCTCGGGCTGGCGGCCCGCGTGCGGGAGGCCAGCGGCGCGTGGGTGGCCATGCACCCGGCCGACGCCGACGCGGTCCGCCGGCTGACCGCCACCGAGGCGCAGGCCGCCGTCGACGCCGAGGTGGCGTTCCTCGTCGGGCTGGGCGCGCCCGGCGAGGAGGCGCTGGCCGACGTCGGCGGGGCGGAGAACCTGTCCGGCTTCCACCGCATGGCCGTGCCGGATCGCCTGCTCGAGGACGGCGACCGCGCCGCGTTCCCGGGCTGGGAGCTGCGCGCCGTCCACACGCCGGGGCACACGCCCGGGCACCTCTGCTTCGCCGAGGAGCGCACCCGGCTGCTCTTCTCGGGCGACCACGTGCTGCCGCGGATCAGCCCGAACGTCTCGAGCACGTCCGGCGGCTCCCCGGACCCGCTGCGCGACTACCTCGACTCCCTCGCCGCCGTCCGCGACCTGCACGCGAGCGAGGTGCTGCCCGGGCACGAGTGGCGCTTCCGCGGGCTGGCCGAGCGCGCCGACGCGCTGACCGCGCACCACGAGCGGCGGCTGACCGAGCTGCTGACCGCCATCGCCGAGCACCCCGGCTCGACGCCGTGGGATCTCGCGGCACACCTGACGTGGTCGCGGCCGTGGGACCAGTACGCGCGGCGGATGCGGATCTTCGCGGTGACCGAGACCGACGCGCACCTGCGGCTGCTGGCCAGCCGGGGGCTGGTGGTCGGCGACGGCGGGGCGGTGCCGACGTGGACGCTGCGCCCCCGCTGACCACCGCCGCGCTGGCCGACCGGCTGCTCGCGGCTCCCGCGCTGCTCGGCGGCACGCGGCTGGTCCGGGTCGACGGCCCGGCCGGGTCGGGCAAGACCACGCTCGCGGACGGGCTGGCCGCCGTCCTGCCCGACGTCGCCGTCGTGCACATGGACGACCTCTACGCCGGCTGGACCCTGACCGGCGCGGTGGCCCGGCTGGCGGCCGGGGTGCTGCGCCCCCTGGCCGAGGGGCGCCCGGGGGGCTACCACCGCTACGACTGGCACCGGGGGCGGTTCGCGGCCGACCCGACCCCGGTACCCGTGCCCGGCGTTCTGGTCGTGGAGGGGTGCGGCAGCGGCTCGCGCGCGGTCGACGCCCGGGCGAGCCTGCGGATCTGGGTCGAGGCCGAACCCGCCGTCCGGCTGGCGCGGGGCCTGGCGCGGGACGGCGCGCACCTGGCCGGCGAGTGGCACCGCTGGCAGCGCACCGAGGCGGCGCACTTCGCGGCCGAGGGGACCCGCGCCCGGGCCGACGTGGTGGTCGACGGTGGCCGGTGACCCGCGTCACCTCCTCGCCTCGGCACGCCCCGGCGACACACACCGGTAACGCCGGGCGGCGACCATGGGACCCGACCGCACGCGAGGGGGACACGTGACCGAGACAGCCGGGGAGCAACCGGCCGACCTGCCGCTGGCCGGCTACACCGTCGCGGTGACCGCGGCGCGCCGCAAGGAGGAGCTCGGGGCGCTGCTGGACCGCCGCGGCGCCCGCGTCGTCCACGCGCCGGCGATCCGCATCGTCCCGCTGGCCGACGACGCCGAGCTGGTGGCGGCCACCCGCCGGGTGCTCGCCGCCCCGGTGGACCTGGTGATCGCCACGACCGGGGTCGGCTTCCGCGGCTGGCTCGAGGCCGCCGACGCCTGGGACCTCCCGCTGGTCGCCCACCTCTCCGGCGCCCGGGTGCTGGCCCGCGGGCCCAAGGCGCGGGGGGCGATCCGCGGCGGCGGGCTGGTGGACGCCTGGTCGCCGGAATCGGAGTCCTCCGCCGAGGTCCTCGAGCACCTGCTGTCCGGCGCCGAGGGCCCGCTGGCCGGTCGGCGGATCGCCGTCCAGCTGCACGGCGACCCGTTGCCGGACCTGGTCTCGGGCCTGCGCGCGACCGGCGCCGAGGTGCTCACCGTCCCGGTGTACCGCTGGGTGCTGCCCGAGGACGTCACGCCGGTGCGGCGCCTCGTGGCGAGCATCGTGGCCGGCACGGTCGACGCGGTCACCTTCACCAGCGCGCCCGCCGCGGCGAGCCTGCTGCGAGTCGCCGAGGAGGCCGGGCAGCGGGAGGCGGTGGTGGCCGCCTTCGGCGACCGGGTGCAGGCGATCGCGGTCGGCCCGGTGACGGCGGGGCCCCTGGACGCCGCGGGCATCAGCTCCTTCCAGCCCACCCGCGCGCGCCTGGGCGCGCTCGCCCGCGAGGTGGTCGCGCGCCTCCCCGAGCGCGACCCGGTGCTGGCGGTGGGGGCGCACACGCTGCAGGTGCGCGGCCACGCCGCCGTCGTCGACGGCCGGCTGGTCGAGCTGCCGCCGGGCCCGCTCGCGGTGCTGCGGGAGCTGGCCCGCCGGCCCGGCCACGTCGTCGCCCGCGCCGACCTGGTGGCCGCGCTGCCCGGCGGCGGGGACGGTCACGCGGTAGAGATGGCGGTGACCCGGCTGCGCGCGGCGCTCGGGGCGCCGCTGGTGGAGACGGTCGTCAAGCGGGGTTACCGGCTCGCGGTCTAGCGCTCCGCCCGGAGGTCGCGCCGCAGGAGGACCCGCGGGAAGCCGTTGAGCACCGAACCGGTGTCGGCCACCTTGCGGAAGCCTGCCCGCTCGAAGAGCGCCCGCGTGCCGACGTAGGCCATGGTCAGGTCGACCTTCCGGCCGTCGTTGTCCACCGGGTAGGCCTCGACCGCCGGCGCCCCGTGCGCCCGGGCGAACTCCACGGCGCCGGCGACCAGGTGGTGGGCGATGCCCTGCCCCCGGTGGCCGGGGCGGACCCGGACGCACCACAGCGACCAGACGTCGAGGTCGTCCACCCGCGGGATCCTCCGGTTGCGGGCAAAGCTGGTGTCCGCCCGCGGGTGCACCGCCGCCCAGCCGACGACCTCCTCGCCGTCGTAGGCCAGCACCCCGGGTGGCGGCTCCTCGGCCACCAGCCGCCGCACCCGCTCGCCGCGCGCCGGGCCCACGAGCTCCCGGTTCTCCTTCGACGTCGTCAGCCGGTAGCTCAGGCACCAGCAGACGTTCGCGTCCGGCCGCTTCGGGCCCAGGACCGCCGCCACGTCGGGGAAGCTCCTCGCCGGCCGCACCTCGATCGCCATGGCCGGATCGTGGCACCGGGCACCGACGGATCGCGCCTCACGGCCCGCCCGCGCCGGGGGTGAGGAGGTCGTTCGCGGGAGGTCACACGGGCGCGGCGGCCCGGAAACGGCCCGTTCCTAGCGTCGGGCGGCACAGGAGCCACCCGCCCGGGCGGCCCCGGAGTGCGAGGGATGCGCCCATGACCACCACCCCCACCG
>NZ_SSXA01000062.1 GCF_021698975.1 Blastococcus sp. KM273128 | reverse complement strand
GAGCCGGACAGACCGGCGGCTGCTTCACGCCCGCACCGGCTGACCAAGATCAGATCAGAGGCCGACCGAGCCGACCAAGATCGACGGTGGATCGAGGTTGAAGCGGCGGCCTCATGTTTCTCCGTAGGCTCAGCTCCAACGATGAGCGGTTCAAGACCCTTTCCTTTCACGACGGCCTCAACCTGATTGTGGCGGAGCGCACCGAGTCGTCCCGGCAGGGAGACAGCCGTAACGGCACGGGGAAGTCGAGCTTCGTCCGGCTTCTTCGTTACGTTTTCGGCGGGAGTCTGGCGTCGGAGCTTTCAAGCCCCTTCCTCGCCGATCACAGCTTCCAGTTGTCCCTGAGCGTGGTCAACGCCGAGGGGAAGGAAGAGTTCTTCTCCGCATCGAGGCGCGTGAGCCCGACAACGCGCGTCGTCGTCGAAGGCTGGTCTGCGACCGACGGTCGAACCGATCTGCATGTGGACGAGTGGCGGGTGCTGCTCGGCCAGGAGCTCTTTCATCTGCCGACTGAGGTCTCGCGGCCGACGCCGGGACAGCTGTGGAGCCAGCTCGTCCGGACGTACTTCGGCCGGCCGACCAAGGGGCACGGGTCGGAGGCTGACTGGGAGACCGGGGTCAAGCTCGGCTACTTTCTGGGGCTGTCGCCCGAGGTGCTCGAGCGCGCCGGAGACGTTGATCGCCTCAGTAAGCAGCGGAAGGCCATCCGTGCGGCCGTTAGGGAAGGCGCCATCAGGCATCTCTCGGCGGACGAGGCCGACCTGCGCTCACAACTAGCAACGGCCAGGCGTCGTCGCGATCGTGTCCAGGTGAGTCTGCGCGACTTCAAGGTCGACCAGCAGTACGCGGAGCATCAGGTTGAGGCAGACGATCTGTCCGCCCGGATCAAGCGGCACAACGAAGAGGCCCTGTCGATTGAGCGCCGTGTTCGCGAGCTGACGAGCGCCCTGGCAAGCGAGGTCGACGCTGCTGCAGACGAGGAGCTTCGGACTCGGGTCGTCCGGGTTTACGGCGAGCTCGGCTTGGAGCTTCCCGGCACGGTCCTACAGCGCTTCGAGGACGTAGCGGACTTCCACGAGTCGGTGGTCCGGAACCGGCGCGTGTTCCTGCAGAGCGAGCTCGACGCTCTTCGCCAGCAGCTCGATGTCATCGCTGAGCGCCGCGCTCGGTTAGATAATCGGCGCGCGGAAGTCCTGCGGTTGCTGAGCAACTCCGTAGCCCTCGACACCTTCCTTGAGGCCCAGCGCTCGCTGAGTGAGCTGGATGCAACGGCGGCGGACCTTGAGCGCCGTCTTGAGTCGGCCATCGAGATCAACGAAATCGACACGCGCTTAAAGGTTGCTACTGCTGAGAACGAGGCCGCGGTTCGAGCTGAGGTTGCTGAGCGGTCCACCTTCCTCGATCGGCCGATCTCGCTCTTCAACGAGCTCGGTCGAGAGGTCTACACCGACCGTGAGGCGGACCTGCTCATCCACGCCAGTCGCGGACTGCTTCAGGTGCAGCCGCGTGTCAGTGGGGACGCCAGCGAGGGCATCCGAAGTGTCGAGACGTACTTGCTCGACATGGTTTGCCTCATCGCCGCCTTGGAGGCGGGACGAGCTCCGAGGCTCCTAGTGCACGACAGTCACCTATTCGACGCGATGGATCACCGCCAGGTCGCCTCGTGTCTGAACATCGGGGCACGCCTTGCTGAGGAGCATGGCTTTCAGTACATCGTCACGATGAACTCGGATTTCCTTGCCTCAGTTGAGTCCCAGGGTGCGTTCAAGGGGAGCGACTACGCCATCGAGACGAAGCTGACCGACTCGGGAGAGGACGGCGGACTCTTCGGATTCCGCTTCGAGTAGCTTCGGCTGGATGCAGGTCGAAGCGGATCAGGCAGCATATGAGCGGCTCTGAAACCGCCTCTGGAAGGAGGTGGACGGTGATGGTCGCTGGGACGGGACCGTGCGGCAGGCACTCTTTAAGCACCCAATACTGCCGCAATCAGCCGTCACGAGCCGTTGCAG
Organism: Blastococcus sp. KM273128; assembly: GCF_021698975.1. Taxonomy (GTDB): domain Bacteria; phylum Actinomycetota; class Actinomycetes; order Mycobacteriales; family Geodermatophilaceae; genus Blastococcus. The sequence goes on along the minus strand of NZ_SSXA01000062.1, from coordinate 21,498 downwards.
CCAACGCTGCGCACAGCCTCTGACCTGCGTACTCATCGCGGACCAACGCGAGCCAGCGTCTCAAGATCAAATCGCAGGGTTATTGGTTCGAGTCCAATCGGGGGAGCTCCCGCCAGGCCCGTGACCGCTCCGGTCGCGGGCCTTCGTCGTCCTCCGGCCGGATCGCCGCGCCCAGCAGGTCAGCCGCGGCCGTCGAGCTCGGCGGCCAGCCGCCGGGGAGCCCGCGCACGCCATGCGTCCTCCACCAGTTCGGCGAGCTCCCCAGCCGGGATCCGCCGGAGCCGCACGAGAACGACGGGGTAGCCGTCGAAGTGCGGGGTGGTGAGGAAGACGCCGGGAGCCGCCGCGAGCAGCGCGGCCTTCTCGCCCTCGTCGGCCACCCGCACCCCCAGCAGCGGCTCGTCGTCGTCCGGCGCACCGTCGCCGAGCGCGGCCCGCTCGGCCGGCCGCAGCGGCCGCGCCCACGCGAACGCCTTCCCGCGGACCCGCCACGCGGGGTGCCCGCCGTACGAGGGGTGCTCGTCGGTCTCCGGCAGCCCCGCGACGAGCCGCCGCACGTCCTCCCAGGTGGCCACCCCCGGAGTGTGGCCCCGCAGAGGCGCGGGTGGGAGGGTGCGGGGACGCGCACCGCCGCAGGACACCCGTGCAGAGAGGGACGACCGTGCCGACCGACCCCTTCACCGCCTTCCGGACGGCCGTCGAGCGCCGCGACGTCGACGCCGCGGTGCGGCTGTTCAGCGACGACTGCGTCTTCCTGTCGCCGATCGTGCACGAGCCCTACCGCGGCACCGGGCCGCTGCGCGCGATCCTGTCCGCCGTGATGTCGGTGTTCGAGGACTTCCGCTACACCGCCTCCTACGCCGGCGACGACGGGCACGTCCTCGCGTTCGACACCCGGGTCGGCGACCGCGCCCTCCAGGGCGTGGACATCCTGCGCGGCCGCGACGGCGTGCTCACGGAGCTGACCGTGATGGTCCGCCCCTACTCCGCCGCGACCGCGCTGCGCGAGCGGATGGCCGCCCTGCTGGCGTGAGCCCGGGGGCTGCGCCGGCCGGCCCCGTAGGGTGCGGCGGGCAGCCGTCGGCAGCAGGGAGGACGTAGGCGATGACCACCGGTCCCGGCCAGGAGACCGCCCAGGACGACCGGCCGCCGGTCACGATCTTCGGCCCCGACTTCCCGTTCGCGTTCGACGACTGGATCACCCACCCCTCGGGCCTGGGCGCGATCCCGCCGGAGCGGCACGGCGAGGAGGTCGCCATCGTCGGGGCGGGCATCTCCGGCCTGGTCGCCGCCTACGAGCTGATGAAGCTGGGCCTCAAGCCGGTCCTCTACGAGGCCTCGCAGATGGGTGGCCGGCTGCGGTCGGCCCGGTTCGAGGGTGCGCCGCCGGAGATCGTCGCCGAGCTGGGCGGCATGCGGTTCCCCGTCTCCTCGACCGCCTTCTACCGCTACGTCGACCTGCTCGGCCTGGAGACCCGCCCCTTCCCCAACCCGCTGACCCCCGCGTCGGGCAGCACGGTCATCGACATCGAGGGGGAGACGCACTACGCGGAGTCCTCCGAGGCGCTGCCGCCGCTGTTCCGCGAGGTCGCGACGGCGTGGGCGGACGCATTGGGCACGGTGCGCTTCGCCGAGATCCAGGACGCGATCCGGGCGCGCGACGTGAAGACGCTCAAGTCGCTGTGGGACGAGCTGGTGCCGCTCTGGGACGACCGCACCTTCTACGACTTCATCGCGAGCTCGGACGCCTTCTCCCGGCTGTCGTTCCACCACCGCGAGGTCTTCGGCCAGGTGGGGTTCGGCACCGGCGGGTGGGACTCGGACTTCCCGAACTCGATGCTCGAGATCTTCCGCGTCGTCATGACCAACTGCGACGAGGACCAGCGCTTCGTCGTCGGCGGGGTGGAGCAGGTGCCCTGGGGCCTGTGGAACCACACCCCGGACGCACCCGCGCACTGGCCGGCCGGGACGACCCTGGCCAAGCTGCACTCCGGCGGGCCGCGGGCGGGGGTCGCCGCCATCGCCCGCGCCGCCGACGGCAGCTTCGCCGTCACCGACGCCTGGGGGCACACCGCCCGCTACCCGGCGGTGCTGGTCACCTGCCAGAGCTGGCTGCTGACGACGACGATCGACTGCGACGAGGACCTCTTCGCGCAGAAGATGTGGACGGCGCTGGACCGCACCCGCTACATGCAGTCGTCGAAGACCTTCGTGATGGTCGACCGGCCGTTCTGGAAGGACAAGGACCCGGCGACCGGCCGCGACGTCATGAGCATGACCCTGACCGACCGGCTCACGCGCGGCACCTACCTGTTCGACCACGGCGACGACAAGCCCGGCGTCATCTGCCTGACCTACTCGTGGATGAGCGACGCGCTGAAGATGCTCCCGTACCCGGTCGACCAGCGGGTGCGCCTGGCGCTGGGCGCGCTGAAGAAGATCTACCCCGACCTGGACATCGCGCGGCACATCATCGGTGACCCGATCACCGTCTCGTGGGAGGCCGACGCGCACTTCCTCGGCGCCTTCAAGGGCGCGCTGCCCGGGCACTACCGCTACAACCACCGGATGTACTCGCACTTCGTGCAGGACGACTTCCCGGCCGAGCACCGCGGGATCTTCCTGGCCGGCGACGACGTCTCGTGGACGCCGGCCTGGGTCGAGGGCGCGGTGCAGACGTCGCTCAACGCGGTGTGGGGCATCATGCGGCACTTCGGCGGGGGCACCCATCCCGAGAACCCCGGCCCCGGTGACGTGTTCGCCGAGGTCGGCCCGGTCGCGCTGCCGGACTAGCGCGGACGGCTCCAGTCCGGACGGCGCAGCGGCAGCCGGTCCTCGCCGCCCGGCCGCACCGCCAGCACCTGGTTCACGCCCACCCGGTGCCGCTCGAAGGCCAGCGCCGACCCGGCCAGGTAGAGCCGCCACACCCGCGCCCGCCCGGGCGAGGAGGCCCGCACCGCCTCGTCCCAGTGCTGCTCGAGGTTGCGCACCCACGCCCGGCAGGTGAGCGCGTAGTGCCGCCGCAGCGCCTCGGCGTCGACGACCTCGAAGCCGGCCTCCTCCAGCACCCGCACGTGGGTGGCCACCGGCTGGAGCTCGCCGTCGGGGAAGACGTAGCGGGTGAGGAACGAGCCCGGGTCGGGGCGGTCGGGCCCGGCCGCGGGACCCCGCGCGATCGCGTGGTTGAGCAGCCGCCCGCCGGGGGCCAGCAGCGCGTGCAGCCGGGCGGCGTAGGCGGGCAGCTGGTCGTGTCCCACGTGTTCGGCCATGCCGACCGACGCGATCGCGTCGAACGGCCCGTCGGCGACCTCGCGGTAGTCCTGCAGCCGGATCTCGACGCGGTCGGCCAGCCCTGCATCGGCGGCGCGCCGGCGCGCCAGCCCGGCCTGCGCCTCGGAGATGGTCACGCCCACCACCGAGACCCCGTACCGCGACGCGGCGTGGAGGGCGAGCGACCCCCAGCCGCAGCCGACGTCGAGCAGCCGCATCCCCGGCTCCAGCCCGAGCTTGCGGCAGACCAGGTCGAGCTTGGCCTCCTGGGCCTCCTCGAGCGTGGCCCCCGGTGCCGGGAAGTACGCGCAGCTGTAGACCAGCGAGGGGCCGAGCAGCAGCCGGTAGAAGTCGTTGCCGACGTCGTAGTGGTGGCTGATCGCGCGCCGGTCGCGGCGCAGCGAGTGGCGCAGCCCGCGCAGGCGGGCCTCCTCGGGGGGTGGCGCCGGCGGGGGCCCGAGGACGCCGAGCCGCAGCAGGGGACCGGCCAGGCGGGCGAGGGTCCGCCGGTCCAGCCGCAGCTCCGGGCGGGCCGGCAGGTCGTCGGGGAAGCTCAGCGCGGCGTACAGGTCGCCCTCGACGTCGAGGTCGCCGCTGACGTAGGCCCGGGCCAGCCCGAGCTCCCCGGGCGCGAACACCAGGCGGCGCAGCGCCCGCCGGTTGCGCACCACCAGGGTGGTCGGGGCGCCGTCGACGAGGGACTCCGAGCCGTCCCAGCAGCGCACCGACAGCGGGAGCGGGGCACCCAGCATCGTCGTGGCCAGCTCGTCCACCAGCCGGCTGGCTCCCGGGTGCGCCATGCCCCCGACCTTGGCAGAACGACGGCGCCCACCGGGAGGGGTTCCGCCGCCGTCGGGCTCACAGGAGGCCGAGCACGAACCCGCCGGCCGTCCACAGGCCGAGCCCCGTCAGCGCGGCCGTGAGCACGACGAGCAGGACCACCCAGGCCGCCGCGAGCCGGTCGCCCCACGTCGCCGCGGAGGGCGCGGCGGAGGCCGGGTCCGGGAGCGGCCGGGCGAGCCACTGGGCGGCGTGCTGCTGGGTGCAGAAGTCGGCGTCCAGGAAGCGGAGCCCCTCGGCCTCGTCGGAGCGGGTGACCTCCAGGTGCACCCAGCCCCGGCCGTCGTCCTCGTCCGGCCACGGCCGTCCGCAGACGGCGCAGGCGGAGGCGGAGGCGTCCGCAGGGTCGGGCGGGTGCACGCCCGGCACGCTAACGGCGGGGCCGCGCCCGCCCGGCCAGGCGCACGCTCCGGTGTCCTGACCGTGACCTCCACCGGCTTGCCCGCGGTCCGCGCCGGGACCAGGCTGGGAGCACGACAGCCCGGTCGAGCGGAGGAGGGGGCATGCGCGCCCAGTGGCGGACGCGCGCGGGCAGCGGCGCCCGGGTGGGCGGGGTCGCGGTGGCCGCGGCCCTCGCGGTCGCGGGCCTGGCCGCGTGCGGCGACGACCCGACCGGCCCGTCGGCGGAGGAGGTGGCGACGCTCGCCGACGAGGTGGAGGCGTTGCGGGACCGCGTCGAGGCACTGGAGGAGCGGCCGGTGCCGTCGGCCGCGCCCGCCACGCCCACGGCGGAGACGCCCCCGTCCGGCGACGCCGACCCGACGCCGGGCGATGACCCGGCGCAGCCGTTCGAGGACCCCGCCGGGCTGTTCGACGACCCGGGCTCGCTCGTCGGTGAGGACGTCACGGTGACCGCCGAGGTCGTCGGCGTGGTCTCGGTCTCGGACGTGGGCGCCGCCTTCCGGCTCGGCGGCGGGGAGGGGACCACCGTCGGCGTGATCACCGTGACGCCGCCCGGCGAGCTGGACGAGGGCGACGTCCTCCGCGTGACCGGCCCGGTCGAGCGGGTCCGGCGGAGCTCCTTCGAGGCGGACTTCGGCATCTCCGCCGACGTGCTCGCCGAGGACCCCGAGACCCTGTTCGCCGCCCTGGCCGGTGACGTCGCCATCGCGGCGAGGAACATCCAGGTGGTGCCCCAGTCCTCCGGCTGAGCTCCCGCTACCGGGCGCCCTCCGGCTCCGGCTCGGGCGTCGGCTCCGGCGCGTCGGTGCTCGGGACGGCGGGCGCGGGACGCGGCACCGGGTTCTCGCGCAGGTGCACCAGGACGCGGTAGGCGACCGCCACGAGCGGCACGGCCAGCAGCGCACCGGCCAGCCCCCAGAGCATCGAGCCGGCGGTCACCGCGACGAGGATGACCACCGGGTGCAGCCGCAGGCTGCGGCCCACGATGAGCGGGTGCAGGACGTTGCCCTCGACCTGCTGCACCACCAGGACGACCACCAGCACGATGACCGCGTCGGTCAGCCCGTTGGTCACCAGCGTGACGAGCACCGCCACCGCCCCGCTCACCGTCGCCCCGAACAGCGGGACGAACGCGCCGAGGAAGGTCAGCAGGGTGAGCGAGGGCCACAGCGGCACGCCGAGGACCAGCAGCGCCGCGCCGATCCCCACCGCGTCGATCAGCGCCACGATGACGACCCCGCGGACGTAGTGGGAGAGCGTGGTCCACGCCGTCCGGCCGGCGCCGTCGACCTGCTCCCGCCTCCGGCCGGGCACCAGGCGCAGCACCCAGCCCCACATCGACGCGCCGTCCTTGAGCAGGAAGAACGTCAGGAAGGCCACCAGCAGCACCGCGGCCAGCACGTAGAGCGCCATCCCCGCCGCGGCCGTCGGCTCGGGCGCGAGCTGGAAGATCCGGTCGACCACCGCATTGCGCGCCTCGGTCACCTGCTGCGGGTCGAGCCCCAGCGGGCCCTCGATCAGCCACACGCGGATGCGGTCGATCCCGGCGGCCAGCGGGCGGGCGAGGTCGCGCAGCTCGTCAGCGGCGCGGAACCCCACGAGGAAGCCGGCGCCGGCGAGGAAGCCGAACAGCAGGAGCACCGACAGCAGTGCGGCGAGCGCCCGGGGGAGCACCCGGGACAGCAAGCGGGTGAGCGGGTGGACCACGGCGGTCAGCAGCAGCGCGACGGCGACGGTCACGGTGACCAGCGGCAGCCGCAGCAGGACCCAGAACACCAGCCAGGCGACCGCGGCCAGCACGAGGAGCGCGGCGCCGACCACGAGGGTCCGCACCGCCCACGGCGGTGCGGCGGGCGCCACGGGCGACGGGCGCCCGTCCCGCGCCGGTGGGAGGGACAGCTGCGCCGGGGCGCCGGAGCCGTCCTCCGACGCAGCCGTCGCCCGCCTCGGCCACCAGCTCACCGCTGCTGTCCCGCCCGCACACCCGCTCCTCCGGTCGTGGTGGTCCCGGACCGCACCGCGGTCGGGGGTACCCCCGCATCCTGGGCCACCGCGGCGCGACCGGCCGGGCGAGCCGGGTCAGGCAGCGGTGGCTCAGTCGTTCTGCCCCTGCTCCTGCAGCCGCTCGATGCTGTCGGCGGAGATGGCGGCCGAGCCCTCCTCCTCCGAGAACCACGCGTCGGCGTCCTCGAACAGCTCGTCCGCGGCGACGCCGAAGTCCTGCTCGAAGGTGTCCCGCTGCACCTGCACCACGGTGCCGGTGACCTGGACGACGTCGTTCGCGTCCAGCTCCGCGGGCGACGAGGCCGAGACGACCGCGATCGGCTCGCCCGATTCGCCGGCCATCCGGAAGGCGCTGCCGACGTCGGTCGTCGTCACCATCTCCGAGATCTCCGCGCTGACGGTGACCTCCTGGCCGACGAAGGCCTGGGCGTCCTCGAAGATCGCGGCGGTGTCGTCGTCGGGACCGATGCCGTCACCGCCACCGGAGTCCGCGCCCATCCCCTCCTCCAGCGCGCCCACGCGCTCGTCGAGACCGGCCAGCTGGTCCTCGACCTGCTGCAGGTCGTCGGCGCTGACGCCACCGGCCTCGGGGCCGGCCGAGTCGTCGCTGCAGGCGGCCAGCCCGCCCATGCCGAGCACGGCGGCGGCCAGGGCGGTCGCGGTGCGTCCGGCCCGTCGCCGGCCGGTGGTCGTGGTGCGTGCGGCGTTCGTGCTCATGTGTCTCCCCCTCTGCGTCGCGGCCGTCCGTGTTGCGGCCGTCGTCGGTGTGGACGGCGCAGCGGGTGCCCGTCGGCGGCCGGGCGAGGCGGGCCGTGGTCGCACCGACACGAGGACGTCACCGTTCCGCCGCATGGTCACGGGGCGGTGACGGCCGGCGGCCGGGCGTTCTGTTGCGGTCCGCTTGCAGATCCGTGTCAGGACGGCGGGCGCCGCGCTGACCGCCGTGCGGACGGGCACACCCGGCGCAGCGGCCGCCGACGCCGTGGCCGCCGTCCGCACCCCGGAGGTCGCCATGTCCCAGCCCGTCCTCTCCCGCCCGGCCGCCGCCCGGCCCCGCAGCCTCGCGGCCGTCGACGACGACCTGCGCTCGTGCCGCCGCATCCGCCGGGACGCCGAGCGGGAGCTGGCTGAGGTCCGCCGCCGGCAGGAGGAGCTCGCCGATCTCGAGGCCACCCTGCTGGTGACCCTCGACTGCCGCTCCCGGCTGGTGGACCACCTCCTCGACGAGCGGTTGCGGGTGCGCGACGACGGGTGCGCGCCACGTTCCTGAGGGCCCCGCGTGTTTCCCCGCGCCCGGGGTGGACACCGGAGCCGGGGGACGACGTGGGAGGAGGCCTGGTGACCACCGGGACCGGGACGCAGCAGGGCCGGGTGACGCCGGAGCCGCAGGAGCGGCCGTCGCCGCGGCAGGCGCTGGAGGCGCTCGCCGGGGTGCCGTTCACCGAGGGCAACCGGCTGCGGTTGCTGCGGAACGGGGAGGAGACGTTCCCGGCGCTGCTCGAGGCGATCGCGGGCGCCGGGCGGAGCGTCGACCTGCTGTGGTTCTCCTGGCGGGGTGGGCAGATCGCCCACCAGGTGGCCGGCGCGCTCGCCGGGCGTGCGCGGGCCGGTGTCCGGGTGCGCGTCCTGCTCGACGGCTACGGGGCCAAGCAGATCGACCGGGACGACCTGCGGACCATGCGGCAGGCCGGGTGCAGGGTCTTCTTCTACCGGCCGCTGCACACGCCCCGGCTCGGGGTCTGGAACCAGCGCACCCACCGGAGGGTGCTGGTCTGCGACGAGTCGGTCGGCTTCACCGGCGGCACCGGGGTGGACACCGCCTGGACCGGGGACGGCCGGCACGCCGGCAGCTGGCGGGACACGGCCGTCCGCGTCGAGGGCCCGGCGGTCGCCGGGCTGCGCTCGGCCTTCGTGCAGGCGTGGATGCAGGCGCAGGTGCGGCTCACCGGCGAGGTCGTCACCGACGAGGACCGGTTCCCCGAGCTCGGCCCGGTCGGGACGACGGCGGTCCAGCTGCTGCGGCCACCGTCCCAGCCGGGGTGGAGCGAGGCGGCCATGGCGCTGGCCGCCCTCCTGCACTCCGCCCGGCGGGAGGTGCGGATCACCACGCCGTACGTGCGGCTGCCGCGCTGGCTGCGCCGGGCGGTCGGGACGACGGCGCGCCGCGGGGTGCGGGTCCGGCTGCTCGTTGCCGGTCCGCACGTGGAACGACCGGCGGTCCACCTCCAGGGCGAGCTCGACTTCCAGGAGCTGCTCGACGCCGGGGTGGAGATCTGGCGCTACCAGCCGGCGCTGCTGCACGCCAAGGTGGTCACCGTCGACGGCGCCGTCGCGATGCTCGGCACGGCGAACCTGGACACCCGCTCGCTGGCGCTCAACGAGCAGGTGTGCCTGCTGGCCGACGACCGCGACGTCGCCGGGGCGCTGGACGCGGACTTCGACGAGGACCTCGACCGCAGCCTGCGGGTGGACCCGGGGCGCTGGCGGGAGCGGGGCCTCTACCGCCGGACCCTGGAGGTCGCCGCGGACGTCGTCGGGCGGCCGCTGAGGGGCTGGGGCGCCGTGGGGCTCGCGGGACGCCGTCCCTGACCGCCGCATGACGTTCCCGGGACGAACCCGGGACGACGGTGTCCCGACGGCGCCCCCGGGTCACGCTTGCGACGTGGCGGAGACGACGCAGCCGGCGGAGGCACGGACGGGGCGGGGCCACCCGCTGGGCCGGGGGAGCGCGGCGCTGGCCGGGGTGGCCGCGGTCGCCGCCGGGCTGGGGCTCGCCGAGCTCGTCGCCGGGGTGGTCCCCGCCGCCCCGTCGCTCGTCATCTCCGTGGGGGACACGGTCATCGACACCGTGCCCGGCTGGCTCGAGCAGTGGGCCATCGCGACCCTGGGCGCCGCCGACAAACCGGTCCTCGTCGGGGGCATCCTCGTCCTGTCCGTGCTGATCGGCGCCGGGCTCGGTGTGCTCGCCCGGCGCTTCGTCCTCCTCGCCGCCGCCGGCATCGCCCTGTTCGCCTTGCTCGGCGTCGTCGCCGCGCTCGCCGACGACCGCAACCCCGTCTTCCTGACCGCGCTCGTGGGCCTGGTCGGTGCCGCGGCCGGGATCGCGGTCCTGGGCTGGCTCGTCGTCGGCCTGCCCCGCCGCGCCGTGCCGGAGGAACGCGGCGACCCGGGTCCCGCCGACCCCGCCGACCCGGGGACGGTGCCCGTGCTCAGCGAGGTGGACCGGCGCCGCTTCCTCGCCGTCACCGGCGGGGCCACCCTCCTCGGCGTGCTCGCCGGCGTCGGCGGCTACCTGCTCTCCGGCCGGGACCGGCTCGACGGGCTGCGGGCCGCCATCCGGCTGCCGGCGCCCGCGCGGCAGGCCGGGCCCGTGCCACCCGGGGCCACCCTCGAGATCCCGGGCATCACGCCGCTGTTCACGCCGAACGCGGAGTTCTACCGGATCGACACCGCCCTGCGCGTACCCACCGTCGACCCCGACGGCTGGCAGCTCGAGGTCCGCGGGATGGTCGACGACCCGTTCGCGCTGACCTACGCCGAGCTCATGGAGCTGCCGCAGATCGAGGCCGACGTCACCCTGGCCTGCGTCTCCAACGAGGTCGGCGGCGAGCTGGTCGGCAACGCCCGCTGGCAAGGCGTCCCGCTGCGCGCGCTGCTCGAGCGCGCCGGCCTGCAGGAGGGCGCCACCCAGCTGGTCGGCCGCTCCGTCGACGGCTTCACCGCGGGCTTCCCGACGCTCACCGCGCTGGACGTGGAGGAGGCGATGGTCGCCGTCGCGATGAACGGCGAGCCGCTGCCGGCCGAGCACGGCTTCCCGGCCCGGCTCGTGGTGCCCGGCCTCTACGGGTACGTCTCGGCGACCAAGTGGCTCGCGGCGATCGAGCTCACCGGCTGGGACGTCGACGGCTACTGGATCCCCCGGGGCTGGGCCAAGGAGGGGCCGATCAAGACGCAGACCCGCATCGACGTCCCGCGGTCGGGGACCACCGTCCCGGCCGCGCGGCGGCCGATCGCCGGCGTCGCCTGGGCGCCGACCCGGGGCATCGAGCGGGTCGAGGTGCGCATCGACGACGGCCCCTGGCAGGAGGCGGAGCTCGCCGCGCCGCTCGACGTCGACTGCTGGCGCCAGTGGTACCTGCCCTGGGACCCCGCCCCCGGCCGGCACGTGATCGCCGCGCGGGCGACCGACGGGCTCGGCGAGGTGCAGACCGACGAGCGCACCCCCGTCGCGCCCGACGGGGCGTCGGGCTACCCGGTGGTCGAGGTCCTCGTCCAGGACTGAGCCGGGTCAGGCGGCGGCGTCCCGCTCGCCGGCGACCCGGCCCACCCAGCGGGCCACCTGCTCCACCACCAGGTCGGGGTGCGTCAGCGGCAGCATGTGACCGGCGCCGGGCACCTGCACCAGCTCCCCGTCGGGCAGCACGGCCAGCAGCCGGTGGATCTCCTCGTTCGGCACCTCGGGGTCGCGGTCGCCGTGCACGAGCAGCGTCGGCGCGGTGAGCGAGCGCCCGCGGGTGACGCCGTCGTCGGCCAGCGCCCCGAGGGCCGACCCGGCCAGCGCCAGCGGCCGGGTGGCGAGGAAGTCGTCCCGCATCCGCGCCACTGCCTCCTGCGGCTCGCCCGGGGCGAAGGCGAAGTGCCGGATGCCGCGGTCGGAGACGGCGCGGACCGGGCGGAGCCGCCGGCCCCACCGGGCGCCGGTGCGCAGGAGGGCGAACCACACCGAGCCCAGCCGGACCCGTGCCCACGCCGGGAGGTTCCGCCCGGGGAACCCGGGGGCCGTCACCCCCGCACCGCCGGAGCCGACGAAGACCGCGCCGGCGATGCGGTCGTCCGCGCCGCCGTCGACGTGCCGCAGCAGCACGGCCCCCCCGAGGCTGTGCCCCACCACGACCGCCGAGCCGCCGCGCGGGACGACGGCGTCCAGCACGGCCGCCAGGTCGGCCGCGTGCGAGGCCAGCCCGTAGCTCCCGGAGCGCGCGTCGCCCGACTGGGCGTGCCCCCGCAGGTCGTAGGCGACCACCCGGTGCGCCCCGGCGAGCCGCCGCGGTACGTCCCCCCAGGAGTCCGACGACATCCCCAGCCCGTGCACGAGGACGACGACGAGCGGGGCGTCCTCGGCCCCCCAGGAGTAGAGGGCCAGGCGGGTGCCGTCGAAGGAGGTCACGTCGGTCATGGCGGGCCCCTACCCAGCAGGCCCGCCGCTGGTACGCCGATGTGGTGACGGTCGCAGGCCTGTCATCCCACCGTCACGGGCCGGCGTGGATGGGCCACGCCGGGGTGGCGCATCGCCGTCACCCCGGGCAGGAGGCAGCGGGTGCACACCAGGACCCACGCGGTGCCGAGCACGGCTCCGGCCAGGACGTCGGTGGGGTAGTGCGCGGCGGTGTAGATGCGGGAGAGGGCCACCGCCGGGACGACGAGGACGGGCACGGCCAGCACCGCCCAGCGCCACCGGCTCCGGGCGAGGGTGACGACCAGCGCGGCGAGCGCGCCGTAGAGGGCGGCGGCCGCCGCCACGTGCCCCGAGGGCCAGCTCGCCGCCGTCGGCAGGCCGTCGGTGAGGTCCACGACGGCCGGCCGGGCCCGGTCGACGGTGCGCGAGACGACGAAGTAGATGCCGAGCTCGCCGACGACGGTGACCAGAACGAAGACCACCGGCCGCCAGCTCCCGGTGACCGCGAGGGCCAGCACCGCGAGGGTCACCGGCACCGCGACCACCATCGCGGTGCCCGACAGGAAGCCGACGGCGCCCGCGACGTCGGTGAGCCACGGCGTCCGCGCCTCGACGAACGCCTCGACCACCGAGCGGTCGAAGCGGCCGAGCGCGGAGCCGCCCAGCACGCCGGTGACCAGCAGGCCGAGCGCGATCAGCGCGGCCGACAGGGCCGCGGCGGCGACCAGCAGCCGGGTCACGGTGCGGCGCCCGTCGGGCAGCGCCGGCTGCCCCGTCGGGGCGGCGTGCGCCATGGCGCCCGGCTCCACGTCGAGCGGGTCCAGCGGCTCGTCGGGGTGCTCGTGGTGGTCGTGCTGCCAGCCGCGGAAGGCCGCCGTCGTCACGGCGAGGATCCCCGCGCCCAGGGCGTAGCCCGCGAGGACGTCGGTGACGAAGTGCACCCCCAGGGCCAGCCGCGTGAAGCCGACGGCGAGGGCCACCACGAGCGCGGCCGCCACCACCCACGACCGGAGCCCGCGGCGCACCGCCGGCAGGGCCAGCAGCGCCAGGGTCCCGAAGGTGACCAGCGAGACGGTGGCGTGCCCGCTCGGGAAGCTCGCGTTCGAGGGCAGCTCGGCGACCGGGTCGGCCACCACCGGGCGGGCGCGGTCGACCAGCGCCTTGGTGACCGGCACGAGCACGGCCAGCGAGAGGCCGGTGACCGCCGCGAACACCGCCAGCCGCCGCTGCCCCCGGATCAGCAGGAACACCGTGGTGAGCGTGAAGAGCAGGATCGACGCGGGTGCGCCGCCCAGGTCGGTGACGGCCTGCAGGACGCGCACCGTCGTAGGGGAGCCGGCCACCGCGTCGTTCAGCCCGGCGGCGACGTCGCCGTCCAGCGTGGCCAGCGGGGACCACTCGCGCTGCACCAGCAGGAGGAGGAGCAGGAACGGGACCAGCCCGGCGAGCAGCGCGACCAGGCCGAGGACGGTCCGCAGCCCGTAGCGCCCCAGCCCGGTGGTGCTGCGCTCGTCCTGCCTGCCGGCACGCTCGTCCACCCGGTTCATGCCCGTCCCCGGTACCCGCGCGGCGGCGGGCACACCGGCCGGGCACCCGACGATCGGGTGACGGCCGCCGCCGTGGGCTTCGCGTCACCGTGAGCCCCGGTGCTCAGCGCTGGGCGAGGTAGGCGGCGGCGGTCTGCCGCAGCCGGTCGTGCACGCCGTCGGCGGCGACGACGCCCTCGCGGCCGAGGTAGGCCTTCGCCAGCTTGGCGACCATCGTGTAGTTGGTGTCCACGACGTTCCCGGCCGGCGCCAGTCCCGCCTGGCTGACCAGCTGGTAGGCGTCGAGCACGTCCCAGCCGGTGAGCTCCGCGGCCCAGGTGACCAGGTCGTGCTGGCTCACCCGGTAGGCGTCCTCCAGCGGCCGGACCGAGCCGGTCGACATGAGGTAGTCGTCGGTCTCCAGCCGGGGCCAGGCGGGACCACCGCCCTTGACGAGGTCCACGACGACGACGGTGCGCATCGCCGCCTCGACGGCGGTACCGCACACCTCGCCCTCACCCTGCCGGCAGTGCCCGTCACCGATCGACAGCTGCCCGCCGGGGACGTTGACGCCGAAGTAGGCCGTCGTCCCCGCGCGCATCTCGGGGGTGTCCATGTTGCCGCCGTGGGCGCCCGGCGTGACGGTCGCGAAGGCCTCGCCACCGGCCGGCGCCACCCCCACGGTGCCGTGCATCGGGTCCAGCGGGAGCTCCACCTCCGGCCCGCCGCGGCGCGGCCGGAACAGGCAGGTGCCCCGCTCGCGGTCGACCTCGTACACCCACACGACCTCCTCGAGCGGGTCGTGCAGCATCGCTGTGCTGTGCGTCGCCGTCAGCGCCCCGAAGTGCGGGAAGGTGGTGGAGACGGCCCAGTCGCGGGCCGGCGCGATCTCCACGAAGTGCACCGCCAGGGTGTCGCCGGGCTCGGCGCCCTCGACGTGGACCGGCCCGGTCACCGGGTTGAGCCGCGAGAAGTCGCAGACCCGGCTGGGCAGGTCACCGGTGCCGGTGACCCGGCCGCCGAAGCAGTCCTCGGTGGTGAGCTCGACGACAGTGCCCGGCCGGACCCGCACCAGCGGCTCGGGGGCGCCGCCGAACACGTACCGGTACTGGTCGGGGGTCGGGGTGAGCTGGACGACGTCGAGGGTCACGGATCTCCTCCGGTGGGGTGGCGTGCCGGGGCAGGCGCCCCAGGATGGCGGAGGGTCCACGGCGGCCGGCGGGCGCACCCCGGGCGAGGGAACCGGGGTCCGGCCGCGCGTGCGGGCGTGCGAGGGTTTGCCGGAGACGCGATGGAGGAGTTGGCATGACCTGGCCCCGGCCGGTCCCGGTGATCGGTGACCAGACGCACGCCGCCGAGCGGGCCGCCGACCCCGCGGGCTGGGCCTTCGACGCCGCCACGGTCGAGGCGCTGCACACCGTCGTCGGGGCCCGCCGCGACATCCGCCGCTACCGTCCCGACCCGGTGCCCCCGGAGCTGCTGCGGTCGGTGCTGGAGGCCGGGCACCGGGCGCCGTCGGTGGGTCATTCGCAGCCGTGGCGCTTCGTCGTCGTCACCGAGCAGGCCACCCGCGACCGCGCCGCCGTGCTCGCCGACCGCGAGCGGCTGCGCCAGGCCGAGCAGCTCACCCCCGACCGCCGCGCGCGGCTGCTCGACCTGCAGCTCGAGGGCATCCGCGAGGCGCCGCTGGGCGTCGTCGTCGCCTGCGACCGCCGCACCCACGCCACCGGCGTGCTGGGCCGGGCGACCTTCCCCGACGCGGACCTGTGGAGCTGCGCCTGCGCCATCCAGAACATGTGGCTGGCCGCCCGCGCCGCCGGTCTGGGCATGGGCTGGGTGACGCTCTTCCAGCCGGCCGACCTCGCCGGGCTGCTGCACCTCCCCGAAGGGGTGCAGACCCTCGGCTGGCTGTGCCTGGGCTGGCCCGACGAGCGCCCGCCGGAGCCCGGGCTGGTGCGGCACGGCTGGTCGCACCGGGCTGCGCTGGAGGACGTCGTGCTGCGCGAGCGCTGGCCGTCCGACGACAGCCCCGCGGCCCCGGTCAGCCACCTCGCCGGGCCGCGGCCCGAGGCGGTGGTCGCCGCCCGCGACACCGGCGACGACCTGCTCGCCGTGCCCGGGTCGCTCGGGGTGCTCGACCGCGCCGTCGACCGCGTGCTGGCGCTGCCCGGCCCGGAGCCCGACGCCGGCACGCTGGTGGTCGTCGCCGGCGACCACCCCGTGGCCCGCGCGCACGCCGTCTCGGCCTACCCGGCGTCGGTCACCGCGGACGTGCTGGCCGCCACCCGCACCGGGGAGTCGCTCGGGGCGTCGACCGCCCGCCAGGCCGGGCTGCGGGTGCGCGCCCACCACGCGGTCTCGCCGGAGGCGCAGGGTGACCTGCTCACCGCCGACGCCCTGACCGCGGGCGCCGCCGCCGCGCTGGTCGCCGAGGGCCGGGAGCTCGGGCGGGAGCTGGCCGCCACCGGGCTGGTGTGCCTGGGCGAGGTGGGCATCGGCAACACCACGGTGGCGGCCGCGCTCGCCTGCGGGCTGCTCGGTCTGGACCCCGACGACGCCGTCGGCCTGGGCGCGGGGGCGGACGCGGCGATGCTGGACCGCAAGCGCGCGGTCGTCCGCGGCGCCCTGGACCGCGTCCGGGGCGAGCGCGACCCGATGACCCTCCTCGCCGCGCTCGGCGGGCCGGAGGTCGCGGTGCTCACCGGCGTCACGCTGGGGGCCGCCGCGGCCGGTTCGCCGGTGGTGCTCGACGGCCTGGTCACCTCGGTGGCCGCCGCCGTCGCGGTGCGCCTGGAGCCGGCCGCGCAGCCGGCGCTGGTCGCCGGCCAGCGCAGCCGCGAGCGCGGGCACGCCGCCGTCCTCACCGACCTCGGGCTGGAGCCGCTGCTGGACCTGCGGCTGCGCGCCGGCGAGGGCGTCGGCGCCGCGCTGGCCGCGCAGCTGCTGCTCACCGCGCTGCGCGCCCGGGACGCCGCCGGGCGGGTGCGGTGATCGGCCGGCCACCCCGCCGCGCGCTGGTGCTCGGGGGTGCGCGCTCGGGGAAGTCCCGGTACGCCGAGCAGCTGCTGACCCGGGCCCGCCGGGTGGAGTACGTGGCCTGCGGCCTGCCCGCCGACGGCGGGGACCCCGAGTGGGCCGGCCGCGTGGCGCTGCACCGCGACCGCCGCCCGGCGTCCTGGCGCACGGTCGAGACCGTCGACCTGGTCGGGGTGCTCGGGCAGCCGGGCCCGCCGGTGCTGGTCGACTGCCTCTCCACCTGGCTGGCCCGGGTGATGGACGACTGCGGCGTCTGGACCGGGGACGAGGGCGCCGACGCGCGGCTGGCCGCGGCCGTCGACGACGTCGTGGCCGCCTGGTCGCGCACCCGCCGCCGGGTGGTCGCGGTGAGCAACGAGGTGGGCTCGGGCGTCGTCCCGGCCACCGCCTCGGGCCGCCGCTACCGCGACGAGCTCGGCATCCTCAACGCGCGTGTCGCCGCCGCCTCGCAGCGGGTCTGGCTGCTGACCGCCGGCCTCCCGCAGCGGCTCCGGTGAGCGGCGGGGGCCCGCTCGCCGCGCTCGGGGTGTTCAGCGTGCTGCCGGTGCCGGCGTCCGCGCGCGTCCCCGGCCCCGGCGTGCTGCGCTGGCTGCCGCTGGTGGGGGCGCTGCTCGGGGCGGTGGCGACCGTGCCGGCGCTGGCGGTGTGGCGGGGGAGCGGCGCGGGCGCCCCGCTGCTGGCCGCCGCACTGGTCGTCGGCGCGCTGGCGCTGCTCACCCGCGGGCTGCACCTGGACGGCACCGCCGACCTCGCCGACGGGCTGGGCAGCGGCCGGCCGGCCGACCAGGCGCTGGCGATCATGCGGCGCCCGGACGTCGGCGCGTTCGGGGTGGCCGCGCTGGTCTGCGTGCTGCTGGTGCAGGTGGCGGCGCTGGCGGCGGTGCTGGAGGGGTCCTCCCGCGTCGCCGGCCTGGTGGGCGTGGTCCTGGCGACGACGGCCGGCCGGGTGGCGGTGCTGCACGCGGCCGCGCGGCCGGCGGCGGCCGGCTCCGCGCTGGGGGTGCTGGTGGCCGGCGCCGGGTCCCCGGTGGTGCGGTGGACGGCGACGCTGCTGCTGGTCGCCGCCGCGGCCGGGCTGCGGTTGCTGGCCGGCGGGTCCGCGGCCGAGGCGACGTGGGCCGTCGCCGCGGTGCTGGTGGCGCTGGCGGCGGCGGCGGGGCTCACCGCGCACGCGGCGCGCCGGCTGGGCGGGGTCACCGGTGACGTCTTCGGCGCGGTGGTGGAGACCGGGACGACCGCGGCCCTGGTCGTGCTCGCCGCCGGCACCGCCTGGACCTGAGGGGTCACTCCCGTGCGGCGCGCGCCCACCGCCGGGGGCTGTCGCCGGTCCAGCGCTGGAAGGCGTGCACGAACGCCGAGGCCTCCGAGTAGCCGACGCGCTCGGCGACCTCCTCCACGCTGAGCCCCACCGTGACCAGCAGCTCCTCGGCCAGGTGGCGGCGGGTCTGGTCGAGGACGGCGCGGAAGCTGGTCCCCTCCTCGGCGAGGCGGCGGCGGAGGGTGCGCACGCTGACGTGCAGCTCGGCGGCGACCTCCTCCTGGCCGGGCATGCGCTGCGGGGAGCGGAGCAGCAGGTCCCGCACCTGGCCGCCGAGCCCCCGGCGGGACACCCGCCGCTCGAGCAGCTCCCGGCACTGCGCCTCGCACAGGGCGGCGGTCAGCGGGGCCGCCTGCGGGAGCGGCTGGTCCAGCAGCGCGGCGTCGAAGACGACGGTCGACCGCGGGGCGGCGAACCGCGGCGGCACCCCGAACGCCGCCGCGTAGGGCGCCGGGTCGGTGGGGGCGGGCAGCCGGAGCTCGACCCGCCGGGGCACGACCGGCCGGCCGAGGGACTCCCGCCACAGCTGAAGCGCCGCCGTCGCGTCGCGCAGCAGGACGAACCGGCGCACGGGCTCGGGCACGTCGAGGTCGTCGAAGAACAGGCGGAGCTCGCCGCCGTCCTCCACGGCGCTCACCCGGGTGAGCGCGTAGGTCAGGTCGAGGAACCGCATCGCCACCTCGTGCCCGGCGCGCAGGGTGCGGCTGGAGAGCAGGGCGAAGCCCCAGATGCCGTAGGTGGCCAGCCGGTAGCGGCCGCCGGCGGCCAGCCCGGCGTCCTCGGGCAGCGCCGCGGCCAGCGCGGCCACGAGCCGCACCTCCTGCTCGGCCGCGATCTCCGCCTCCGGATCGGCGAGCTGCGCCTCGGTGACGCCGGCCGCAGCGAGCAGGCCGGCCCGCGGGAGGCCGTGCTCCTCGCCGAAGGCGCAGAGCAGCGCCGCGCTGCCCGTGCCCCGGGTCGCGGCGTGGAGGGGGTTGGCCGGAATCATCAAGATGCGGCCGATTGTGTCATGGCTCACAGGCCGCTCCCGCCTCTACGTTCGCGGACGTCACGGTCGGGCACGGAGGAGGACATCGGGCATGACGGCGATCGCGCAGGAACCCGCCACCACGACGACGACGGAGCACGTGGACGTGCTCATCGTCGGTGCCGGCATCTCGGGCATCGGGGCCGCCCACCACCTGAAGGACCGCTTCCCCGGGAGGACGTTCGCGATCCTGGACGCCCTCGACGACCGGGGCGGCACCTGGTGGACCCACCGCTACCCGGGCGTCCGGTCCGACAGCGACCTGTTCACCTTCGGCTACCGGTTCAAGCCGTGGCGTGGCGCCTCGATCGCCACCTCGGCGGAGATCCTCTCCTACCTCGACGAGGTCATCGCCGAGGACGACCTCGCCGGGCGCATCCGGTACCGGCACCGGGTGACGACGGCGAGCTGGTCGTCGGCCGAGGCGCGGTGGACCGTCCAGGTCACTCGCGAGGACACCGGCGAGGAGCTCACGCTCACCACCGACTTCCTGTGGATGTGCCAGGGCTACTACGACCACGGGCAGCCCTACCGGCCGGAGTGGCCCGGGACGGACCGCTTCCGCGGGGTGGTGGTGCACCCCCAGCAGTGGCCCGCCGACCTCGACCACGCCGGCAAGCGCGTCGTCGTCATCGGCTCGGGCGCCACCGCGGCGACCATCGTCCCGGCCATGGCCGAGACCGCCGCGCACGTGACCATGCTGCAGCGCTCCCCGACGTTCTTCTTCGCCCGCCCCCGCACGCACGAGCTGGCCGAGACGCTGCGCGCCCTGGACGTGCCCGACGACTGGACCCACGAGATCCTCCGGCGCGCCTACATCGCCGAGGGCGACGAGATCACCCGGATGTCGTTCGAGCAGCCCGACGAGCTGCGCGAGATGCTCGTCGAGGCGATGCGTCCGCTGCTGCCCGAGGACTTCGACATCGCCAAGCACTTCAGCCCGACCTACCGGCCCTGGCAGCAGCGCCTCGCCCTGCTGCCCGACGGGGACCTGTTCACCGCGATCCGGGAAGGCAGGGCGTCGGTCGTCACCGACACGATCGAGACCTTCACCGAGACGGGGATCCGCACCTCGTCGGGCGAGGAGCTCGAGGCCGACGTCGTCGTCACCGCGACCGGGTTCGACCTGTGCCTCTTCGGTGGTGTCGCGTTCACCGTGGACGGCGAGCCGGTGGACTTCACCGAGCGCGTCACGTGGCGCGGCACGATGATCAGCGGCGTCCCCAACATGGCCTACGTGTTCGGATACTTCCGCGCCAGCTGGACGCTGCGCGCCGACCTGGTCAGCGAGCTCGTCTGCCGGCTCCTGGCGCACATGCAGGACCGCGGCGCCTCCGTGGTCGTCCCCACCCTCCGTCCCGAGGACGCGGACATGCCCTTGCGGCCGTGGGCCGACCCGGAGAACTTCAACTCCGGCTACGTCATGCGGTCCGTGGACCGCATGTTCAAGCAGGGGGACCGCGAGCCGTGGACCCACCTGCTGGAGTACGCGGAGGAGCGGACGGCGCTCCCGGCCGTCGACCTCGACGACAAGTCCCTCGTCTACCGCTGACCGCCCCACCCCGACAGAACAGGAGCTCACATGCCCGTCGACCCGAACATCGCCGCGATGCTGACGATGATGGAGCAGGCCGGCCTGCCGCCGATGTACGAAGGCACCCCCGAGGCCGGGCGGCAGCTGTACCTGGCGCTGACCCACGGTGCCCGCACCCCCGAGCAGCTGGTGCCGGTGGGCTCCACCGAGGACCGCACCGTGCCCGGCGCCGAGGGGGAGCTGAAGGCCCGCGTCTACCGCCCGGAGGGCGAGGGCCCCTTCCCGACCGTCGTCTTCTTCCACGGCGGGGGCTGGGTGATCGGCGACCTGGACACCCACGACAACATGGCCCGCAACGTCTGCCGCGGCAGCGGCGCCGTCGTCGTCGCCGTCGACTACCGGCTGGCACCCGAGCACCCATTCCCGGCCGCGGCGGACGACGCGGTCGCGGCCGCGCGCTGGATCGCCGCCCACCTGGACGAGTTCGGGGGCGATGAGCGGCTCGGCGTCGCCGGCGACAGCGCCGGCGGCAACCTGTCAGCCGTGGCCGCCCAGGCCCTGACCGCCGACGGCACGCCGCTCACCGCCCAGTTCCTCATCTACCCGGCGGTGGACGCCGAGGGGGAGTACCCGTCCCGCATCGAGAACGCCAAGGGCTACTTCCTCGAGAAGGAGACGATGGACTGGTTCTACGGGCACTACGCCGAGGGCTGGGACGACGCGATGGACCCGCGGCTGTCGCCGCTGCACCACGGCGACCTCTCGGGGCTGCCGCCCGCGGTCGTGGTCACCGCCGAGTACGACCCGCTGCGCGACGAGGGCGAGGCCTACGCCGAGGCGCTGCGCGCGGCGGGCGTGACCGCCGAGGTGCTGCGCTACGACGGCATGATCCACGGCTTCTTCGACATGGGGACGATCTCGCCGGCTGCCCACAAGGCGATCGAGGAGTCCTGCGGCCGGTTCAGGGAGCTGCTGCACGGCTGAGCCGCCCGACCGGTCGCAGGTCCCGTGCCCCCGGACCCGCCCGGCCGGTCAGCGCTCGGGGAACAGCGCCCGCAGCGGGAGGCGCTCCGGCCGCCGGAAGGGCCGCCAGCCCTCCCGCGGCTGGGCCAGCCGGTCGGCGACCACCCACAGCACGGCGGGATCCACGCCCATGCCGAGGTGGGCGGCGTGCACGGCGACGTTCTCGCTCGTCGGCCCCTCCTGCTGCAGGCAGGTGCGCCAGTCGACGACGCCGTCCCACCGCGAGTAGACCGAGGTGCTCGGCACCGGCAGCGCGGGCGCCGGCCGCACGTCCGCCACCGCCCGCAGCCGCCGGTACTCGCGGTACGTGCCGGCGCGCGAGGCGGCCGGACGGGGGCGGGC
>NZ_SSXA01000061.1 GCF_021698975.1 Blastococcus sp. KM273128 | reverse complement strand
CCGTCGAGGGTGTGCACCGGCACGGCGCCGCGCACGCCCGAGAGCAGCCACACGGCGTCGGCCGCGTGCAGGTCCTCGACCGTCCCCGGCGTCCGGGCGGTGGGCCATCCGGCCGCCTCGGCGGCGGCGAACAGCCGCGCCTGGGTGGTGCCGGCGAGGATGCCGCTCTCCACCGGCGGCGTGTGCAGCGTGCCCGACGCGGCCCAGACGACGGTCGAGGTCGGGCCCTCCAGCACCCGCCCCTCCAGGCTGGTGAGGACGACGTCGTCGGCGCCGAGGGCCTGCGCGTGCCGCTGGGCGGCCATGTTGACCGCGTACGAGAGCGTCTTCGCGCCGCCGAGCAGCCACGGCGCGCCCGCCCGGAAGTCGGCGGGCACCCCGAGCCCCAGCGTGACGACCGCGACGCCCTCGGTCCGCTGCCGCAGCGTCTCGGCGGGCACCGGCGCGAGCAGCGCCAGCGCCGTCGGGGGCGTGCCCTCGCCGAGCCCCCGGGTGAGCACGAGGCGGCACACGCCCTCGACCTCCGCCGGCCAGCCGGTCAGCGCCGTCCCGACGAGGGCCCGCCAGGCGGCGTCGCCGGGGTGGGCCAGCCCGAGCAGCTCCGCGGAGCGGGTCAGCCGGGCCAGGTGCGCGTCCAGGTGCGGCGTGCGCCCGCCGACGACGGCGACGGACTCGAAGACGCCGTCCCCGCGGGCGAGCCCGAGGTCGAAGGCGGTCACGACCGGCTGGTCCGCGGGGACCGGCACCGCCGCGCCGTCCCGCCACACCGCCACCCTGCGCTGCTCGTCCACGGGGCCAGCCTGCCGTACGCGGGGAATAGGCTCGCCCCATGGGGACCGACGACGTCGCCGCCCCGCTCGCGGAGCAGCTGCGCGCGCGGGGGCTGCGCCTGACCCCGCAGCGCGCCCGGGTGCTGGCCGCGGTCGCGGCGCTCGCGCACGCCACCCCGGAGGCGATCGTCGCCCGCCTGCGCGAGGAGGCCGGCCCCGGCGGCAGCGCGCCGGACACCTCGACGGTCTACCGGACGCTGGAGCTGCTCGAGCGGCTCGGCCTCGTCTGGCACACCCACCTGGGGCGCGGCGCGCCGGTCTACCACGCCGCCGAGCGGCCCCACCTGCACGTCGTCTGCAACTCCTGCGGGGAGATCTCCTCGGCGGCGCCCGACCTCCTCGACGAGGCCGCGGAACGTCTGGCGGCCGAACTGGGTTTCACCGTGGACGTCGGCCACGTCGCCCTGTCGGGCACGTGCCGCGCCTGCCGAGACCGCGCCGGAACGGAGTCCCCATGACCACGCCCTCGCCCCTCCTCGCCCGTCCCGGGGCGGTCGCCGTCGAGCCGGGGCCGGAGGTCACCCGCGTCGTCGCGGCGCACTACGGCGACCCGCTGCGCGAGCAGCGGCTGCTCGCCGAGGGCGCCGGCCTGGTGGACCGCAGCGACCGCGACGTGCTCGCGGTGCCCGGCGCCGACCGCCTCTCCTGGCTGCACAGCATCACCAGCCAGCACGTCGCGCAGCTCGCCGACGGCGCCGGCAGCGAGGCGCTGGTGCTGAGCCCGCACGGCCACGTCGAGCACCACCTGGTCGTGGCCGAGCTGGCCGGCACGACGTGGGCCGACGTGGAGCCCGGCGCCGGCCCCGCGCTGCTGGCCTTCCTCGAGCGGATGCGCTTCATGCTCCGGGTCGAGCCGCGCCTGGTCACCGACGAGCGGGCGCTGCTGTCGCTGGTCGGGCCCGGGTCGGCCGCGGCGCTGGCGGCGGCCGGGCTGCCGGTGCCCCCCGGGCCGTTCGCGGTGGCGCCCCTCGGCGAGGGCTGGGTGCGCCGCATGCCGGCGGTCGGCGACGGCGCGGCCGACGTCCACGACCTGCTGGTGCCGCGGTCGGAGGCGGCCGCCCTGGCCGACCGGCTGGGCGTCCCCCTCGCCGGTGCCTCGGCCTACGAGGCGCTGCGGGTGGAGGCCCGGCGGCCGCGGTTCGGCGTCGACACCGACCACCGCACCATCCCCAACGAGCTCGAGTGGCTGCGCACCGCCGTCCACCTGGAGAAGGGCTGCTACCGCGGGCAGGAGACCGTCGCGCGGGTGCACAACCTGGGGCGGCCGCCGCGCCGCCTGGTGCTGCTGCACCTCGACGGCGTCAGCGAGGACCTGCCGGTGCCCGGCGAGCCGGTGCGGGCGGGCACGCGGGACGTCGGCCGGGTGGGCAGCGTGGTGCGGCACCACGAGCTGGGTGTCGTCGCCCTGGCGCTGGTCAAGCAGTCGGTGACGCAGGACGCCGCGCTGACCGTGGCAGGCTCGACGGCCTCGATCGACCCCGACGACGCCCCGCCGGCGCTCGACGACACCCAGGTGGCGGCGCGCAACCGGGTCCGGGCCGTCCGGTCTGGGACGATCGGCTGAGCGCGGCGCGCCCACCCGCGCACCGGGTGGGCAGGCCGGGGCCGCTGACCTACGCTCCGCCCAGCGCCCGCCGCTGACACCGCCGATGCCCGCGCCGGGCACCCCGCACCTGGAGGCCACCCGTGAGCCCGAAGCCGTCCCCCGCCGGGGGTGCCGCCGTCGACGCGCTGCTGGACCCCGCGTTCCTCGAGAGCGCCGTGCGCCGGCCGATGGGTGACGTGCGCCGGCTGCGCCGGGAGGCCGAGCAGCAGGAGGTCAACCTCTCCTACACCCGGCGGCTGCTCCAGGGCCGCCTGGACATCGTGCGGCGCGAGCTGCAGCGCCGGGCGGAGCACGACGGGCGGTCGCTGGTCGACCTGCTGCCCGAGATCCTCGCCGAGAAGGGGCGCGGCCCCGCGCACGGCCTGGGGCGGCACCAGACCGTCCAGCCCGCCGACCCGCAGGAGTACGAGTCCTGGGTCAACTCGCTGACCCCCGGGGCGGACCTGTCGGCGATCACCGAGCTCTCGGACGCCTTGTTGGAGTCCGCGGCCCGCGCCCTCGCCGACGCCGAGAAGGGGCTCTCGGAGCGCCGTCGCGGGGTGCAGCAGGTGATGGACGCGCTCGCGGCGGAGCTGGGCCGCCGCTACCGCGACGGCGAGGCCGACGTCGCCGCCCTGCTCGCCGACGAGGGCCGCCACTGAGCGGACCACGCCTCGCCCGTGCCCCGCACGTCCGGCACGGGCGGGCTGAGGCGCGGTCGTCCCGCACGGCACCGGGCATGGGACCCTGGGGCGTGCTCGGAACCGCGGCTGACCAGGCCGTTCCCCCCTCGTCCCCCTGGCCCGACACCCCGGTGCTGGTCGAGGTGCACCGCTCGGGCTTCCTGGAGTCGGTGCACCGGGGGTCGCTGGTGGTGCTCGACGCCGCCAGTGAGGTGGTGCTCGCTGTGGGTGCCGTCGACCGCCCGACCCTGCCCCGGTCGGCGAACAAGCCGGTGCAGGCGACGGCGCTGCTCGCGGCCGGCTGGGTGCCGCGCTCGGGCGAGGAGCTCGCGATCGGCGCCGGCTCCCACCTCGGCGAGGACGGGCACCGGGAGCTGGCCGGGGCGATGCTCGCCGCCGCCGGCCTCGGCCCCGACGCCCTGGGCTGCCCCCCGGCGCTGCCCGCCCACGAGGGGACCAAGGCCGCCTGGATCGCCGCCGGCCGCGCGCCGGAGCGGTTGGCCATGAACTGCTCGGGCAAGCACGCGGCGATGCTGTCGGCGTGCGTGGCGGCCGGCTGGCCGACGGAGGGCTACCTGGCGCGGGAGCACCCCCTGCAGCAGGCGATCGAGGCGCGGCTGGGGGAGGCGGCCGGCGAGCCGGTGGCGGCGGTCGTCGTCGACGGCTGCGGCGCGCCGCAGCACGCCCTCTCGCCCACGGGGCTGGCGCGGGGCGTGCTCTCCCTGGTGCAGGCCGCCGAGGGCTCGCCCGGCCGGGCGGTGGCCGACGCGATGCGGGCCCACCCCTGGTTCGTCGCCGGGACCGGCCGCGAGGACACCGACCTGATGCGCGCGGTCCCCGGTCTGCTGGTGAAGGGCGGTGCCGACGGTGTGCACGTGGCGGCGCTGCCGGGGGCGGGGGCCGTGGCGCTCAAGCTCGACGACGGCGGGGACCGGGGGCGGACCCCGGCGCTCGCGGCCGGGCTGCGCCGGCTCGGCGTCGACCCCGAGGTGCTTGCTCCGTGGGCGCGGACACCCGTCAGCGGGGGCGACGGCGTCGTCGGCGAGGTGCGGGCGTCCGCCGCGCTGGAGGCCTGACCAGGGCATCCCGGTGTGTCCGCGATCACGCCAGGGTGCTAGCCGCTCCGCTTGCAGGAGCTAGCACCCGGGGTTAGCGTCGAACGTGTGCAGACCCCAGGAGAGTTCGTCCGCGAGCAGGTGACCTCCGTCCGCTCCACGGTGGACCGGGTCGCCGACTCGGTCGCCGACGCCTCCGGCGTCTCGGCGGTCAGCTCGTCGGTGGGCGACTTCATCCGTGAGCAGCGCAACGCCGCGCGGGTCTCGCTGCGCGAGCTGGCCCGCACCGCCGGCGTCAGCAACCCCTACCTGTCCCAGGTGGAGCGGGGCCTCCGCAAGCCGTCAGCGGAGATCCTCGCGTCGATCGCCCGGGGCCTGAAGATCTCGGCCGAGACGCTCTACGAGCAGGCGGGGATCCTCGACCGGCGTTCCGGGAACCCGGACACCGTGGCGGCGATCCGCTCCGACGACGCGCTGTCCGAGCGGCACAAGGCCGTCCTGCTCGAGCTCTACGAGACCTACGTCCGTGAGCACCGGGCCTCGTCCCCGGCCGCCAGCTGACCATCCCCCCTCACCACTCCCGAGGAGTTCCGCATGACCCCGACCCAGACCGTGAAGCAGTACGGCGAGTTCGCCGTGGCCCAGGGCCGCACCCTGGCCAAGCAGGCCCGCACCCCGCTGCTGGCCTTCGTCGGCGCCGGTGACCTGGCCGTCGAGCGCGCCCGCACCGTCGTCGCCCAGTTCCGCAGCACCGCCGAGGCGCTGCCGGGCGAGGCGCAGGTGCAGGCCGACCTCGCCGTCAAGGAGGCCCGTACCCGGGCCGCCGAGGCCGCCGGCACCGCGCGCACCACCGCGCACCAGCTGGCCGTCGCGGCCCGTCCGGAGGCGCTGCGCAGCACCGTCGCCGGCCTGGTCGAGACCGCCCGCACCCAGGCGATCGCCACGGTGGAGACGCTGGCCGAGCGCGGCGCCGTCGTCGTCGAGGACCTCCGCCGCCAGCCCGGCGTCCGGCGCATCGTGCGCCGCGCCGAGGACGCCGTCGACGCCGTCGAGGAGCGCCTCGAGGACGTCATCGAGGAGAGCGCCGAGGCCGTCGTCGAGGCCTCCGACGAGGTGACCTCGGTGGTGCAGAAGACCGCCGCCAAGGCGACCAAGGTCGCGGCCAAGGCCGAGGAGAAGGTCGAGGACGCCGCCGACGCCGCCAAGGCCACCGCGGACGAGGCCGTCGAGGCCCCCAAGCGCCGGACGACGGCCAAGAAGACCACCTCCGCCGCCCGCAAGTCGCCGGCCAAGGCCACCTCGGCGCGCGTGACCCGCGCCCGCTCGGCCAAGCCGGCCGACCCGACCGCCGTGCCCGCCAAGAAGAGCTGACCGCACGGCCCCACCGACCAGGGCCCCGGAGCTGCGACCAGCGCTCCGGGGCCCTGTCGCGTCCACCGCCTCACCCGCCCGGGCCGGCCGGCCGCTCGGCGGGCCCGGGGAGCGCCCCGGCGCGAGTAGGCTGGCGGGCATGGGTCTGTTCGACGGGTGGCTGATGCTCGGCCTGTACTGGGCGTCCCTGGGGCTGACCGCCTGGGCGTTCGTCGACGCCCTGATCCGGCCCGCCGCCGGGTACGTCGCCGCCGGAAAGCTCACCAAGCCGGGCTGGGCGGCGATCACCGGCCTGGCCCTGCTCGTCATCTTCTGGATGAAGACCCCGCTGTCGCTGCTCGGTCTGCCGGCCGTGATCGCGGCGATCGTCTACCTGGTCGACGTCCGCCCCGCCGTGGGCGGCATGCGCCGCGACAACACCTGGTAGCAGCCGACCCGGCTCAGTACCGGTCGTCGGCCGGGATGAGCACCCAGAGCAGCAGGTAGGCGAGGAACTGCGGCCCCGGCAGCACGCACGAGACCACGAACGCCACGCGCAGGCCGCCGCGCGAGAGCCCGTAGCGCCGGGCGATCCCGGCGCAGACGCCGGCGACCATCTTGTGGCGGGTGTCCCGGCGCAGCCGGTACGGCGAGGGCGTGGTCATGCGGCCACCCTAGGGCGGTGCGCCGGTCAGCGGCCGAACACGCCCTCGGGCGGCTCGGGCGAGGGCTCGGCCTCGGCGTCGTGCACCGGCCGGGCACTGCCCACGAAGCGGTCGAGGTCGTGCCCGTCCACGACGCGCGACGGCATCGGGTCGCGGGCGCAGGCGCGGCTGAGCTCCGCCAGCGGCAGCTCCGCGTCGGAGGCGACCGCGACCAGGTTGCCGAAGCGCCGGCCCCGCAGGGTGCCCGGCTCGGCGAGCAGGCAGACGTGCCGGAAGGCGGTGCGCAGCGTGGCGACCTGGCCGCGGGCGAAGCGCAGCGGCGGGCCGTCGGCGACGTTGGCCGCGTAGACGCCGCCGGGCCGCAGGGCGCGGGCGACCAGCGCCACGAACTCGGCGGTCGTGAGGTGCGCCGGGGTGCGCGCCCCGGCGAAGACGTCGGTGACGACGACGTCTGCGCTGCCCGGGCGCAGCGCGGCGAGCGCCTCCCGGGCGTCGGCGGCCCGCACCCGCACCCGGGCCGACCGCGGCAGCGGCAGGTGCTCGCGGACCAGGTCGGTGAGCGGTTGGTCGATCTCGGCCACCCGCTGGCGGGACCCGGGGCGCGTGGCGGCCACGTAGCGGGGGAGCGTCAGCGCCCCGCCGCCCAGGTGCACCACGTCCAGCGGGGCGCCCGGCGCAGCGGCGGTGTCGAGCACGTGCCCGATGCGCCGCACGTACTCGAACTCCAGGTGCGCCGGGTCGGTGAGGTCGACGTGCGACTGCGGGGTGCCGTTCAGCATCAGCACCCACGAGCCGTCCCGGTCGGCGTCGGCCAGCAGCTCTGCGGTGCCGCCGTCCACGGGGACCGGCCCCGGCGGCGTCCTCACCCGTGCCCCGCCCCCACCCGGCGCCCGGCCGTTCCCGCGCTCATTGCGGGCCATGGTCGCACCCGCTGCCGTGGACGGACCGGGGTGGCTAGCGTGCCGGGCGTGCGCCGGGTCCACCTCTCCCCGCGGGAGATCACCGCCTTCGGCAGCCACGGCGTGACCATGGTCTCGCCGGGCCGGGTGCGCGGACCGGTGCCCGGCTTCGGGGTGCACCTGGCGACCTTCGCGGCCGGCGCGGTCGTGGGGCGGCACGAGACGCGCCTGTGGCAGCTGCTCGCGGTTGTCTCCGGCGGGGGCTGGGCGGCCGGTGCCGACGGCGTCCGGGTGCCGCTGGCCGCCGGCGACGCCGTCCTGTGGCAGCCCGGCGAGCTGCACGAGAGCGGATCGGACGCCGGGATGGTCGCCGTGCTGGTCGAGAGCCCGGTCGTGCCGGTGCCGGACGCCGGCTGAGCCGCGGTCAGACCGGCGTGACCGCCGACCACCGCACGGTGACCTCGCCCTGCCGCCAGCGCCGGCTGGAGCCCACCAGCGGCCAGCCCTGCTCGGCGAGGGTCTCCACCGCCGCCGTCCAGCGCTGGCGCGGGCCGAACGTGCTCATGCCGGCGGCGGCCGCCCAGGCGGTGTCGAAGGCGCGCAGGAACTCGTGCACGGGCTGCCCGGGCACGTTGTGGTGGATGAGCGCCTTGGGCAGCCGCTCGGCGAGGTCGGACGGCGTCGCGATGTCGGAGACCCGGGCGGCGAGGGTGAGGGTGAGGGGGCCGTCGGCGTCCAGCGCCACCCACGCCGAGCGGCGCCCCCACTCGTCGCAGGTGCCCTCGACGACCAGCCCGCCGGGGGCCAGGGCGCCGCGCATGGTGTCCCAGGCCCGGGCGGCGGACTCCTCGTCGTACTGGCGCAGCACGTTGAACGCGCGCACCAGCACCGGGCGCAGCCCGGCGAGCTCGAAGCCGCCCACGCGGAAGTCCACCCGCGGCGGGTCGCGGTCGGCGGCCACGGCCGCCACCCGCTCCGGGTCGATCTCCAGCCCCACGACCTCCAGGCCGTCCACCTCGGGACCCAGCCGCTCGACGAGCTCCAGCGTGGTGACGGCGGAGGAGCCGTAGCCGAGGTCGACGACGAGCGGGCGGGCGGCGTCGCGCAGCCGCGGCACCTGCGTGGCCAGCAGCCAGCGGTCGACCCGGCGCAGCCGGTTGGCGTTCGTGGTGCCGCGCGTGGGCAGGCCCAGCGCCCGCGCCCGCCCGGCGGCCAGCCGGGGCGCCCGGCGCTGCGGCTGGGGGGAGAGCGAGGCCCGGCGCTTGTGCTCGTCGCCCGGCTGGTTCACGGGGTCACAGGCTAGTGCCGACTACCGTCGAGCCGTGCAGGTGCGATCCGACGTCCCCCTCGCGGGGCTGACCACCCTGGCCGTGGGCGGCCCCGCCGAGCGGCTGGTGGAGGTCGAGACGGCTGCCGAGCTGGTCGCCGCCGTCCGCGACGCCGACGAGTCCGGCCGCCCGCTGCTGCTCCTCGGCGGCGGCTCCAACCTCATCGCCCCCGACGAGGGGTGGCCGGGCGACGTCGTCGCCGTCCGGTCGCGGGGCATCGAGCGCACCGGCGACACCCTCGTGGTGCAGGCGGGCGAGGACTGGGACGCGCTGGTCGCGCACACCGTCGAGCAGCGGCTGGCGGGCGTGGAGGCGCTGTCGGGCATCCCCGGCTCCACGGGCGCGACGCCGGTGCAGAACGTCGGCGCGTACGGCCAGGAGGTCGCGCAGACGATCACCGCCGTCCGCGTGTACGACCGCGCCGAGAAGGTCGAGCGGACGCTGGGCCCGGCCGAGTGCGGCTTCGCCTACCGCGACAGCCGGCTCAAGCGCGAGGCGGGCCGGTTCGTCGTCCTGGAGGTGGCGTTCGCGCTGGAGGCCGGCGAGCTGTCCAGGCCGGTCGGCTACGCGGAGCTGGCCCGGAGCCTCGGTGTGGAGGTCGGCGCGCGCGCGCCGCTGGCCGCCGTCCGGGACGCCGTCCTGGCGCTGCGCCGCGGCAAGGGCATGGTGTGGGACGCCGCCGACCCCGACTCGCGCAGCGCCGGCTCGTTCTTCACCAACCCGATCGTGGCCGCCGAGCGGGCGGTCGAGGGCTGCCCGAGCTGGCCGGCGGGCGACGGGCAGCTCAAGCTCAGCGCCGCCTGGCTGGTGCAGCACGCCGGCTTCGGCCGCGGCACCCGCGACGGGCGGGTGGGCACCTCGTCGCGGCACAGCCTGGCGCTCACCACGGAGGACGGCGCGACGGCCGCCGAGCTGCTCGCCTTCGCCGACCGGGTCGTGGGCGCGGTGCGCGAGCGGTTCGGCGTCACCCTGGAGCGCGAGCCCACCGCCGTCCGGCCCTGACCGGTTTCCGGGTGACGCCCCTACGACTTCAGCGAAGTAGGGGTCGGCAGGCGCCCGGAGAGTCCGACTTCCCGGAAGTTGCGCTGGGGGTCACTCCTCCTCGCGGGCCACCTTGTGCTGGGCGGCCTGGGCGCGGGGGCGGACCACCAGCAGGTCGACGTTGACGTGGTGCGGGCGGGTGAGCGCCCAGGCGATGCAGTCGGCGACGTCCTCGGCGACCAGCGGCTCGCGCACCCCGCGGTAGACGGCGTCGGCCCGTTCCTGCGAGCCGGTGCGGTTGAGCGAGAACTCCTCGGTCTTCACCATCCCGGGTGCGATCTCGATCACCCGGACCGGCTGCCCGCACAGCTCCAGCCGCAGCGTCTCGGCCAGCGTGTGCACCCCGTGCTTGGCCGCCGTGTAGGAGGCGCCGCCCTCGTAGGAGATCAGCCCGGCGGTGGAGCCCACGAAGAGCACGTCGCCCGCACCGGAGTCGCGCAGCTTCGGCAGCAGGGCCTTGGTCAGCCGCACGGTGCCGAGCACGTTGACCTCGTAGGTGCGAGCCCAGGAGTCGAGGTCGGCCTCGGCGACGGGATTGGTGTCGAACGCCCCGCCCGCGTTGTTGACCAGCACGTCCACCCGGTCGAGGGCAGCGGTGAACGCGGCCACGGACCCCGGGTCGGTGAGGTCCAGCGGCAGGGCCCGGCCGCCGATGGCGGCGGCGAGCTCCTCCAGGCGGTCCAGCCGGCGGGCACCGACGACGACGTCGAACCCCTCGGCCGCGAGCCGCCGGGCTGTCGCCGCCCCGATCCCGCTCGAGGCGCCCGTGACGACGGCGGTGCGACCGGTCCCGGGCAGGGAGCCGGGGGTCGAGGGTGAGCTACCTGACATGCCCCCATCCTGGCGCTGTTGCAAGATGGAGGACCGACAGGGGTGCTGGTCGGGGCCCTCGCAGAGCAGAGCGGAGGTCCGTGGTGCCCGCTCGCGGCTTCCCCGCCCCCGGCCACCCGGCGCGCGTCGCGACGCTGTCGGTGCACACCAGCCCGCTGGACCAGCCCGGCGCCGGTGACGCCGGGGGCATGAACGTCTACATCGTCGAGGTCTCCCGGCGGCTGGCCGCCCGCGCCATCGAGGTCGACGTCTTCACCCGGGCGACCTCCAGCGACCTGCCCCCGGTCGTGGAGATGAGCCCGGGCGTCACGGTGCGGCACGTGAGCGCCGGCCCGTTCGAGGGCCTGGGCAAGGAGGAGCTCCCCGCCCAGCTCTGCGCGTTCACCGCGGCGGTGCTGCGCGCCGAGGCGCAGCACGAGCCCGGCCACTACGACGTCGTCCACTCGCACTACTGGCTCTCCGGGCAGGTCGGCTGGCTGGCCCGCGACCGGTGGGGCGTGCCCCTGGTGCACACCGCGCACACCCTGGCCAAGGTCAAGAACGAGGCGCTGGCCGACGGCGACCGCCCCGAGCCGCGGGCGCGGGTCATCGGCGAGGAGCAGGTCGTGGCCGAGGCGGACCGGTTGATCGCCAACACCGACGAGGAGGCCCGCCAGCTCGTGCGCCTCTACGGCGCCGACCCCGCGCGCACCCTCGTCGTTCCGCCAGGGGTGGACCTCGACCGGTTCGCCCCCGGCAGCCGGGCCGCCGCCCGCCGCGCCGTCGGCGTGCGCGACGACGCGGTCGTCCTGCTCTTCGTCGGGCGCATCCAGCCGCTGAAGGCCCCCGACGTGCTGCTGCACACCGCCGCCCGCATGCTCGCCGACGACCCGGCGCTGCGGGCCCACCTGCAGGTGCACGTCGTGGGCGCGCCCAGCGGCAGCGGCCTGGAGGCCCCCCGGCAGCTGGAGGAGCTCGCCCGCTCGCTGGGCATCGGCGACCTGGTGCGGTTCCACCCGCCGCAGCCGCCCGCCCGGCTGGCCGAGTTCTACCGGGCGGCCGACGTGACCGTCGTGCCCAGCCACAACGAGTCGTTCGGGCTGGTCGCGCTGGAGTCGCAGGCCTGCGGTACCCCGGTCGTCGCGGCGGCCGTGGGTGGGCTGCCGACGGCGGTCCGGGACGGCGTCTCGGGCGTGCTGGTCGACGGCCACCGGGCCGGGGACTACGCCGCGGCCGTGCGTGCGGTCCTCGCCCGCCGGGAGCTGCTCGCCGCCGGCGCCGGACGGCACGCGGCCGCGTTCTCCTGGGACCGCACCGCCGACGCCCTCGTCGCGGCCTACACCTCGGCGGCCGCTGAGATGTCCGCTCCGCGGGCCCTCCCGCTGCGGGACCGCCGGCCCGGTCGCCTCCGGGCCCTGCCAGGGATGGGGGTGGCCCGGTGAGCCGGACCGTCGAGGAGCTCGACGCGGTCATCGACCAGACGCTGCGCGACGCGGAGCTGGTGCACGAGCACCCCCGGCCGGGCACCTGGCTGGTCGACCTGCCGGGCACCAAGAAGCTCAAGACGGTGTGCGGCCTGATCGTGGGCGACCACGCGCTGCGGGTCGAGGCGTTCGTCTGCCGCCAGCCCGACGAGAACCGCGAGCAGCTGTGGACCTACCTGCTGCAGCACAACGCCCGCATGTACGGGGTCGCCTACTCGATCGACTCCGTCGGCGACGTCTACCTGACCGGCCGGCTGCCGCACGCCGCGGTCACGCCCGAGGAGCTGGACCGGCTGCTCGGCTCGGTGCTCAGCTACGCCGACGACCACTTCAACACGATGCTGGAGATCGGCTTCGGCACGTCGATCCGCCGTGAGTGGGAGTGGCGGGTCAAGCGCGGGGAGTCGCTGCGCAACCTGGAGGCGTTCGCCGCCTTCGCCGACCCCAGCCGCCGCGCCGGCGCCGACCCCGCCAGCAGGGCGTGACGGCGACCGACAGGTCCCGGCCGGGCGCGGTGGCGCCCGGTGACGAGCTGCCCCCCGGCTACACCCGCCGGTGGTGGGTGCTGGCCACCATGACGGTCTGCCTGCTCGTGGTGATCATGGGCAACACGATCCTCAACGTCGCCCTGCCGACGCTCCAGCGGGAGCTGGACGCCAGCCAGGGCGAGCTGCAGTGGGTCGTCGACGCCTACATCCTCGTGTTCGCCGGCCTGCTGTTCACCTGGGGCGTCATCGGCGACCGGATCGGCCGGCGGCGGGTGCTGCTCATCGGGCTGTCCGTCTTCGCGGTGGGGTCGGTGCTCGCCGCGCTGAGCGACAGCCCCCTGGAGCTGATCGGCTGGCGGGCGGTGATGGGCATCGGGGGCGCGGCGGTCCAGCCGACGACGCTCGCCGTCATCACCAACGTCTTCCCGCCCCGCGAGCGCGGCCGGGCCATCGGCGTGTGGGCCGGGACGGCGGGGATCGCCGTCGCGGGCGGCCCGCTGGCCGGTGGCGCCGTCCTCGAGCACTTCTGGTGGGGCGCGGTCTTCCTCGTCGGCGTCCCCGTGGCGCTCCTGGGCATCGTCGCCGTGCTCGCCTTCGTCCCGGAGTCGCGGGACCCCTCCCCCGGCCGGCTGGACCTCCCGGGCGTGCTGCTGTCGATCGCGGCGCTCGCCGGCCTGGTCTACGGCATCATCCACGGCGGTGGCGGCGCGGGCTGGACGACGCCGGGGGTGCTCGTGCCCCTCGTGGGCGGCCTGGTGCTGCTCGCCTTCTTCGTCTGGCTGCAGCGGCGCTCGGCGCACCCGGCGCTCGACGTCTCGCTGTTCCGCAACCCGGCCTTCTCGGCGGCCGCGGCCGCGCTGGGCCTGAACTTCTTCGCGCTCCTCGGCGCGACCTTCTACCTGGTCTTCTACCTGCAGGGCGTGCGCGGCTACTCCCCGCTGCAGAGCGGTGCGGCGCTCATCCCGGTCGCGCTCGGCATGGCGCTCATGGCGCCCCGGAGCTCCGGGCTGGCCGAGCGGTTCGGGGCCAAGGCCGTCTGCGCGACCGGCTTCCTGCTGATCACCCTGTCCTTCCTGGGGGTGCAGCTGCTCGACCTCACCTCGCCGGTCTGGCTGCTGCTGGTGGTGCTCTCCGTCCAGGGGCTCGGCATGGGCGCGGTGATGGCGCCCGCGACCGAGTCGATCATGTCCGTGGTGCCGCGGGAGAAGGCCGGCGCCGGGGCCGCGGTCAACAACTCGGTGCGCCAGGTGGGCGGCGCCCTCGGCGTCGCCATCCTGGGCTCCCTGCTCGCGGCGACCTACTCCGCGCAGCTGGGGTCGGCGGCCGACGGGCTGCCGGCGGGCGCGCGCGACGACGCCCGGCAGTCGGTCGTCGCCACGCTCGACGCGGTGCGCCGGGCGCAGGCCGAGGGGACGCCGGAGGTGGCCCGGGCCGCGGCCGCGGTCGTGGACCCGGCCCGCGACGCCTTCGTGACCGCCATGCACCTGACGGCGGTCGGCACCGCCACCGCCACTCTGGTGGCGGCGGTCGTGGTGCTGGTCTGGCTGCCCGGCCGGCCGAGACGGGTGGCACCGGTCCCGCGCTGACCCGGCGGGCTCACGGGGCCGCACGCGGAGGCTCCGCTGCCCGCGGCGGCGACGTCGGGCAGGATGATCGCCGTGACGACCTCCACGGGAACCCTGGTGCTGCTCCGCCACGGCGAGAGCGAGTGGAACAAGGCCAACCTCTTCACCGGCTGGGTGGACGTGCCGCTCACCGACAAGGGGCGCGAGGAGGCCGCTCGCGGCGGACGGCTGATGGCCGAGCACGGGCTGCTGCCCGACGTCTCGCACACCTCGCTGCTGCGCCGGGCGATCATGACCGCCGAGCTGGCGCTGCACGAGGCCGACCGGCAGTGGATCCCGGTGAAGCGCTCCTGGCGGCTGAACGAGCGGCACTACGGCGCGCTGCAGGGCAAGGACAAGGCCGCCACGCTCGCCGAGTTCGGCGAGGAGCAGTTCATGACCTGGCGGCGTTCCTACGACACGCCGCCGCCGCCCATCGAGCCGGGCAGCGAGTACAGCCAGGACGGCGACGCGCGCTACTCGTTCCTGCCGCCGGAGGCGCGCCCGGCGACCGAGTGCCTGGCCGACGTCGTCGTCCGCATGCTGCCCTACTGGTACGACGCGATCGTCCCCGACCTGCGCCTGGGCCAGACCGTGCTGGTCGCCGCCCACGGCAACAGCCTGCGGGCGCTGGTCAAGCACCTGGACGGAATGGGGGACGACGAGGTGGTGGGCCTCAACATCCCGACCGGTGTGCCGCTGCGCTACGACCTGGACGACGACCTGCGGCCGGTGAAGCCCGGCGGCGAGTACCTCGACCCCGACGCCGCGGCGGCCGCCATCGAGGCCGTCAAGAACCAGGGCAAGCGCTGACGAGGGGGCCCGGAGGGTCCCCGAGGAAGCGCTGAGCCGCCCCGCGAGGCGCGTCGACGAGCGGGGGCGCGGAGCGTCCCCCGAGGAGGCGCAGGGCAGGGCTCAACGCAACGGGGGACGGCTCCTGGCCGCGGTGCCGTCCGGA
This sequence comes from Blastococcus sp. KM273128, assembly GCF_021698975.1. Taxonomy (GTDB): domain Bacteria; phylum Actinomycetota; class Actinomycetes; order Mycobacteriales; family Geodermatophilaceae; genus Blastococcus. The sequence continues at coordinate 8,932 of NZ_SSXA01000061.1, read as the reverse complement.
GGACGGCAGTGTGATCGCCGCGGTGTCAGCCGGAGGCTGACGAAACAGCAGAGTCGTAGCGCTCGCCGGTGACCAGGTAGCAGACCCGGCGGGCGACGCTGACCGCGTGGTCGGCGAAGCGCTCGTAGTAGCGGCCGAGCAGCGTGATGTCGATGGCCGACTCGATGCCGTGCGGCCAGTCCTCGCTCAGCAGCTGGCGGAACAGCCCGCGGTGGATCTGGTCCATCGCGTCGTCGTCGGTCTCCAGCTCCTGGGCGGCCTCGACGTCGCGCTTGGCGATGACGGTCGCGGTCTTGGTGATGAGCAGCTCGGCCACGTTGCCCGCCTCGAGGAAGGCCGGCCGGACCTCCTGCGGCACCGCGTGGTCGGGGAAGCGCATCCGCGCCACCTTGGCGATGTGCGCGGCGAGGTCGCCCATCCGCTCGAGGTCGGCGACGATCCGCATCGCGGTCGTGATGGTCCGCAGGTCGCCGGCCACCGGCTGCTGGCGCGCCAGCAGCGTGAAGGTGCGCTGCTCGATGCTCTCGCGGGTGGCGTCGATCTGGTCGTCCCCGGCGATCACCAGATCGGCCAGGGCGACGTCGGCGTCCAGGAGCGCCGTCGTGGCCGTGCTCATCTGCGAGCCCACGGAGTTTGCCATCTCCACCAGGCAGGTGTTGATGTCGTCGAGTTCCTCGTGGTAGCTGTCCCGCACGGTCGTCCTCTCGTCGTGGTTCCCCGGCGACAGTAGGCGCGGCCGGGGCTGATCCGGCCGCGGTGGGGTGAACTCCGACCCACCCGCCGGTGAACAGTGACCCGTCCGAGCGGTGAACCTCTCGCCTGATCATGGTGCCTCGCCGGCGCGCACCTAGCATCTGGGCCGTGAGTCCACTGGTCGCCCTGGTGGTCGGCCTCCTCCTGGGTGGGGTGGTGGCCGCCGCCGTCATCCTCCGCTCCCGCACCGACGGGGGCCGCCGCCCCCTCGACAGCGGGTCCCTGCCGCTGCCCGAGGCGGCGCTGGCGCGGCGGCTCGTGGACCTGATGGATCCCGCCCTGGTGGTCGTCGGCGTCGACGACGCCGTGCTGCTGGCCAACCCCGCGGCCCGCGCGCTGGGCGTCGTCCGGGGCACCCGCCTGCTGGTGCCGGAGCTGCTCTCCCTGGCCCGTGCGGTGCGCAGCGAGGGCACCCGGCGCGCCGACGTCCGGCTGCCCGGCGACCTGGTCGGCGCGGGGCCGCGGCTGGTCGGCGTCCACGGCATCCGGCTCGACGGCGACGGCGGCACGCCGGCGGAGCCGGTCGCGCTGGTGCTGCAGGACGTCACCGAGGCGCGGCGGGTGGAGGCCGTTCGCCGTGACTTCGTCGCCAACGTCGGCCACGAGCTGAAGACGCCGGTGGGGGCGCTGGCCCTGCTCGCCGAGGCGATCGAGGGTGCCGCGGACGACCCCGAGGCGGTGCAGCGCTTCGCGGCGCGGATCGCCCACGAGGCCGACCGCCTGGGCCGGCTCGTGCGCGAGCTGATCGACCTCTCCCGGCTACAGGGCGGCGAGCCGCTGCCCGAGCTCGTGCCCGTCGATGTGGACCGGGTGCTCGGGGAGGCGGTCGACCGCACGCGCACCGCGGCCCGGGCCAAGGGGCTGGAGATCGTGCTCGGCGGGCAGGCGGACCTGGTGGTGCGCGGGGTGGAGAGCCAGCTGGTCACCGCGGTCACCAACCTGCTGGCCAACGCCGTGGCCTACAGCACCGGGAACAGCCGGGTCGCCGTCGCGGCCCGCGCGCGGTCGGGCTTCGCCGAGATCGCGGTGACCGACAGCGGCATCGGCATCCCGCGGGCCGACCGGCACCGGGTGTTCGAGCGCTTCTACCGGGTCGACCAGTCCCGCGCCAGCAGCACCGGGGGGACCGGGCTGGGTCTGGCGATCGTCAAGCACGTGGCCAGCAACCACGGTGGTTCGGTGACGGTCTGGAGCGAGGAGGGGCTGGGGTCGACCTTCACCCTGCGCATCCCGCTCGCCGGTACCGCGGAGCACCCGGCGGCGGGATCGCCCGCTTCCGCAACGCAGAATTCGGAGAACGAGCACCCATGAGCCGAGTCCTGGTCGTCGAGGACGAGGAGTCCTTCTCCGACGCCCTGTCCTACATGCTCCGGCGGGAGGGCTTCGAGACGGTCGTGGCCGCCACCGGGCCCGACGCCCTGGCGGAGTTCGACCGCGGCGGCGCCGACATCGTGCTGCTCGACCTCATGCTCCCCGGCCTGCCCGGGACCGAGGTCTGCCGCATGCTGCGCGCCCGCAGCAGCGTGCCGATCATCATGCTGACCGCCAAGGACGCCGAGATCGACAAGGTCGTCGGCCTGGAGCTGGGCGCCGACGACTACGTGACCAAGCCGTACTCGGCGCGGGAGCTGGTGGCGCGCATCCGGGCCGTCCTGCGCCGCCGGGGCGAGGCGGCCGACGCGGCCCCCGCCGAGGGCGGCGTGCTGGCCGCCGGGCCGGTCCGGATGGACGTGGAGCGGCACGTGGTCGCGGTGGACGGCGAGCAGGTAGCGCTGCCGCTCAAGGAGTTCGACCTGCTGGAGCTCCTCCTCCGCAACGCCGGCCGGGTGCTCACCCGGGCCCAGCTCATCGACCGCGTGTGGGGGTCGGACTACGTGGGTGACACCAAGACCCTCGACGTCCACGTGAAGCGGCTGCGCGCCAAGCTCGAGCCCGACCCCGCCAACCCGAAGTACCTGCTGACGGTGCGGGGCCTGGGCTACAAGCTGGAGGCGTAGACCCGGGCGGGACGTGCGTCAGCCGTTCCGCAGGTCGTCGATCTTCTTGGACGCGTCCGCCTTCGAGATGTCCTCGGGGATCTCCTCGTCGGTGCCCCGGGCCAGCGTCTCGAGGTAGCTCTTCTGGGCGCCGGTGGCCGGTTCGTCGCCGGTGACCCAGGTGTCCGGGTCCTTCTCGGTGGTCTGGTCGGCGGAGTTGGCTTCGCTCATGTGTTCGATGCTAGGCCGGGTGCAGCTCCGGCGCCCGCCGAGCGGCGGCGGCGGCGCGGGCGGCCTGCGTCGCCGCCCACCGGCGGCCGGTCGGGTAGGCGTGGACCGCGCCGCAGGCGGGGCACTCGACGTGCAGCGCGATGTGCGTCCGGTGGTTGGTGACCGACCGGATGCGCCGGTCGGCGACCAGCTCGTCGGTCCGGGTCACGGGGCAGGTGATCAGCAACATGGGGGAAGCGTCCCGCCGACCGCCCGCCCGCACGAGTGGCAGGAGTGACCACGATCGCGGGTTTTCTGCCACAGTGTGCGCATGGCAGAGGGACGTCCGCTCGTGGTCAGCCTGGTGGTCGGCGAGGGTCTCGTCGCCAGCTTCGGGCTGGGGGTGAGCAACGAGGTGTTCGGCTACGACCGCCCGGAGATCGGCCTGCCCCGCTTCGACTTCGCGCTCGTCGCCGAGCGCCCGGGGGTGCTGCGCACCGACACGGGGATCGGCATCCTCGTCGAGCACGGCCTCGACCGGCTGGACCGCTCCGACATCGTGCTGGTGACCGCCTGGGAGGTCGTCGACCGGCTGCCGTCGCCGGCGCTGCTGGACGCCCTCCGGCGGGCGCACGCCCGGGGGGCCACCCTGGTCAGCCACTGCACGGGCGTCTTCGCCCTGGCCGCCACCGGCCTGCTCGACGGGATGCGGGTGACCACGCACTGGCGCTACGCCGGCGAGCTCGCCGCCCGCTACCCGCAGCTCGACGTCGACCCGGCGGTGCTCTACGTGGACAACGGGCGCATCCTCACCGGGGCGGGGACGGCGGCCGGCGTGGACGCGCTGCTGCACCTGGTCCGCCGGGAGTGGGGTGCGGCCGCGGCCAACGCGCTGGCCCGGGAGATGGTCGTCCCGCCGCACCGCGACGGCGGGCAGGCGCAGTTCATCGACGCCCCGGTCCCCGCCTGCTCCGACGACCTGCTCGGCCTCGTCCTGGAGTGGGCCGGTCGGCACCTCGCCGAGGACCTCTCCGTCGACGTCCTCGCCCGGCGGGCGCTGATGAGCCCCCGCAGCTTCGCCCGGCGCTTCAAGGCCACCACCGGCACGACGCCGCACGCCTGGCTGCTCGCCCAGCGGCTCGCGGCGGCCGAGGAGCTGCTGGAGAACAGCGACGCCCTGGTCGAGGAGATCGCCCGGCTGGTCGGCTTCGGGACGGCGGCGGGGCTCCGCGAGCAGTTCACCCGCCGCCGCGGGGTCACCCCCCGGGCCTACCGGCAGACCTTCCGCGCCGGCGCGGTGTCACGCCTCGGGACGGCGCCGGTGCAGCTGGACGGGCACCGGCCCGGCGAGGGCGGGGCTGGCCGGGTGGGGGGCGACCAGCCCCTGGTCCAGCCGCAGCTCGGTCAGCCGGCGTAGCTCCTCGTACGCCGGGCCCCCGAGCAGCGCGACCAGCTCCGCGGCGTAGGTCTCCACCAGCGGCACCGGGGAGACGTGCGCGGTCGGCGAGCCGGTGCACCACCAGTGCAGGTCGTGGCCGCCCGGCCCCCACCCGCGCCGGTCGAACTCGCCGATGGTCGACACCAGCACCCGGGTCCCGTCGGGCCGGTCCACGTGCTCCTGCTCACGGCGCACCGGCAGCTGCCAGCACACGTCCGGCTTGGTGGTGAGGGGGTGCAGCCCGGTGCGCAGCGCCATCCGGTGCAGGGCGCACCCGGTGCCACCGGCGAACCCGGGGCGGTTGAGGAAGACGCAGGCGCCGTCGACGACGCGCGTCCGCAGCGACCGCACGCGCCCGTCGTCTTGGGCAGCCGTGCCCCCTTCCTCCGGGTCCTCGGCGTCGTCCACCTCGGTCCAGGCGCCGCGCCCGGTCGCGGCGAGCTGCCAGTCCTCCTCGGTCAGGTCGGCCACCGCCGCGGTGACCCGGTGCAGGTCGTCCTCGTCGGTGAAGAAGGCGCCGTGGCTGCAGCAGCCGTCGTCCGGACGCCCCTCCACCACGCCCGCGCAGCCCCGGCCGAACACGCACGTCCACGCCGACGCGAGCCAGGTGAGGTCGGCCCGGACGACGTGCTCGGGGTCGGCGGGGTCGGGGAACTCCACCCACTCGCGGGCGAAGTCCGGCGCGACCTCGTCGGGGGGCTCGTTCCGCACGGGGGCAGCCTAGAAGGACCCCCTCCTCCTCACGCCTCGCTCGTTCGGCGCGAGCCTCCGGAGGGAGCCAGGCAGAATCGGCCACATGCGGCTGGGTGTGCTGGACGTCGGCTCGAACACGGTGCACCTGCTGGTGGTGGACGCCCACCGGGGCGCGCACCCCACGCCGATGCACGACGACAAGTCGGTGCTGCGGCTCGCCGAGCACGTGGGGAAGGACGACGTGCTCTCCCGGGCGGGGGAGAAGGCCCTGCTCGCCGCGGTGCAGCGGGCCTGCGACCAGGCGGAGGCGCAGGGCTGCGACGAGCTCATGGCGCTGGTCACCTCCGCCATCCGCGAGGCGGCCAACGGTCTGGAGGTGCTCGACCGGGTCCGGCAGCGCACCGGCGTCGACCTCACCGTGCTCAGCGGTGAGGACGAAGCGCGGCTGACCTTCCTGGCGGTGCGGCGCTGGTTCGGCTGGAGCGCCGGGCGGCTGCTGGTCCTCGACATCGGCGGGGGCTCGTTGGAGCTCGCCGCGGGCATCGACGAGGACCCCGACGTCGCGCTCTCCCTGCCCCTGGGCGCCGGGCGGATGAGCCGGCGCTTCCTGCCCCGGGCGGACGCCGGCGGCCGGCCCGACCTCGCGGCACTGGAGGCCCTCTCCGCGCACGCCGACGACCTGCTCGCCCCGGCCGCGGAGAAGATCGCGGCAGCCGGCCCGCCGGACCTGGTCGCCGCGACGAGCAAGACCTTCCGCACGCTGGCCCGCCTCGCCGGCGCCGCGCCGTCCGCGAGCGGCCTGCGGGTCCCGCGCGAGCTCACGGCGACCGGACTCGGCCAGCTGGTCGGCTTCGTCTCCCGGATCGAGTCCTCGGCGCTCGCCGAGCTCCCCGGTGTGTCCGCCGCGCGGGCGCACCAGGTTCCCGCCGGCGCCGTCGTGGCTGCCGCTACTCTGCGTGCGCTCGACGTACCCTCCGTGCGGATCTGTCCGTGGGCGCTGCGCGAGGGGGTCATCCTCCGCAGGCTGGATTCGTTGGGAGGGGCGTGATGGCCGAACCGGACTGGAACCCGGACACGGGAGGACGCTCCCTCGCCGAGATCCTGCGCGAGGCCGGCATCGAGTCCGCGGCCCGCACGGCCCGGCGCCGGCGCGCCGACGACGAGGACGACACGGGGATCCGCCAGCGGCGCGCCGAGGCCGGCGCCGAGCGGGCCGGCTACGGCCGGCGCCGGAGCGACCTGCAGGTCGCCGACGCCGAACCCCAGCCCGCGCGGTCGGGCCGCCCGGCAGGCCGGGCCGCCGACCCCGCGACCGCGGCGATCCCGGGGCTCCGTCCGGACCGCAAGCCCGGTGTGCCGCACCCCTCCGGCCCGGTGCCCCCGCTGCGCCGACCTGCCGAGGCGGCGGAGGCCGCCGGCCCGCAGCGCGCCACCGACCGCCGGTCCGCCCGCGGGGCGACGGCGGCCGGCGCGCCCGCCCGCGAGGGCGTGGCGTCCACCGGGCCGATCCCCGTGGTGCGCGCCGACGACGCCGACCTCGACGCCACCCCGCGCGAGAGCGCGCTGGCCTGGGCCCGGTTCGCCGGCGAGCTGGTCATCGCCCTCGCGGCCGGGGTGGGCATCTACTTCGCCGCCACCGTGCTCTGGGAGCTGATCCCGCACCTGGCGGTCTTCCTGGCCCCGCTGGCCGTCACCGGCCTGGTGGCCGGGGTGAACGCCTGGCGGGAGCGCCAGGGCGCCGAACCGGTGGGTGCCCGCCTGCTCGCCGTCCTGGTGTTCGCAGGCACCCTGCTCACGATCGCCCCGGCGGCCACCCTCCTCGCGACGTCCTGACGCCGGGTCAGGCCTCCGCCGGCTCGGCGTCGCGCGTGGCGGCGAACTCCTCGACGATCGCCGCCCCGAAGGCGTCGAGGTCGTCGGGCTTGCGGCTGGTGACGAGGTTCCCGTCGACCACGACCTCCTCGTCCACCCAGTTCGCGCCCGCGTTGCGCAGGTCGGTCTGCAGCGAGGGCCAGGAGGTCATCCGGCGGCCGCGGACCACCCCGGCCTCGATCAGCACCCAGGGCGCGTGGCAGATCGCCGCCACCGGCTTGCCGGCGTCGAAGAACGCCTTCACGAACGTCACCGCGTCGGCGTCCGCGCGCACGAAGTCCCCGTTGATGACGCCGCCGGGCAGGACCAGCGCCGCGTAGTCGTCCGGGTCCGCCGAGCCGAGGTCGGTGTCGACCGTGCGCCGCTCGCCCTTGTCGATGTGCTCGTACGCGGTGATCGTCCCGGTCGAGAACGACACCAGCTCCGGCTCCGCGCCGGCCTCCTCGAGCGCCTGCCAGGGGCGGTCCAGCTCGACCTGCTCCACTCCGTCGGTCGCCAGCACGGCCACCCTCATCCCGTCCAGTTCTCCTGCCATGGGGGCGGCGCTACCCGGGGCCCGGAGGCGGCACACGCCCGAGCACTACGGTTTCGGGCGTACCCGTCCGCCCGCGCCCCGCAGCGCGCCCGACAGCTGGGAGCACGTCATGACCCGGGGAGAACCGACGACCGCCACCGGCCGCCGCGGCCTGGCCATCATCGGCGGCGGGAAGATCGGCGAGGCGCTGCTGTCCGGTCTCGTGCGGCGCGGCGGGGCCGACGGGCTGCTCGTCGTCGAGCGCAGCCCGGAGCGCGCCGCCGAGCTGACCGGGCGCTACGGGGTGCCCGCGGTGGAGCTCGCCGAGGCCGCGGCCCGGGCGCGGGTGCTGCTGCTGGCCGTCAAGCCGCAGGACATCGACGCGCTCCTCGGGCTGGTCGCCGGGCACGTCGACGAGGGGCACCTCGTCGTCTCCGTCGCCGCGGGGGTCCCCACGGCGCGGATCGAGGCGGCCCTGCCGTCCGGCGTCCCGGTCGTGCGGGTCATGCCGAACACCCCCGCGCTCGTGGACGAGGGCATGAGCGTGCTCTCGGCCGGCGCGCACGCGGGGGAGCAGGACCTCGACGAGGCGGAGGCGCTGCTGGCGGCGGTCGGGCAGGTGCGCCGGGTGCCGGAGGCGCAGCAGGACGCCGTGACCGCGCTGTCGGGGAGCGGACCCGCCTACTTCTTCTACCTGGTCGAGGCGATGGTGGACGCCGGCATCCTGCTGGGGCTGCCGCGCGCGCTGGCCGCGGACCTCATCGTGCAGACGGCGCTGGGCGCGGCGGTGATGATGCGCGACTCGGGCGAGCACCCCGTCCAGCTGCGCGAGGCGGTCTCCAGCCCCGGCGGCACGACGATCGCCGCGATCCGGGAGCTGGAGCGGCACGGCGTCCGGGCGGCGCTCATGGCCGCGATCGAGGCGGCGCACGCGCGGTCGGTCGAGCTGGGCCGCGACGGGGCCTGACGACAAGTCCTGACGTCGACCGGCCGGGACGTGGTGCCGGCGCCTTCCCGTGTCGACAGGTCGACGCGCACCCGGCGTGAGCGGGCGAGCACGGTAGTGCACATCCGGGCCGATCGGGGTGACGACGCGTCACCGACTTGTCACCGTGTCGCGAAACGCGCCGGAACGCCTGTGCACCGTGTTGCATAGGTGTAGTTCTGCCTAGGACGGACCGGTCCGCCTGTTCGTTTCACCCATCGCTTCAGTCACGCCCGCCCCCTTACTCTCAGTACCAGCGCGTGCGTGTTCAGTTGCCGGTGGGGAAGCCGGCGCCACGACACGAGCTAGGTACCGGAGACGAAGACATGACCATGCCCCAGCGCCACGCTGCCGCCACCGTCGTCCGCCCGGGGATGCCCGTGCCCCGCCAGATGGTCCGCCCGATGACCGCGGCGGCCGTCGCCCGGCCCGTGCCGGCCCAGCACCCCGCCGCCATGCCGATCGGCCGCCCCGCCGTCCCGGCCCCCCGC
>NZ_SSXA01000007.1 GCF_021698975.1 Blastococcus sp. KM273128 | reverse complement strand
CGTCCCCGGCGGCGGGGGGTGCTGCGAAGACCGCGTCGCTCGGTGGCGTCGCCAGGTAGGGGGCCGGTGGCAGCGGAGCGGGCGAGCCCCAGCTGCGTCGGCCCGCCCGGCAGCGGGCCGACGGCGGGGGCAGCGGCAGCGGGCGCGGACGCTCGGCGTCCTCCGCCTCGGGGCGGTCGCCGGACCGGTCGCTCACACGGGGCTCCGGGTGGGCGCGGGGGAGAGACCGGGGGACGACGGGCCCGCGCTGCCGTCGACCGCGGCAGCCCCCCGGCGCCGCCGGATCAGGAAGTGCACGAGGCGGCGCAGGAAGAGCAGGGCGAGCAGCGAGGCGGCGCCGATGGTGATGGAGAGCGAGATGGGCCCGTAGGCGGTGCTCTTCACCTGCATCTCGACGCGGTCGCCGAGCGGGGCGCCCGAGGGGGTCGTCACCTGGGCGGTGACGGTGAAGCCGCCGGACCGGCGCAGCTCGGTGGGTACCTGGAGCGTCGTGCGCTGCTCGGGCGCCAGGGTCTGCACGCCGATGTCGCCGACGGCGAGCCCGCCGCTGGCCGGCGGGTCGACCTGCAGCCGGACGTCGACGGGGAAGGGCAGCGGGTTGTCCACCGTCAGCACCAGCGGCGCGTCGCTGGAGGCGAGGCTGTAGGTGCCGTCGGCCGGCGCGACCACGGTGACGCGCTCCTGGATGCGCTCGAGCGTGGCCAGCGCGTCGGCGGCGGCCGCCTCGAACTCCTCGGGGTCGTCGCGCCGGAGCACCGAGGCGGCCCGGGCGATGCCGGCGTCGTAGGGCTGCAGCGCGAGGTCGGCGTCCGCGGGGATCGCGCCGGCGAGCTCCTCCCGCGCGGTGACGGCCTCGGCGAGGACCGCCAGCCCGGCCGGGTCGAGCGCGGTCTCCCGGTCGGGGGAGGCGAGCGTGCCGGCGTCGGCCACCGGGGCGGTGCCGAGGCCGGCGACGCTGCCCGGCTGCAGCCAGGGCAGGCCCGCGGTGTCGGCGATCATCGCGCCGGCGCCCTCCAGCTCGGCGTCGACGTCGCGGGGCGGGGCGACGAGCACGGTCTGCTCGGTCCCCGGCGGTGTCTGCAGGGTCAGCGCGGCGAGCTCCGCCAGGTAGCGCTGCTCCGCGATGCGAGGGCCCCCCTGGACCAGCCCGGCGGTGCCGACGACGGCGCTGAGCGTCGGGTCGGCGACGAGCACGTCCAGCACCTCGCCGCCGACCGGGACGGCGCTGCGGGCGACGGCGTCGGAGCCGTCCAGGCCCACGGCGGAGTCGCCGTCGGTGAGCGCCCCGCTGCCCAGGACGACCTGCTCGATGCCGCCGGCGCGCAGGGTGTCGAGGGTGGCGGCGGCGTAGGAGCCGTCCGGCGACCACGCGAGGTCGGTGATCGGGGAGATGTCCAGGACGTCGGCGATGATCTCCGCGCCGGCGCCGGTCGCGTCGGCCGGCCCGGGCGGCGGGGGCGCGTCGTCGACGGCGGCCCCGCCGGTGACCGGCGGGGGGCCCGGCGGGTCGTGCGCGGTGCCCTCCGGCGTCCCCGGCAGGCTCCGGGTCACGACGGCGGGCAGGCCGGCGGCGTGCAGCCCGTCGGCGTCGACGTCGCCGTAGGGCAGCGCCACCACCGGGCGGGTGGCCACCACCGCGCGCAACCGGTCGAGGTAGGCCCGCGCCGCCTCGGTGCCCGTCCCGGCGCCGGCGACGCCGCCCACGGCGTAGGGCCCGTCCGCCATGCGCGCGAGCTCCTCGACCAGCGCCGGGTCGATCGCCAGCGTGACCGGCAGCGGTGCGGCGGGCGGCGCGCCCGGTTCCGTCCCGGGCTGCCCGGCGGGCAGCCGCTCGACCACGGCGAGCGCGCGGTCCAGCCGGCCGCCCTCGCTCACCGCCTCGACCAGCCCGTCGTCGACGAAGCTGCCGGCGGCGTCCCGGTGGCTCGGCTCGGACAGCGGCCAGAGCCAGGCCACGGTCGTCCGCGAGGAGGGGACGACCGGCTGCTGGACGAGGAAGGTGGCGAGCTCGCCGACCCGGCGCTCCTGGTCGCCGTCCACGGTGCCGTTGACGTTGAACAGCACCGGGTACACGCCGTCCTGGTCCAGGCGCAGCTCGGCGGAGTCGAGCGTGTAGCTGAACGCCACGCTGCCGCCGGGGGCGAGCGCGCCGGGCAGCGGCGCGAAGGCCGGCTGCACGGCGGTGGCGGGGTCGGGGTCGCCCACGGCGTCGGCCAGGTCGGGCCGGCCGGCGAGGACGTCGCCGCGCTGCAGCCGGGCGGTGAGGCCGGCGACGGGGTCCGGCCCGGTGTTGGTCAGCGTGCCGGTGACCGTGATCAGCGCGCCCGGGGTGATCGTGCGGGGCTCGAACCGGGCCACGTCGATGCGGACCGGCCGGTCGGCGGAGGTGGTGGCCCCGTCGGGAGCGCTCGGCGCGGGGGCGGCGGCCGCCGGGGTCAGGGCTGCCGGCGCGAGCAGCGGCCCGCCGAGCACGAGCGCGCCCGAGAGCAGCGGGACGAGCGCGGCCGCGCGCCGGGCGGTGCCCTGCCGGGCGGGTGCGTCGGCGGGGCGGCCACCGGCTCGGGTGGCAGCCGGCCGGGTCACGCGCTGTCGGCCAGGAGTCCGGGGGCGCGCTCGACCAGGGCGCGCTCGTCGGCGTACGCCAGCCGGGTGCTGAGCTCCTCCAGCGGCACCCAGGCGACCTCGGTCACCTCGACGTCGGCGTCGGACAGCGCGCCCCCGACGGCGCGCAGGAGGAAGTGGTGCACGGTCTTGTGCACGCGGCGGCCCTCGGCGACGAACCAGAAGTCGATGATCCCCAGCGGGGCGACGACCTCGCCGATGATGCCGGTCTCCTCGGCGACCTCGCGGACGGCGGTGTCCTCGGGGGTCTCGCCCGCCTCGATGTGCCCCTTGGGCAGCGACCAGAGCAGGCGGCCGCGGCGGTCGGTGCGGCCGATGAGGGCGGCACGGGGCCCCGTCACGCCGTCGTCGGCGACCACCAGGCCCCCGGCGGAGGTCTCGTCGACCCGGCGCAGCCGGCGGCCCGGGCGCCCTCGCCCGCCCGTACCAGCCATGCCAGGAGGGTAGCGCGCGTCTGGCGACAGCTCCGGGAGCATCGCAGCGAGGGACGAGCGAGGAGCGGACGGGAGCGCGGAGCCGGGCCGGGGCGGCTCTTCGCCCGCACTACGCTGGCTCGTCGTGTCCGACACCCCGCCGAGCCGGCCCGACCCCGCGCCGGTGCCCCCGGCCGTCCAGGAGACCGTCCGCAGGCTCGTGGACGTCTCCCCCGTGCTGGTCGAGCTCGGGCAGCGGTTCGCCGCCGCCGGTTTCGAGGCCCACCTGGTCGGCGGCTCGGTGCGCGACGCCCTGCTGGCAGCGGCGGCCGGCGGCCCCGGCACCCCCGGTGACCTCGACGTCACCACGGACGCCCGGCCCGAGCAGGTGCTGGGGGTGCTCCGCGGCTGGGCCCGTTCCACGTGGAACACCGGCATCGCCTTCGGCACGGTCGGGGCCGACCTCGGCGGCGCGCGGGTCGAGATCACCACCTTCCGGGCCGACCGGTACGACCGCACCTCGCGCAACCCCGAGGTCGCGTGGGGCAACTCGCTCACCGACGACCTGGCCCGGCGGGACTTCACCGTGAACGCGATGGCGGTGTCGCTGGGGTCCGACCGCACGGTGACCGACCCCTTCGGCGGGCTCGGCGACCTGCTGGCCAAGCGGCTGCGGACCCCCGGCCCCGCCGTGGAGTCCTTCGCCGACGACCCGCTGCGCATGCTCCGCGCGGTCCGGTTCGTCGCCCAGCTGGGGCTCACGCCGGACGACGACGTCGTGCGGGCCATGACCGACCTGGCCGGTGAGCTCGGCCGGATCACCGCCGAGCGGGTCCAGGCCGAGCTGTCCAAGACCCTGCTGCAGGACTCCCCCCGGGCGGCCCTGGAGCTCTTCGTCGCCACCGGTCTGGCCGACGTGGTGCTGCCCGAGCTGCCGGCGCTGCGGATGGAGATCGACGAGCACCACCAGCACAAGGACGTCTACGCCCACTCGCTGACCGTGCTGGACCAGGCGATCGCGCTGGAGAAGGCCGATCCAGGATCGCCGTCCCCGGACCTCGTGCTCCGGCTGGCCGCGCTGCTGCACGACATCGGCAAGCCGGCCACCCGCCGCCACGAGGCCGGTGGGCGGGTCTCCTTCCACCACCACGAGGTGGTCGGCGCCAAGCTGGTCCGCAAGCGGCTGCTCGCGCTCAAGTACCCCAAGGACGTCGTCGAGGCGGTGTCCCGGCTGACCTTCCTGCACCTGCGGTTCCACGGCTACGGCCGGGGCGAGTGGACCGACTCCGCCGTCCGCCGCTACGTCACCGACGCCGGCGACCTCCTCCCCCGCCTGCACAAGCTGGTGCGCTCGGACTCGACCACCCGGAACAAGCGCCGGGCCGCCGCGTTGTCGGCGACCTACGACTCGCTGGAGCAGCGGATCGCCGAGCTGGCCGCGCAGGAGGACCTCGCGCGGGTCCGCCCCGATCTCGACGGCAACGCCATCATGGAGCTCCTGGGCCTGCCCCCCGGGCGCGAGGTCGGCGCCGCGTGGCGCTATCTCAAGGAGCTGCGGCTCGAGCGCGGGCCGCTGGAGCGCGAGGAGGCCGAGGCGGCCCTGCGGGCGTGGTGGGCCGAGCGCCAGGGCTGAGCGCCCGGGCCGGCTCCAGGAGGGGGAGGACGGTGCCGAGATGACGGGTGTGCACCCGCAGCACCCCGACGACCACGCCCGGCTGCCGGCGTCCCCGACCGGCCGGACGCCGCAGTGGCTGCTCGACGAGCTCACCGGCACCCCTGAGCCGTCCCCACCGCCCCGAGGTCCCCGGCGCCGCGGCAGGTGGGTGGTCCCGCTCGCCGTCGCGGCGGTGGTGGCCGGGGGCGTGCTCGCCGACCCCCCGGTGTGGCCGTGGACGGGGACCCCGGTCGCGGCGGAGCCGCCCGTCCCCGCCGCCCCGGAGCGCCCGACGGACCGGCCGACCCCTTCCGGCGCCACCACGCCGCTGGGCCGCCCCCCGTCGCCCCCGGCGGCCGCCGGGACGCACGCCTACGCGGCGCTGCAGGAGGACGGCGTCACGCCGGTCGCCTACGACCCCTGCCGCGAGATCCGCTACGTGCTCCGCCCGGACGGCGCACCGCCGGGCACCGAGGGCATGGTGCACGAGGCGGTCGCGCGGATCGGCGAGGCGACCGGCCTCCGCTTCGTCCACGAGGGCGCGACCGACGAGCCCCTCGGCGGGGAGCGGGCACCGTTCCAGCCCGACCGCTACGGGGACCGCTGGGCACCGGTGCTCATCGGGTGGGCGACCGAGGCGGAGGACCCGACGCTCGCGGGCGACGTCGTCGGGGCGGCCGGCAGCACCGCGGTCTCGCTCGGCGAGGGTCCGCGCGTCTACGTGACCGGCACGGTGACCCTGGACGGCGGCCAGGCCCCGGAGCTGCTGGGCCGCCCCGGTGGCGCCGCCGCGCTCCGGTCGGTGGTGCTGCACGAGCTCGGGCACCTGGTCGGTCTCGCGCACGTGGACGACGACCGCGAGCTGATGTACCCGGAGGCTCGGCCCGCGGTTCCCGACCTCGCCGACGGCGACCGCACCGGGCTCAGCGCGCTCGGCCGGGGCCCCTGCGTCCCCGACCTCTGACCGGGCCCGCTCAGCGGCGGGACATCCGCGCGTGCAGCAGCGCCGTCGCGAGGTAGCCCGCGCCCACGACGGCGAGCGCCGGCCGCGAGACGCCGGACTCCGGCAGCGCGAACGCCCCGGCCACCACGGCCGCGACGAAGCCGACGTTCACCAGGGTGTCGTAGACGGAGAACACCCGCCCCCGGTGGTCGTCGTCGATCGACTCCTGCAGCGTCGCGTCCACGCAGACCTTCACGCCCTGGCCGAGCAGGCCGAGGACGAAGCCGGCCAGCACGATCGCCGCCGGCTGCAGCAGCAGGCCCAGGGCGGCCTGGAGCAGCCCGCCGACGGTGAGCAGGGCGCCGATCCACCGGACCGTGCCGGTGCGGCGCACGACCGGCGGGGTCACGGCGGCGCCGGTGAGCGTGCCCGCGGCGATCGCGGCGGCGACCTGCCCGAGCCCCACCAGCCCGCCGGGGAACGGCCCCGCCTCGCCGGCGAAGGTGTTCCGGTAGAGCAGCAGCGTCATCAGCGTGAGCAGGCCGAACCAGACGCGGTGCAGGCCGATGGCGGCGAGCGCGGCGGCGACCGGCCGGTGGGCCCAGGCGTGCCGGGCCCCGGCGACCATGCCGGCCAGCACCTCCCCGGCGGGCAGCCGCGCCGAGCGGGCCACGTGGTCGGGCCCGAGGTGGGCGCGGGTGAACCCGGCGACGACGGCGGCGGCCGCGAGGTAGGGCAGCGCGGCGGCGAGCGCCACCGCGGCGTACCCGGCGTCGTCGGACCCGGTCAGCTGCAGGAGCGCCAGGGCGGCGCCGCCGCCGACCACGGTGGCGACGGAGCCCGCCGTCGTCGACAGGGCGTTCGCCGTCACCAGCGGGGTGTCGCCGGTGGTGTGCGGGAGCCCGGCCGACAGCGCGGACAGCACGAAGCGGTTCACCGAGAAGACGGCGAGCCCGGCCAGGTAGAACGCCGGCCCCTGCACGCCCGAGACCACCAGGGCGGTGACCGCGGCCACCAGCCCGGCGCGCAGCACGTTGGCGCGCAGCAGCACCTGGCGCCGGCTCCAGCGGTCCAGCCACACCCCGGCGAACGGGCCGACGAAGGAGTACGGCAGCAGCAGGACGGCGAAGGCCGCGGCGACGTCGACCGGGTCGGCGGCGCGCTGGGGGTTGAACAGCACCGTGCCGGCCAGCGCGGCCTGGAAGACGCCGTCGCCGAACTGCGAGAGCAGCCGGGTGCCGAGCAGCCTGCGGAAGTCGCGGCGCACCAGCAGGCCGCGCACCGTCGTCCCCGGCCCGGCCACGCGGTCACCCTACGAGCAGCGGCCGCCGTCCCCGCCGCCGTGCGAGGGGCAGCGGCCTCCGGCGCCGAGGTGGGGCACACTGAGAAGGATGTCGCCGGTGCCCCCTCCGCCCGAGCCCGAGTCCGGTCCGCCCGCGCGGCCCGCGACCGGGCGCCGTCGCGCCGGTGCGGTGCCCCCGCTCTCGGTCGGCCGCCTGGACGACGTGCGGGCGGGCGCCCTCCTCGTCGCGATGCCGTCGCTCACCGAGCCGACGTTCGCCGGGGCGGTCGTCTACGTGCTCGACCACTCCGACACCGGCACCCTGGGCGTCGTCCTGGGGCAGCCCAGCCAGGTGGAGATCCGGGACGTGCTGCCCGGGTGGTGCGACCTCGCGGTGGAGCCGGGGGTCTTCCACGTCGGTGGGCCGTGCGAGACCGACACGGCGCTCTGCCTGGCGACGGCGTCGCCCGGGACGGCGGTGCCCGGCCTGCGCCCCGTCGCCGGTGACGTGCACCTCGTCGACCTCGACGGGGAGCCGGACGCGCTCGCCGGGCAGCTCTCCGGGCTGCGGGTGTTCGCCGGCTACGCGGGCTGGTCGCCCGGTCAGCTGGCCGGGGAGATCGCCGAGGGCGCCTGGGCCTGCGTGCCGAGCCGCCCCGGCGACGTGCTCAGCGACCTCTCCGGGGCCGCGCTCTGGCGCCGGGTGCTGGGCCGGCAGCGTGGTCGCCTGGCCGTCCTCTCCACCGCCACGGCGGACCCCACCGTCAACTGACGTCCCTCGCGGCACGCGCCGGGCAGCGCGATCGGGCGTCGTCTGGTAGGAATGGGCCCGGGAAGGGGCGGTCTGGGGAAGAGGCCGCCCCTTCCCGCTTCTCGTCAGGCGGTGACGTCCCCCGCCTCAGATGCCGAACGCCTCGGCGATCGCCGCGTGGTCCGCGGCCTCGGCCGTCTCCTCCGCCGTCGGCAGGGCGAGCCGGCGGCTCCCGTGCTCGGCGAGCGTGACCGTCACCTCGACCCCACCGAGCGGGGTCCGGTACTGCACGAGCGTCTGGTCCGCGTCGTCGACCGCGACGGTGCGCTCGTCCCTGAGGAGGTAGACGGTCGTGGGCCGGCCGTCGACGGCCTGCTCCCCTTGCCACCGGTACGGGCCGTCGAGGAAGGCCGCGGGCCGGTCGGGACGCTCCGCGGCGAGGTTCTGCAGCACCTGGACGACGACGTCGAGCAGCGGCGGTTCGCCCTCCGCGGGCGACAGCGTCCGGCGCAGGTACGTCGCCTCGGGGGCTCCGGCGGCGGCGAGCGCCTCGGGCAGCCCCGGCACGTCGCCGGCCCAGAGGTCGTCGCGGTCGAAGAAGAGGGTGCGGGTGTCCCGGTCCTCGCCCGCGACCGTGGTGACCGCCTGGGCCTGGCCGACCGCGCGCCGGAAGTCGATCTGACCGGTGAGCGTGAGCACCGCGTCGTCGGCGAAGGGGACGGTCACGACGAAGTCGGCGCCGCCCTCCTCGTGGTTGCGGTGCAGCAGGTCGGCGAGGACGGCGGCGTCCTCCTCCGTGACCGGCTCGCCGGCCTGCCGCTCGCCGTCCGTGCACCCGGCCAGCAGCAGGAGGGCCAGCCCGGCGGCGCCGACCCGGGGCGCGAGCGGGCGGCGGGTGGGCATGGGTGCAGCGTATGCAGCCCGCCGCCCCGGACCGCCCCCGACGCGACGGGATCACCGGTAGGAACGCGGCAGGGCCCGCACCCCGGTTCGGGGTGCGGGCCCAGGTGACCGGATGGAACGGCCCCGTCCGGAGGCTCACCCCGAGCCTGCGAGGGGTGAGGGGGACGGGTCCTTATGCGATGTCGCCGCGGATGAAGGCCTCCACGGCGTCGCGCGCCTCGCTGTCGTCGTACTGCACCGGCGGCGACTTCATGAAGTACGAGGACGCCGACAGGATCGGGCCGCCGATGCCGCGGTCCTTCGCGATCTTCGCGGCGCGGACGGCGTCGATGATGATGCCGGCCGAGTTCGGGGAGTCCCAGACCTCGAGCTTGTACTCCAGGTTCAGCGGGACGTCGCCGAACGCGCGGCCCTCGAGGCGGACGTAGGCCCACTTGCGGTCCGACAGCCACGGCACGTGGTCCGACGGCCCGATGTGCACGTTGCCCGCGCCCATGTCCCGCTCGACCTGCGAGGTGACCGACTGGGTCTTGGAGATCTTCTTGGACTCCAGGCGCTCGCGCTCGAGCATGTTCTTGAAGTCCATGTTGCCGCCGACGTTCAGCTGCATGGTGCGGTCGAGCTGCACGCCGCGGTCCTCGAAGAGCTTGGCGAGCACGCGGTGGGTGATGGTGGCGCCCACCTGGCTCTTGATGTCGTCACCCACGATCGGCACACCGGCGGCGGTGAACTTGTCCGCCCACTCCTTCGTGCCGGCGATGAAGACCGGGAGGGCGTTGACGAACGCGACGCCGGCGTCGAGCGCGGCCTGGGCGTAGAACTCCGCGGCCTGCTGCGAGCCCACGGGCAGGTAGCAGACGAGCACGTCGGCGCCCGACTCGCGCAGGGCGGCGACGACGTCGACCGGCTGCTCGTCGGACTCCTCGACCATCTCGCGGTAGTACTTGCCCAGGCCGTCGAGGGTGGTGCCGCGCTGCACGGTCACGCCCAGCGGCGGGACGTCGCAGATCTTGATGGTGTTGTTCTCGCTGGCGACGATGGCCTCGGAGAGGTCGCGGCCGACCTTCTTGGCGTCCACGTCGAACGCGGCGACGAACTCGACGTCGGACACGTGGTACTCGCCGAAGCGGACGTGCATCAGGCCCGGGACGGACGTGGTCTCGTCGGCGTCGCGGTAGTAGTGCACGCCCTGCACGAGCGAGGCGGCGCAGTTACCGACGCCGACGATGGCGACCTTGACTGACCCCATGACTCTCCTTACTCCTGGACCGTGGTGGTCCGCTGGGCTCGGACCGGTGGTGGTCCGCTGCTGTCTCGGGCGGGCTGGCCCGCTGGTCGGTGGTGGTGGTGCGTGACCGTCTGCTAGGTCGGGGCGGGCTGCGCGCCGGCCGGCCCGTCGTCCTCGCCCGTGCGGGGTGCCGGCCGCTCGCCGGACTCCGCCCGTTCGCTGTCGATGAGCTCGGAGAGCCAGCGGACCTCCCGGTCCACCGACTCCAGGCCGTGGCGCTGGAGCTCGAGCGTGTAGCGGTCGAGTCGTTCGCGGGTCCGCGCCAGTGAGGACCGCAACCCTTCGCGCTGCCGCTCCACGGTGCGCCGGCGGCCCTCGAGGATCCGCAGCCGCACGTCGCGCGCCGTGTGCCGGAAGAAGGCCAGGCGGACGCCGAAGAGCCCGCCGTCGTCGTAGGCCTCCGGGCCGGTCTGGCCGACCAGCTCGTGGAAGCGCTCCTTGCCTTCCGCGGTGATCGTGTAGACCACCTTCCCGCGCCGGCCGGTCAGCGGTGGTGCGTCGGCCGGCAGCAGGGCACGCGGTGCGGGCTCATCGGTGGTGATCAGCCCGGCCGCCTGCATCCGGCGCAGCGCGGGGTACAGCGATCCGTAGGAGATGCTGCGCAGCCCGCCGAGCACCGCGGCCAGCTGCTTGCGCAGCTCGTACCCGTGCATCGGCGCCTGGTGCAGCAGGCCGAGGATCGCGAACTCGAGCACGTCGCCCTCCCCGGTCGCACCTGCAGTCGATGTATCGGCACGATACATTGGCCACTCATCGACCTCCATACCGAGGCGTGGGGCGCATGGGTCGCCCGGGGCGGGTAGCGTGCTCGGTCACCCCACGGAGCAGGGCCTGGTGCGTACATTGGCCGCCGTGCCCGGACGTCGTTCCGTCGTGGACTACTCGCTGCAGCGGCGAGCCGTCCTGGCGGGAGTACGCACGGGCCGGACCGGGTTGTTCGAGGTGTGCGACGCCAGCCCGTACCTCTCGCGGGCGGCGAAGTACCACGGACAGCAGACCGACGCCGCCTGCCCGATCTGCCGCCGTGAGCACCTCACCCTGGTGAACTACGTGTACGGCGAGAACCTCGGGCCGGTGGCCGGCCAGGCCAAGACCGAGGCCGAGCTCGCCCGCATGGACGCCGCCCAGGACGAGTTCTCCGTCTACCGGGTCGAGGTGTGCCGCGGGTGCGGCTGGAACCACCTGGACTGCTCGTACGTCCTCGGTGCCGAACCCGAGCCGGGCCGCAGGGCCCGCCGCAGCCGGCGCCGGGCCGCTCCCGAGCGGTGACCGACCGGCCGGATCCCGGCCCCCGTGCCACCGGGCCCGCGACGCAGCGGGCCCTCTCCGCTGCCACAGCTGAAGACGAACCGCTGCGTCCGGGCAGGTGCCCGGCGTCGACCATGACAGCCCAGGAAGGGGTGTGCTCGTGCCCAGCCACGACGAGACCTCGCCCGTCGCACCGCGGGCCGGCTCGGTGCGCCGGCCGCCGGCCGCCCGTACCCGCAGCACCGGGGGCGGGGGCGGTACCGGCCGTCCCCCGGCCGGTGGCCGCCCGTCCGGCGGCGGCCGCCCGCCCGCGCGCGCTGGCACCACGGCCTCGCGCGGCGGGACGACGGCCTCGCGGTCCGGCGCCGGCCGCCCCTCCGGCCGTCCGGCCGGGGCCAAGGGGAAGGCGGCGCGCAGCAAGAAGCAGCGCCGCGCCCGCCGGCTGAAGGTCACCGCCGCGGTCATGGGCGGGCTGCTCGCGCTGATGTGCGTCTTCGTCGGCGTCGTCTACGCCAGCACCGAGGTGCCGAGCCCCGGCTCGGTCTCGACCAAGCAGACCACGGTCCTCTACTACGCCGACGGCGTGACCGAGATGGCGCGGCTCGGTGACGAGAACCGCACGAACGTGCCGCTGGCGGAGATCAGCGAGCCGGCGCAGCGCGCGGTGCTCGCCGCGGAGAACCGCAGCTTCTACTCCGACCCCGGCATCTCCTTCACCGGCATCGTGCGCGCCGCCTGGAACAACCTGACCGGCGGCTCCACGCAGGGCGGCTCGACCATCACGCAGCAGTACGTGAAGAACGCCTTCCTGACCTCGGAGCAGACGTTCAGCCGCAAGTTCCAGGAGCTGTTCCTGGCGATCAAGCTGGACAACAACTTCTCGAAGGAGCAGATCCTCGAGAACTACCTCAACACCATCTACTACGGCCGTGGTGCCTACGGCATCGAGGCGGCCGCCAACACCTACTTCGGCGTCCCGGCCGCGGAGCTCACCGCGCAGCAGGCCGCGGTGCTCGCCGTCCTGATCCGCAGCCCCTCCAACTACGACCCGGAGACCAACCCCGAGGGTTCCCAGGACCGCTGGGGCCTGGTGCTCGACGCGATGGTCGAGGAGGGCTGGCTGTCCGCGGAGGAGCGGGCCGCCTCGGTCTACCCGGCGGTGCTGCCCAAGACCGGCTCCGTTCTGAACCAGACGCAGGGACCCGAGGGCCACATCGTCGAGCAGGTCACCCAGGAGCTGCAGAACCGCTACGGCTACGACGAGCAGCAGATCAACGCCGGCGGCCTGCAGGTGACGACGACCATCAGCAAGCCGGCGCAGGACGCCGCCGTGGCTGCCGTCCAGGAGGTGACCGCCCCGCCGGAGCCGCAGGAGCTCCGGGAGGCGCTCGTCGCCGTCGACCCGCGCAACGGCGCGGTCGTCGCCTACTACGGCGGGGAGAACGGCGTCGGCACCGACTACGCGCAGGCCAAGCGCCAGCCAGGTTCGTCGGTCAAGCCGTACGTGCTGGCCACGGCCCTGGAGCAGGGCATCGGCATCCAGGCCCGCCGCGACGGCAGTGACGACCAGGAGTTCCCCGACCGGCCCGGCAAGCCGGTGACCAACTCGGGCGGCGCCAGCTGCCCGGCCTGCACGCTGACCGAGGCGATGACGCGCTCGCTGAACACCACCTTCTACGGCCTGGCCTACGAGGTGGGCCCGGAGAACGTGCGCGACACCATCCTCGCGGCCACCGGCCTGCCGGAGACGTGGGGCGGCAACGACTTCTTCGGGGGCAAGACGGTGCTGGCCAACTCCGATGGCCTCACCGGCTCGTCCATCGGCATCGGCGAGTACGAGATGCGCCCGTTCGACCAGGCGCAGGGCTTCGCGACGCTCGCCGCCGGTGGCGTCTTCCGCGACGCGCACTTCGTCGGGAAGGTGACCGACAGCGAGGGTGCGGTGCTGGTGGACCAGACCGCCGCGACCGACGGTGAGCAGGTGCTGCCGGGCGACGTCGTCAACGACGTCACCGTCGCGCTCAAGGACGTCGCCTCCTACTCCCGCCGCGCGCTCGACGACGGCCGCGAGGTCGCCAGCAAGACCGGCACCCAGGGGCAGGGGGAGAACAACTCCGACGCGTGGATGGTCGGGTACACCCCCTCCATCGCCACCGCCGTGTGGATGGGCAACGACTCTCCCAGCGACCCGATCGTCGACTCGCGCGGGCGGATCATCTACGGCGCGGGCCTGCCCGGCGCCATCTGGCAGCGGTTCATGGACGCGGTGCTCGCCGGCACCCCGGAGGAGGACCTGCCGGACCGGCCGCTGATCAAGGGCGACACCGGTGAGGGCGTCCCCGCGCCGACGACCCAGGCGCCGCCGCCGACGGAGACCCCGGCCGCGCCGTCGACGCCGTCGGCGCCACCCACCACGACCGCCCCGCGGCCGGTGGACACCGACGGCGACGGGGTGCCGGACGACCGGGACTTCGCGCCGAACGACCCCAACGTCCAGACGCGACCGACGCAGCAGCCGGACGACCCCGACGGTGACGCCGACGGTGACGGGCTCCCGAACCGCCAGGACCCCGCGCCGAACGACCCCGCGATCCCGGGCGCCGGGACGAATCCCGGGGGCGGCGGTGGCGGCGGAAACGGTGGCAACCAGGGCGGCACCCCCGGCCCCGTCACCCCGCCGCCGGTCGACTGACCGATCCCGCACACTGCTCGCATGAGCAGCTCACCCACGGGCCCGTCCGCCACCGCGGACGGGCCCGTGGGCGTTCCACGTGGAACGCAGCCGGCGCCCGCCCCGGACCGCGTGGTGCCCACCTGGACCGACCCGGTCGCGCGTCAGGCCAGCGAGGCCGTCGGCGGGCCGTGGGGCCGGTACGCCGTCACCGGCCGCGCCCTGTTCTGGACGCCGCTGCGGGTGTGCCTGCTGTTCACCGCCCTGGTCCTGGCGGCGGCCTGGGTGAAGCAGGCCCCGTGCTCCGACGGCGACTGGACGGGGTCCCGGCAGTACACCCACCTCTGCTACAACGACGCCGTCCCGCTCTTCGGCATCCACGGGCTGGACACCGGGTCGGTGCCCTACCTCGACTCCGCCGTCGAGTACCCGGTGCTCACCGGGGGGCTGATGGCGCTGGCGGCGGCCGTCGCCCGCGCCTACGACGGCCTGGCCGCCGCTGTCGGCGTCCTGCCCGACGCGGTGCCGGTGCAGAGCTACTACGTCGTCACCTGCCTGCTGCTCTCCGTCCTCGCGCTGCTCGTCACGCGGGGGGTGCTCGGGCTGGCCGGCCGGCGGCCCTGGGATGCCGCGATGGTGGCCCTCTCCCCCGTCCTGCTGGTGCACGCGTTCACCAACTGGGACCTGCTCGCCGTGGCGCTGACCACGCTCGGCATGTGGGCCTGGGCCCGGCAGCGCACGGTGGCGGCGGGGCTGCTGCTCGGCCTGGGCGTGGCGGCGAAGTTCTACCCGCTGCTGGTGCTGGGCGTGCTCTTCGCGCTGTGCCTGCGGACCGGCCGGCTGCGGGCCTGGCTCACCACCGCGGGCACCGCCGCGGCCGCCTGGCTGGTGGTCAACCTGCCGGTCGCCGCGCTGGCGCCGGACAACTGGGCCCGGTTCTTCGAGCTGAACCGGACGCGCGGCGCCAACCCCGAGTCGATCTGGGCGATGCTCGGCGATCTCTCGGGCGGAACCCTCCTCGACGGCCCGCTGGCCGAGGGGCAGGCGCCCGGCCAGCTGAACGCGGTGGTGGCCGTGGTGCTCGTGCTCTGCGCCGCCGCGACCGCCTGGCTGGCGCTGGCGGCCCCGCTGCGCCCGAGGGTGCCCCAGCTGGCGTTCCTGCTGGTGGCGGCCTTCCTGCTGCTCAACAAGGTCTACAGCCCGCAGTACGCGCTGTGGCTGCTGCCGCTGGCCGTGCTGGCGCGCCCGCGCTGGCGCTCGCTGCTGCTCTGGCAGGCCAGCGAGGTGCTGGTGTGGGTCCTGACGATGCTCTACTACCTCGGCGCCGGGAACCGCGGTGTGGACGTCGAGTGGTTCTACACCGGCGTCGTCGCGCGGGACGTCGCGCTCGTGGTGCTCATGGCGCTGGTGGTCCGGGACGTGCTCGACCCCGACCGCGACGTCGTGCGCACCAGCTGGCCGGGCGTGGACGACCCGGCGGGCGGCCCCCTGGAGCACGCCCCCGACCGCTGGGTGCTGCGCCGGTCAGCCGAGCGCGTCGCGTAGCAGCGCGATCTCCGCCGCGTGACCCGCGGCGTCCCCCGGCGTCTCGAGGACGACCGGGCAGCCGGCCGCCCGCGCCACCTCGACCAGGGCCTCCGCCGGGATCTCCCCGCCGAACAGCGGCGCGTGCCGGTCGCGGCCGGAGCCCGCGGGGTCCCGGCTGTTGTTCAGGTGCACCAGGTCGATCCGTCCGGTGACCGCCCGGACGGCGTCGACGACGGAGCCCAGGTCCCAGCCGGCGGCCCAGCCGTGGCAGGTGTCCAGCACGAAGCCGGCGCCGAACCCGCCGATCGCCTCCCACAACCGGCCGAGCGCGTCGAGGTCGCGGGCCATGGCGTTGCCCCCGCCCGCGGTGTTCTCGACGAGCACCGGGACGGGGAAGCCGCCCTGCTCGGCCTGGCGCGCGAAGGTCTTGCGCCAGTTGTCCACGCCGACCGCCGGGTCGTCGCCGGCCAGGACGTGCCCGCCGTGCACGACCAGGCCGCGGGCGCCCACGTCGGCCGCGGCCTGGGCGTGCTTGGCCAGCAGGTTGCGGCTGGGGATGCGGATGCGGTTGTTCGTCGTCGCCACGTTGAGGACGTAGGGCGCGTGGACGAAGACGGCGACGTCGGACGCGCGGAGCTCGGCGGCATCGGGCCGGGGGCGCGGGGCCTTCCAGCCCTGCGGGTCGGCGAGGAAGACCTGCACCGCGTCGGCGTCCACCTCCGCGGCCCGGGCCAGCGGGCCGCCGCGGTCGAGGTCGCCGTCGTCGGTGAGGCCGGCACCCACGTGTACGCCGATCGGGTGGCTCCCCATGCTGATCTCCGGTTCCTCGACGAAATCCGCGTTTACCCGTATCGCCGAGGTCACATCATCGTTGAGGCTGTGACGGGGGTTACCCACCGGTGGAGCTGTGACGTCGACGTGGAGGTAGCAGAACATGGCAACGGGTCGCATCCGACGCTCGGCCCGCCGGGGCACCGCCGTGGCCCTCCTGGGCTGGCTGGGCGTGACCGCGGCGTCCGTGGCGGTGACCCCCGCCGCCAGCGCCGCCCCCACGGCGACCGTGCCGATCCGCGACCTGACCCAGCTCGTCGTCTCCGTCGACCAGGGCGGCGCGGTCACCTTCGTCAACGAGCTGCAGGACAAGACGCTGCAGGTCGGCGGCGGCGGGCTGCTGCCGTCGCTGGTCAGCGTCACCGCCAGCACCGAGGTGACGCTGACGCTGCCCTCGGGTGAGCGGGAGCTGGCCCCCGGCGCGAGCGTCACCGAGCGGTTCGACCAGAGCTGCGTCGCCGGCTGCTGGCTGACCTTCAGCTACTCGATGAGCTCCGGCGCCGCGCTCACCCAGTCGCTGGTCGACGCCACCACCGCGCTGCTGCCACCCCTGCCCCGGCCGCAGCCGCTGGTGGTGAACACGCTCCTCCCCCTGCCGAACCTGCCCGGGGTCAACCTGCCCCAGCTGCCGCCGGTGACGCTGCCGGCGACCCCGCCACCGCCCGGGCCCGCGCCCGAGCCGGCGCCGGAGGCCCCGCAGGCGCCGACGACGGGGCAGCCCGCGACCCCCGAGGCCGGCCCGGCACCGGAGGGCGTGCCGGGTGAGCAGTACACGTACGAGACGGGGTCCGGTGGGGCCGCCCAGCTCCTGCCCGGGGCCCGGGCCGCCGCGGCCGCCGTCGACCCGTCCCGCTTCCTGGTGCC
Source organism: Blastococcus sp. KM273128 (assembly GCF_021698975.1). GTDB lineage: Bacteria > Actinomycetota > Actinomycetes > Mycobacteriales > Geodermatophilaceae > Blastococcus. Next base: position 58,959 of record NZ_SSXA01000007.1, on the reverse strand, counting down.
GGCCCTCACCGGCGAGGGCGCCGGGTCGGGGGGCGCCGCGGGCACCTACGACGGCGCGTCGGTCCCCGAGTTCGGGCAGCTGGCCGGGCTCAGCACGCCGGCGCCGGGCGGGGAGGGCGCCGGCCAGGTGCTCGACGCCGCCGGGGCGCAGCCGGTCGCCCTGCCCGCCGCCGCGCTCGCCGCCGTCGTCAGCCTGGCCGGGGCCACCGCGGCGCTGGTCCGCACCACGCAGGCGGCCCGCGGGTCCCGCTGAGCGCGGCCCCGTCCCAGGGGCCCGCCCCGAGCTCGCGAGGGGTGGGGAGGGACGGGGCCTTCCACCGTCCGGGCAGCGCCTGGCCCCCGGGACGCGGCCGCTGGTAGCCTGGGGCAGCGCGTTCCGGCTCCTGCCGGGGCGCGCGACGCGTGTACGACCCTCCTGCTGCAGATGCCCTGCAGCCGCGAAGACCAGAGGAGGTGGGGTTCTCCGTGCGTCACTACGAATTGATGGTCATCCTCGACCCCGACCTGGAGGAGCGCACGATCGCTCCCTCCCTCGACCGGTTCCTGACCGTCGTCACCAACTCCGGTGGCACCGTCAAGACCGAGATCTGGGGCCGGCGTCGCATGGCCTACGAGATCAAGAAGCACGTCGAGGGCATCTACGCCGTCGTCGACATCCAGGCCGAGCCCGCCGCGGTGGCCGAGCTCGACCGGCAGCTGAACCTCAACGAGTCGGTCCTGCGCACGAAGCTGATGCGGCCCGAGGTCCACTGACCATGGCCGGCGAGACCGTCATCACCGTCATCGGCAACCTGACCGCCGATCCGGAGCTGCGCTTCACGCCGTCGGGCGCCGCCGTCGCGAACTTCACCGTGGCGTCCACGCCGCGGACCTTCGACCGCCAGTCGCAGGAGTGGAAGGACGGCGAGGCGCTGTTCCTCCGCTGCAACGTCTGGCGGCAGGCCGCGGAGAACGTGGCCGAGTCGCTGACCCGCGGCTCGCGGGTGATCGTCAGCGGTCGCCTCAAGCAGCGCTCCTTCGAGACGAAGGAGGGCGAGAAGCGCACGGTCGTCGAGCTCGAGGTCGACGAGATCGGCCCCTCGCTCCGCTACGCCACCGCCAAGGTCACCCGCGCCTCGCGCGGTGAGGGCGGCGGCGGCTTCGGCGGCGGCGGCGGCGGTGGCTTCGGTGGCGGTGGTGGCGCGAGCGACCCGTGGTCGACTCCCGCCGGCCCGTCGGACGAGCCGCCCTTCTAAGAGGACCCTCCTGCCCCCCACGCCTCGCTCCGCTCGGCGCGGGCCCCTGCAGGAGGGCCACCCCGGTCACCCACGCACTTCCCTCACTGGAGACATCAGTGCCCAAGCCCCCTGTTCGCAAGCCCAAGAAGAAGGTCTGCCAGTTCTGCAAGGACAAGGCGACCTACATCGACTACAAGGACACGACCCTGCTGCGGAAGTTCATCTCCGACCGCGGCAAGATCCGTGCCCGCCGCGTCAGCGGCAACTGCAGCCAGCACCAGCGGGACGTCGCCACGGCCGTGAAGAACAGCCGTGAGATGGCCCTGCTGCCCTACACCTCGACGGCGCGCTGATCATGAGCACGATGAAGCTGATCCTGACGCAGGAGGTCACCGGTCTCGGGTCCTCCGGCGACACCGTGGAGGTCAAGGGCGGGTACGGCCGTAACTACCTCCTGCCCCGCGGCCTGGCCATCAAGGCCACCCGTGGCGCGGAGAAGCAGGTCGACTCCCTGCGCCGGGCGCGTGCCGCCCGCGAGGTGGCCTCCCACGAGGAGGCGCAGACCCTCGCCGGCCGCCTGTCCGGGCTGACCGTCCAGGTGCCGGCCCGCGCCGGTGACGGCGGCCGCCTGTTCGGCCGGGTCACCACCGCCGACGTCGCCGCGGCCGTCTCGGCCGCCGGTGGCCCGGAGCTCGACCGTCGCCGGATCGAGCTGCCCAGCAGCATCAAGACCACCGGCCAGCACACCGTCACCGTGCGGGTGCACCCGGAGGTCACCGCCCAGCTGACGATCGAGGTCGTCGCGGGCTGATCGAAGGCCTCCCTGCGGGGAGGCCGGCCACGAGGGGCGTCGGACAGCTGTCCGGCGCCCCTCGTCGCATGTCCGGGTCGCTGAGCTCGCAGCCCGTTGCCGGCCCTGCCCCCTCGCTGCCCCGCTGAGAGCCGCTCCGCCCTGCCACGGCCCACCCCGAGGCCGTCGGGGGCGGCCGGGGGCTCCTGCGGCCGCCAGCGCCTGCTCAGGGCCTCCACCGCACCCGCCGGCGGGGTGCCACGGCCCGGTCGTGGCACCCGTGGCCCACCGGCCCGGGCGCGGGCTGCGCCGCCGCCGGCGGCCGGCGGCGCACCGCTGTGACTCGTGGTGCGAGGCGCAGAAATTTCTTCCGTGGTTTTCCCCGTCCACACCCGGTGGGCGGAGTCCGTGCAGGTCAGCCGGGGTGGCCACGGGAGCGGGCGGTGGCTGTCCCCCGACCCGTCCACATGTCGACACGGCTCCGTCCACCGACTTGTCCACAAGTTGTGCAGATCGGCGTGCACACCGGTGGTGGACGCGGCCTGCGGAGGTTCCTAACGTCCACTCCGCCACCGAGCGGACGACGTCCTTGTCGGACCCCTCCGGTAGGCAGGAGCCGAACAGGTGTTCGGCACGGCGCCGTCCGCCGAGCTCGCGTACTTCCCCTGCGCGCGGTGGTGATGCGGGCGCGCCCGCAAGGAGATGGAGGTACCCCCGTGGCGGTGGCCGACGAGTTCAGCCGTCCGTCCGTGACGGCGCCGGAGTACGACCGGCAGCCGCCCCAGGACGTCGCGGCGGAGCAGTCGGTGCTCGGCGGCATGCTGCTGAGCAAGGACGCGATCGCCGACGTCGTGGAGGTCTTGCACGGCAACGACTTCTACCGGCCGGCGCACCAGGTGATCTTCGACTGCATCCTGGACCTCTACGGGCGGGGTGAGCCGGCGGACGCGATCACCGTCGCCGCGGAGCTCAACCGCACCGACCAGCTGTCCAAGATGGGCGGTGCGGTCTACCTGCACACGCTCATCCAGTCCACGCCGACGGCGGCGAACGCCGGCTACTACGCCGCGATCGTGGCCGAGCAGGCGGTGCTGCGGCGGCTGGTGGAGGCCGGCACCCGCGTGGTGCAGCTGGGCTACGGCGCGGCCGGCGGGAAGGGCGACGTCGACGACATCGTCGACCGCGCCCAGCAGGAGATCTACGACGTCACCGAGAAGCGCATGAGCGAGGACTACTCGCGCCTCGAGGACGTGCTCCAGCCGACGATGGACGAGCTCGACGCGATCGCCTCGCGCGGTGGCACCGCTCGCGGCGTCCCGACGGGCATCCGCGACCTCGACGAGCTCACCAACGGCCTGCAGGCCGGGCAGATGGTCGTCATCGCGGCCAGGCCCGGTGTGGGCAAGGCCCTCGCCCTCGACACCCCGATCGGGACGCCGTCCGGCTGGACCACGATGGGCGAGATCCGGGTCGGTGACCGGGTGCTGGGCTCGGACGGCCGGCCGACCACGGTGGTGGCCGCCACCGATGTCCTGACCGACCGTCCCTGCTTCGAGGTCCACTTCTCCGACGGGTCGGTGATCGTGGCCGATGCCCAGCACCAGTGGCTCACGGAGACCCGGGCCAGCCGCCGGTCCGCCCAGCAGGCCCGCACCGGGTACAACGGCTACCGCAACCAGCGCACGTTCGCCGAGGTCCGGACGACCGAGGAGATCGCGCGCACCGTCCGGTGCGCGACCAAGGACGCCCGCCTCAACCACTCGGTGCGCAACTGCCTGCCCCTGGACCTGCCGCCGGCCGACCTGCCCCTCCCGCCGTACGCCCTCGGCGTGTGGCTGGGCGACGGCACCTCCGCGGCAGCGCAGTTCACCAGCGCCGACCCCGAGATCGCCGTCTACATCGAGGCCGAGGGGCTCGTGGCCCAGCCGACCGGGGCGGATCGTCGGTACTCGTTGCGGCTGCCGGCGCAGGTCTCCGCGGAGATGCGGAACTGCCCGATGTGCGGCGAGCTCTTCCTGCCGCGGACGTCGCAGGTGCAGACATGCGGCAAGACGTGCGGTGGCGCGCTGCGCGCCAGCGGCGGCGTCGGTCGCACCGCCACCTGCCCCGACTGCGGTGGCCCCTCGGCCGGTCTGGCGCAGTGCCAGGCATGCCGAAACGACCACGGCACCGTCAAGGCGCTCCTGCGTGGGCTGGGGGTGCTCGACGACAAGCACATCCCTCTCGCGTACCTCCGGGGGTCGGTGGCCCAGCGGCGGGCGCTGCTGGCCGGCCTGCTCGACACCGACGGCACGGTCACGCCGGGTGGAGCCGTGCAGTTCGCCGTGACCAACCGCCGGCTCGCGGAGGACACCCGTGAGCTGATCGCGAGCCTCGGCCACCGGGTGAAGTTGAGCACCAAGCGGGTGCGCGGGCGCACCGAGGCGTCCTCGACCTGCTACACGCTCACCTTCAGCACCGACGACGAGGTCTTCAAGCTGGAGCGAAAGAAGTTGCTCCACAAGGAGCGCGGCGCCCGGACCTTCACCGCTCGCGGCGCCCGGTTCATCACCGACGTCCGGCCGATCGCCAGCGTGCCCGTGCGCTGCATCCAGGTGGACGCGCCGGATTCCCTCTTCCTGGCCGGGCGGAGCTTCATCCCCACCCACAACTCGACGCTGGGCCTGGACATCGCCCGGTCGGCCACGGTGAAGCACCAGCTGCCGGCGGTGATCTTCTCGCTCGAGATGAGCAAGCACGAGATCACCATGCGTCTGCTGTCGGCGGAGGCGAAGGTGCCGCTGCACCACATGCGCGCCGGCACGCTCTCCGACGAGGATTGGGCGAAGCTGGCCCGCCGGATGGGCGAGGTGGCCGACGCCCCGCTCTACATCGACGACTCGCCGAACATGACCATGATGGAGATCCGGGCCAAGGCGCGGCGGCTCAAGCAGCGCAACGACCTCAAGCTCGTGGTCATCGACTACCTCCAGCTGATGACCTCCGGCAAGCGCGTCGAGAGCCGCCAGCAGGAGGTCTCGGAGTTCTCGCGTGCGCTGAAGCTGCTGGCCAAGGAGCTCGAGGTCCCGGTCATCGCGATGTCGCAGCTGAACCGAGGGTCGGAGCAGCGGCAGGACAAGAAGCCGATGCTGTCCGACCTCCGCGAGTCCGGCTCGATCGAGCAGGACGCCGACATGGTGATGATGATCCACCGCGAGGACATGTACGAGAAGGAGTCCCCGCGGGCCGGCGAGGCCGACATCATGCTGGTCAAGCACCGCAACGGCCCGACGGCCAACGTCACCGTCGCCTTCCAGGGCCACTACAGCCGCTTCGTGGACATGGCCAACTGAGCGCACCGCACCGGGAGGGGCCCGGGACCGGATGGTCCCGGGCCCCTCGGCGTGGTCGAACCGCGCCACCCGGTGGGCTGCGAGCACCGTGGACGGACCGGTCCGTGCAGCGCTGCGCCACGACCTGCGGTGATGCAGCAGGCAACCATTGTGGCGCGAGTCACGGGTGGGTTAGGAAAAGGGCCCCTCAGGCATAGGAGACCCCTTGTCCTCACATCCCTGGCGCCGGACGACCGCGTCGGTCATCAGCGCCCTGGCCGCGGCGGTCACCGTCACGGCCACCGCCTCCCCCGCGCTCGCGTCCACGGACCCGGTTCAGCCGGTGTCGGTCTTCCCCAGCAACGACCTGACCGTCCCCGACCGGCAGCAGCTCACCGGCCTGCGGGTCGCCCTGCCGACGGAGGGCTGCGACAACACCGTCGTCTGCGGCCTGATCGAGCGGCTCAACGAGCTCGACGGCTTCGACCTCGACCCGCGCATCGCCGTCCGCTTCGACGCCCCGGTGGACCCCGCCGCGGTCGCCGAGCGGATCACCGTGCGCCAGGAGCGCGGCGGGTGGCGCACCGGCGTCGACCGCGTCGTCTGGGACGCGGCCACCAACACGCTGTACGCCCACCCCGCGGAGCAGCTCGCCCCGGGCACCACGTACCGCATCGACGTGCAGCCCGGCCCCGCCAACTCGGCCACCGGCGAGACGTTCACGACGCTGAGCGCCACCGACGGCCTGCTCGACATCAACCGGCAGATCCAGTCCAACCGCGCGCTCCGCGAGGTCGGCATCGGGCGCCCCGGGCTGGAGATCGACGCCGTCGTCCCGGTGGCCGGCACCACCGTCACGTTCGTCCCCGACCGCCCCGCGCCGGCCGTGCCGGGTGGGACGCCGGCCGGGCCGAGCGTGCAGCCCACCGCCCTGCTGCCCGCCGGCAGCACGCTCGTCTTCGGCTCCTACGAGGCGCCGTCCTGGCTACGCGAGGACGTCACCATCGCGCAGACGCCGACCCGGGACCAGGGCCCGGCGCCGGTCGAGGCCGAGCGGCTGCCGTTCGTCGCCGTCCTCCCGGCCGGCCCGGCACCGGCCGGCGGCTGGCCCACCGCCGCGTTCGGGCACGGCTTCACCGGCTCGACGAGGAGCGTCTTCCTGGCCGCGATCACCAACGCCAAGAGCGGGATCGCGACGATCGGCACCAACGTGGTCGGGCACGGGTACGGCCCGGAGAGCACCTGGCAGATCACGACCGCCGACGGCGGGACCCGGACCATCCCGACCTACGGGCGCGGCGTCGACCAGGACGGGGACGGGCTCTTCGGCAGCACCGAGGGCTCCTCGGCCACCGGCGCGGCCGCGGCGGTGAATTCCCGTGACGCGCTCCGGCAGACGGCGGCCGACATCATGACGCTCGTCCGCTCGGTGGGCGGCACGGACGTGGACGGCGACCGGCGCCCCGACCTCTCCGGTGCCCGCGTGACGTACTTCGGGCAGAGCTTCGGCGGCATCTACGGCACCATGCTCGCCGGCGCCGACCGGACGATCGCCCGGTCGGTGCTCAACGTGCCCGGCGGGCCGATCAACGACATCGCCCGCCTGTCGCCGGCCTTCCGGCCGCTGACCTTCCAGGCGCTCCAGGCGGCCGGGCTGGCGCCCAACAGCCCCGACGCCAGCCGCTGGTTCTTCGAGGAGCAGCTCCCGCTGCGCGGCGAGGCGCCGGTGACCGCCACCGTCCCCGGTGCGCTCGCCATCCAGGAGTACCTGGCGAACGCCACCTGGCTGACCCGGCCGGGCAGCCCGGAGACCTTCTCCCCGCTGATCCGGGAGGACCGCGTCCTGGTCCAGGTGGCCTACGGCGACCAGACGGTGCCGAACCCGACGTCGTACACGCTGGTCGACGCCGGGGACCTCTGGTCGCGGACGAGCCTCTTCCGCAACGACCTGGCCTCCACGGCGGCGCTCAACCCGCACGGCTTCCTGCTCGACGTCGCCCGCTTCCCGGTGGCCGCGATGCAGGCGCAGGGGCAGGTCGCCGCGTTCCTGGGCCGGGGCGAGGTCGTGGACCCGGACGCGGACGGGCCGGTCTGGGAGGTGCCGATCAGCGATCCGGGCCTGCTGCGGTCGCTGAACTTCGCGCCCTGACCACCCGACGAACGCCAGAGGCCCGGAACCGTGACGGTTCCGGGCCTCTGCCGTTCACGGCCCCGCCCGGAGGCTCACCCTGAGCGTGCGAAGGGTGAGAGGGGCGGGGTCCTTTTTCAGGCGGCGGCCTGCTGCTGCAGCGCGCGGCGGACCTTGGGCCCACCGGTCGTCATCTTGTACAGCTTCGCCAGCTGCGCCGGGGCGTTCTTCGGCGTCGTCTCGGCGAGCCAGCCGTTGGGCAGCGACAGCCGGATGACCTTGTGCCACGCGCTCGCGACCTGCTTGTACAGGGGGGCCGTGTGGTAGGTCAGGCCGTACCGGTCGAAGATGTCCTTCACCTTCGGCGCGATCTCGGCGTACCGGTTGCTCGGGATGTCGGGGAAGAGGTGGTGCTCCACCTGGTGGCTCAGGTTGCCGGTCATGATGTGCATGGCCTTGCTGCCCGAGATGTTCGCCGAGCCCAGCATCTGCCGCAGGTACCACTCGCCGCGGGTCTCCCCGTCGATCGAGGTCTTCTCGAAGGTCTCGACGCCCTCGGGGAAATGCCCGCACATGATCACCGAGTGCGACCACAGGTTGCGGACCACGTTGGCGGTGAAGTTGGCGACCAGCGTCGGCAGGAACGACGGACCCGACAGCAGCGGGTGGACGACGTAGTCCTTGGTCATCTGCCTGCGGATCTTCTTCAGCACGTTCTTGGCGTCGGCCCGGAACTTCGGGTTCTGCCGGCGCTTCTTGGTCGCCAGGTTCTTGCCGAGCTCGAGGTCGTAGGCGGCGATGCCGTACTCGAAGAAGCAGGCGTTGATGAAGTTCCAGAGCGGCTGCGCCAGGTACAGCGGGACCCACTTCTGGTCCTCGTCGACGCGCATGATGCCGTAGCCGAGGTCGTTGTCCTTGCCGACGACGTTCGTGTACGTGTGGTGCAGCTCGTTGTGCGAGTGCTTCCACTGCTCCGCCGGGCTGGCCATGTCCCACTCCCACGTCGTGGAGTGGATCTTCGGGTCGCGCATCCAGTCCCACTGGCCGTGCAGGATGTTGTGCCCGATCTCCATGTTCTCGAGGATCTTGGCGACCGACAGCCCCGCGGTGCCGAGCACCCAGGCCGGCGGGAACTTCGAGAACAGCAGGACAGCGCGGCTGCCCAGCTCGAGCTTGCGCTGGACGTCGATGACCGTGCGGATGTACTTGGCGTCGTCCTCGCCGAGGCTGTCGCGCACCTCCTGGCGGATCGTGTCGAGCTCCTTGCCGATGAGCTCGATGTCCTCGGGGGTGAGGTGGTCGATCGGGTTCTCGGGCTTCTTCTGCAGGACGGTCACGTCAGCACTCCTCGGTCGGGGGACGGGGTCAGTGGTCGATGGCGCAGGCGCCGGCGGCGGCGCTGACGCAGGTCTGGATGAGGACGCCGTCGCCGACGTCCTCGGCGGTGGTGATCTCGCCGTTGCGCAGGTCGCGGACGGCGCCTTCGCGCAGGGGCAGCACGCAGCCGTAGCAGATGCCCATCCGGCACCCGCTGGGCATGAGCACGCCCGCCTCCTCGGCGGCGTCGAGGATCGGCGTGGCGCCGTCGGCCTCGAGGGTCGTGCCGTTCTTCGTGAACGAGACCTTGCCGCCCTCGCCGGTGACGAGGATGCGCGGCCGGAAGCGCTCGGTGTACAGCCGGTCGGCGATCCCCACCGACGCCCAGTGCTCCTCGAGCGCCTCGAGCATGCCCACCGGGCCGCACGCCCAGGTGGAGCGCTCGTGCAGGTCGGGCACGAGCTCGGCGATGGACCGGGCGTCGAGCATCCCGGCGCTGTCGGTGTGCTGCTCGACCAGCCGGATGCGGCCCTCGGCGGCCATCTGCCGCAGCTCCTCGCCGAAGACGACGTCGTCGGCGGTGGGCGCTGAGTGCACCAGGACGGTGTCGGCGAGCTGGTCCACGGAGTTGCGCAGGATGCCCATGACCGGCGTGATGCCGGAGCCGGCGGTGACGAACAGCGTCTTCGCGGGCGCCTGATCGGGCAGGCAGAACTCACCCGTGGCCTGGTCGAGCTGGACGATCGTGCCCGGCTGCACGCGGTGCACCAGGTGGTTGCTGACCTTCCCGTCGGGGATCGCCTTGACGGTGATGGTGAAGCACCCGTCGGCGCGGTCGAGCACCGAGGTGATCGAGTAGGCGCGCCACTGGCGGACGCCCTCGATGTCGATGCCGATGCGCACGTACTGCCCGGGGACGTGCGGCAGCCAGTCCCGCCCGGGGCGGATCACGATCGAGGCGGCGTCCCGGGTCTCCCGGTGCACTGCCTCGATGCGGCCGCGCAACGCCGCCCCGGACCGCAGCGGGTCGAACAGGTCGAGGTAGTCGACGGGGAGCAGCGGGGTGGTCACCAGCTCGGCGACCTTGAGCACCCGGTCGCGCAGCGCCCTGCGCGCCGGCGGCCGGGCCGCGGCGGGGCGCGGGGCGGTTGCGGTCATGGTGTTCAGCTTTCCCAGCCGGTTGACCAAATACCTGTGCCCCGGACGTGAATTGGCCGGTAGCTTCTGTTCCCGAAGAACAAAGGAGGCGGGATGACGGCGAACCCGGTGCTGTTCCCGGAGGCCGTGGCGGAGGCGATGCGCGCCGACCTGCCGGCGGTGGCCGAGCGGGCCGTCGACGAGATCATCGTCGGCGTCCCGAGCTACGCCGACGCCTTCCAGGGCCCGATGGGCCGGAAGATCTCCACCGCGGTGGAGCTGGCGCTGCGGGGCTTCCTCCAGGTGGCGGTGGACGGCGGCGGCGTGGACGCCGGCACCCCGGGTGGGCCGGTCGTCGAGGCCGCCTACGCGCTGGGTCGCGGGGAGGCGCGCAGCGGCCGCTCGATGGACGCGCTGCTGGCCGCCTACCGGGTGGGGGCGCGGGTCTCGTGGCGGGACATGAGCGCCACCGCCGTCCGCGCCGGCATGGACCCGATGGCGCTGGCCCGGTTCGCCGAGCTCGTGTTCGCCTACATCGACCGGCTCTCCGCCGCGAGCGTCGCCGGGCACGCCGACGAGCTCGCCTCCAGCAGCCGGGCGCGCCTGCGCCTCCGCGAGCGGCTGGCGCGCGGCCTGCTCACCGGGAGCCCGCACGCCGAGCTCTCCGAGATGGCGCAGCGGGCCGAGTGGGCCCCGCCGCGCACGCTGACCGCCGTGGTGCTCCCCGAGGGGCGGGTGCGCGGGGCGCTGGTCTCGCTGGACCCCCGCACCCTGGTCGCGACCGAGGACCTGCCGGGTCTGGACGCCCCGGGGGAGCTGGCGGCGCTGCTGGTGCCGGACGCCGAGGGCGCCGCCCGGGGTGCGCTGCTGCGCGGGCTGGCGGGCCGGGGTGCCGTGGTCGGCCCCGCCCGGCCCTGGTGGGGCGCGCAGGCCTCGTACGGCCGGGCGCTGCGGGCACTGCGGCTGGACCCCGGCGCGGAGCCCGACGCGCCGCTGGACACCGACGCGCGGTTGGCGGAGCTGGTGCTGCGGGCCGACGAGGAGGCGCTGGCCGACCTGCGGGCCCGGGCGCTGGCCCCGCTGTCGGCGGTGGGGGAGACGGCGCGCGAGAAGCTCACCGAGACGCTGCGCAGCTGGCTGCTCCACCACGGCCGGCGCGACCAGGTGGCCGCGGCGCTCTTCGTGCACCCGCAGACGGTGCGGTACCGGATGACCCAGCTGCGCGAGCTCTACGGACGTGGGCTCGAGGACCCGCAGACGGTGCTGGAGCTGACGATCGCGCTCGGGGTGCCGCCGTCGTCCACGGACCCGGGTGACCACGCCGGTGGCAGGTGACGCCGGTTTCACGGGAAACACCCCGGTCCCGGCGACGGGTGCGGGCCGACCGCGGGGCGGGTCCGCCGGCCGCACGGCAGGCGGCGAGGGAGCTGCCGCACCGCGAGGTCCGAGTTTCCGGGAGGGTGGCGCGGTGACCGTCGACCTCGCCGCCGCCGCCGACTTCCTCGCCACCGCCGGGCGGGTGCTGGACCGCCGTCGTTTCGAGCTGCTCTTCGCGGGCGGGTCGCCCGTGCCGGTGCTCGCGGCCGTCGACGGGTACCGCAACACCGACGGCGGCTACGGGTGGGGCCTGGAGCCCGACCTGCGCTCGGCGACCAGCCAGCCGGGTGGTGCCTTGCACGCGCTGGAGGCCTTCGCCGACGTCGCGCCCGCCACCACGCCGCGAACCCTCGAGCTCTGCGACTGGCTGGCGGCGGTGAGCCTGCCGGACGGCGGGCTGCCGTTCGCCCTGCCGGTGCCCGATCCGGCTGCCTGCGCACCGTTCTGGACGGGGGCGGACCCGACCCGGTCCTCGCTGCAGATCACCGCGGTCGTCGCCGCGACGGCCCACCAGGTCGCCGCGGCGGACCCGGCCGTGGCCGGGCACCCCTGGCTGGAGGGGGCGACCGCTTACTGCCTGGACGCCGTCGGCCGGCTCGACGGGAACACGCACGCCATGGAGCTGGCGTTCGCGGTGCGGTTCCTCGACGCCGCCGTCGGGGCGCACCCGGAGGCCGTGGAGCTGCTCGACCGGCTGCGGTCGCACGTGCCGGCGGACGGGCTGCTGCACGTGGCCGGGGGTGCGCCCGACGAGCACATGCGCCCGCTGGACTTCGCCCCGCTGCCCGGGGGCCCGGCCCGGTCGCTGTTCGCCCCTGGGGTCGTGGAGGCCGAGCTGGACCGGCTGGCGGCGGGCCAGCAGGACGACGGCGGGTGGGCGGTCGACTTCGAGAGCTGGTCCCCCGCCGCCGCCCTCGAGTGGCGCGGCCACCGGACGGTGCAGGCGCTCCTCCTGCTGCGGGCCGACGGCCGCATCTGAGCACCGCCGGCGGCCGGCGCGCCCGGACCGGTGGTCAGACGGGGCGGAGCACCGCGACCAGGAAGTCGGAGTCGGGCGCGAACGGCCGCAGGTCCCAGGTCGACAGCAGCAGGTCGGGGGCCCAGCCGGCCGCCCGCGCGTCGTCCAGGAACTCGTCGAAGGCGTAGCCGCGGCCGGCGCCGAAGCCGAGGACCGCTCGGCCGTCCGCCGCGATGTGGGCGCGCAGCCGGCGGAGCACCGCACCACGGGTCGACGGCGCGAGGAACGCCATCACGTTGCCGGCGCTGACGATCGCGTCGAAGGGCTCGTCGATGCCCTGCGCCGGCAGGTCCAGCTCGGCCAGGTCGCCGACCAGCCACCGCGGCCCGGGGTGGTCCTCCTCGGCCGCGGCGATCAGCACCGGGTCGACGTCGACCCCCACCACCCGGTGGCCGACCTCGTGCAGGTGCGCGCCCACCCGGCCCGGCCCGCAGCCGGCGTCCAGCACCCGGGAGCCGCGCGGCAGCATCGCGTCGACCAGCCGCGCCTCCCCGACCAGGTCCATCCCCTGCTCGGCCAGCGTGCGGAACCGCTGCACGTAGGCCGCCGAGTGGGAGGGGTCCTCCTGCGTCATGCGGGTCCAGGCGCTCGGTTCGGGGCGATCGGGCATGCAGTCGTTCTACAGGGCGGCCGCCCCGGCGCGCTCAGCGGCCGGAGCGCAGCTCGTCCAGCAGCACGCCGGGGTTGAGCACCCCGGCCGGGTCGAGCGCGGACTTGGCCGCCCGCAGCGCCAGGCCGAACGGCTCCGGGCGCTGCCGGTCGTACCCGGGGCGGTGGTCGCGGCCGACGGCGTGGTGGTGGGTGATCGTCGCGCCCAGCCGGCCCAGCACCTCCGAGGCCGCCGTCTTCACCTCGTCCCACATCGCCACCTCGTCCCCGGGCCGCCCGGCGGCGAGGACGGTGAAGTAGGGCGCGGCGCCGTCGGGGTAGACGTGGGTGAGCCGGCAGTTGAGCAGGCCGGGCGCGCCGGTGACCTGCTCGACGGCGGCCCCCACCTCGGCGCGCACCGTCGCGTAGAGCTCCTCGACGCGGTCCCAGGTGCACGCCGTCTCGAAGGTCTCCACGAGCGCGCTCATCCGGGCCAGCCCGTCGCGGACGTACGGCATGCGCAGGAAGTTGCTCCGCCAGGCATCCGCGGCCGTGTCGCCTCCCGCTGCCGGGTCGGCCACCCGGCCCCCGTGCGCCCGCGCCAGGTCGGTCAGCTCGCTCAGGCGCCCCTCCACGGGGTGCGCGGCGGACTCCACGCCGAGCACCAGCACCCACTCCCCCGACGCCGCGCCCGCCAGCGCGGCCTCGCCCGGGTCGAGCAGCCGGCAGTTCGCCGGGTGCAGCCCGGCCTGCGCGATCGCCCGGACGGCGCTGAACGCAGCCGTGGCGCCGGGGAACGTCGCCGACGCCGAGGCCTTCCACCGGGGCCGGTCCTGCAGCCGCATCCACGCCTCGGTGATGACGCCGAGGATGCCCTCCGAGCCGAGGAAGAGCCGGTCGGGTGAGGGGCCCGCGCCCGACCCGGGCAGCCGCCACGACTCGCTGACCCCCACCGGCGTCACGACCCGCAGCGACTCCACCAGGTCGTGGACGTGGGTGTGCAGGGTGGCGTAGTGCCCGCCGGCGCGGGTGGCCAGCCAGCCGCCGAGCGTGGAGAACTCGAAGCTCTGCGGGAAGTGCCGCAGCGTCAGGCCGTGCGGGCGCAGCTGGGCCTCGAGCACCGGGCCCAGAGCCCCGCCCTGGATGCGCGCGGCCCGGCTCACCGGGTCGACCTCCAGGACGCGGTCCAGCCCGGTGAGCTCCACCGCCAGCCATGGCCGCTCGCCGCGGTACTCCACCCCGCCGACCACCGAGCTGCCGCCGCCCACGGGCACCACGACGACGTCCGAGGCGGCGGCCCAGTCCAGCAGGTCGACGACCTCGGCCTCGGCGCCGGGCCGGGCGACGGCGTCCGGTGCGCCCGCGAGGTCCCCGGACAGCGCCCGGACGACGTCGCGGTAGGCCTTGCCGTACGCCCGGGCAGCGCGTGCCGCCGGGTCGGTGGTCACCGGCAGGGTCGACGGCGGGGTGATCCGCGACGGCGGCAGCGCGAGGTCGCCGACGTCGGGGACCGGGCGCGGGCGGGCGGGCAGCCCCGGGAGCAGCCCGGCGAGCGCGGCGCACTCGTCGTCGGGCAGCGCCTGGTCCGTCGTCCCCCAGCCCCACCAGGACCGGGCGGCTGTCATCGGCCCTCCTGCAGGGGCCCGCCGCGAGCTTGCGAGTGGTGGGGGGCAGGAGGGTCCTTCAACCAGTCGGGCGGGTCGGCCGGCTGCAGCGCCGGGTCGTCGGCGGCCAGCGTGCGCACCGGGCCGGGCGGCGTCAACGGGCCCTCGAAGCGCACGGTCACCCGGCCGAGCCCCCGGCCCCACACCCAGCCCGCCCCGTGCTCCTCGTGCCGCACGTCCTGCCCCGGCCACCAGCGCTTCTCCACCGGCAGCGGCGGCTCCTCGGCCGCCTCCCGCTCGGGCGCCTCGGCCTCGTCCGGCTCCTCCTCGTCTGCGGCGAAGAGGTCGCCCTGCGCGTAGAGCGACAGCCCCGAGACCCCGACCCCGAGCAGCCGCAGCCCGCCGCTCGTGCCGGCCTCGGTGAGCAGCCGGCGGGCCGTGGTCGCGATGACCCGGGCGTCGTCGGTGGGCTGCGGCAGCGTCTGCGAGCGGGTGATCGTCGTGAAGTCGTAGCGCCGCAGCTTCAGCGTGACCGTGCGGCCCGAGTACGCGGCGGCCCGCAGCCGGCTCCCCACCCGGGCCGCCATCGAGTCGATCTCCCGGTTCAGCACGGCGAGGTCGGTGAGGTCCCGCTCGAACGTCTCCTCGTGCGACACCGACTTCACCTCGCGGTCGGGGACGACGGCGCGGTCGTCCTCGGCGCGGGCCAGGGCGTGCAGCCCGGCGCCGTGCGCGCGGCCGGCCAGCGCCACCAAGTCGGGCAGCGACTTGGCAGCGAGGTCACCGACGGTGCGCACCCCGACCTGGTGCAGCCGCTCCGCGGTCGCCGGCCCCACCCCGCCGAGCCGGGTGACCGGCAAGGGGTGCAGGACGTCGAGCTCACCGCCCGGCGGGACGACGACGAGGCCGTCCGGCTTCTGCAGGTCGGAGGCGATCTTCGCCATGAGCTTCGAGCTGCCGATGCCGACCGACCCGGTGACCCCGCCGGTGGCGTCCGCGATGCGCTCCTTGAGACCCGCGGCCAGTTCCGTCACACCGGAAACCGAGAGGTCGGCAGCGGGGCCGGCGGCGAGGTCGACGTACGCCTCGTCGATCGAGACCGGCTCGACGAGCGGGGAGAGCTCGCGCAGCAGGTCCATGACGACGTCGGAGGTGCGGCGGTAGGCGGCGAAGCGGCCGCCGAGGAACGCCGTCCCCGGCGGGCAGCGCCGGCGGGCCTCCGCGGTGGACATCGCCGACCGCGCGCCGTAGGCCCGCGCCTCGTAGGACGCCGTCGCGACGACGCCGCGGCCGCCCACGCCGCCGACGACGACCGGCCGGCCGCGCAGCGAGGGCTTGTCGCGCTGCTCGACCGCGGCGAAGAAGGCGTCGAGGTCCAGGTGCAGGATGCTCGCCTCCCGCCTCATGGCACCGATGATCGCCCGGCCGGCGGAGCCGTCGGCAGCCGCCCCCGGTCAGACCGGGACGGTCCAGCGCTCACGGGCGTGGGCGGCGCGCCAGAACTCCAGCTCGTACCGGGTGGCGACGGCGAACGCGGTGAGCATGGCGGCCTCCTGGTCGGGGGCCGAGTGCGCCGCGGCGTCGGTCAGCCGCCGGGCGGTGGCCGTGGCCTCCTGGAAGGGAGCGGCGTCGTAGGTGGCGACCCACCGGCGGTAGGGGTGCTCGGCCGCCGCCCGGGCCAGCGGGGCCAGGCGGGCGCCGACGTCGGCGTACACCCAGTAGCAGGGCAGGACGGCCGCGGCGGCGACCGGGTAGGGCGCGGTCGCCGCCGTCGCCACCAGGTAGGAGGTGTAGGCGAGGCAGGTCGGCGACGCCGTCGGGGCGCCGCCCAGCAGGTCGGTGCCCAGCAGGTCGGTGGCCAGCAGGTCCTCGTGCAGCTGCGTCTCCACCGCCCCGCAGGTCTGCGCCGAGCCCGCCCAGAAGGCCGCCGCCCCGGTATCGGGGGCGCGGGCCGCCAGCAGCGCGAGCGCCCGCGCGTAGCTGCCCAGGTAGAGCGCGTCCTGCTCCAGGTAGTGGCGGAAGACCGCCGGGGCGAGGCTGCCGTCGGCCAGCTCGGCGAGGAAGGGCAGCTCGTCGATCGCCCGGCGGAGGTCCGCCGTCGCCGCCCAGGCGCGGTCGCTGAAGCCGGTCACGCCGGCCAGATCCCGGCGAAGTGGTGCACCGGGCCGTGGCCGGCGCCGATCCGCAGCGCGCCCCCCGCGGCGAGCGCCCGCTGCAGGTAGTCGCGGGCGGGTTCGACCAGGGCCGGCCAGTCGGGGGTGCCGCCGGCGCGGGCGGCGAGCGCGGCCAGCGCCGAGGAGAGCGTGCACCCGGTGCCGTGGGTGGCCGTCGTGTCGATCCTGGGGCGCCGGCTCTCCGTGGTGCCGGCGGCGGTGGCGAGGACGTCGACGCTCTCGGGGCCGCCGAGGTGGCCGCCCTTGAGCAGCACCGCGCGCGGCCCCAGGGCCAGCAGCGCCCGCGCCTGCTCGTGCAGCCCCTCGACGTCGGTCGCGGGTTCCGTGCCCAGCAAGGCCGCGGCCTCCGGCACGTTGGGGGTGATGAGATCGGCCAGCGGCAGCAGCTCGGTGCGGACCGCCGCGACGGCGTCGTCGTCGATGAGCCGGTGGCCGCTCGTCGCCACCATCACCGGGTCGCAGACCACCGGGCCGGGGCGCCGCTCGGCCAGCACCGCGGCGACCGCGCGCACCACGTCGGCGCTGCCGAGCATCCCGAGCTTGGTGGCGTGCACCTCGACGTCGTCGAGCAGCGTGTGCAGCTGCTGGGCCACGAACTCCGCCGGGACAGGGTGCACGGCGGTGACGCCGCGGGTGCTCTGCGCGGTGAGGGCGGTGAGCACCGCCGTCCCGTACGTGGCCAGGGCGCTGAACGTCTTCAGGTCGGCCTGGATCCCGGCGCCGCCGCTGGGGTCGCTGCCGGCCACGGTGAGCGCGGTCGGCGTCATCGCGCGCCCACCGGGGCCAGCTCGGCGCGCAGCGCCGCCGCCGCGGCCCGCGGGTCTGCCGCCGCGCAGATCGCCGAGACCACGCAGATGCCCTGCACGCCCGTGGCCGCGGCCGCGGCCGCCCGGGTGGCGTCGATGCCGCCGATCGCCACGGCGGTCAGCCCCGCGGCCCGCGCGGTGGCGGCCAGCTCCCGGACGGCGGCCAGGCCCAGACCCGGACCGGCCTCGGGCTTGGTCGGTGTCGCCCACACCGGGCTCAGGCCGACGAGGTCGAGCGTGCCCTCCGGCAGGTGGAGCGCGGCGGCGAGGTCCGCGCCGCTGCCCACGGAGAGGCCGACCAGCCGGTCGGGCCCGAGCGCCGCCCGCACCTCGGTCACCGGCAGGTCCTCCTGGCCGACGTGCACGCCCGAGGCGCCGGCGAGCAGGGCGACGTCGAGGGCGTCGTTCACCACCACCGCGACGTCCGGCCGGTCGGCGAGGGCGGCCTGCACCGAGCGGGTCAGCGCGAGGAGCTCCCGGCGGGAGGCCTCCTTGTCGCGCACCTGGACGGCGGTGACGCCACCGGCGACCGCGGCGCGGACGACGTCGGCCACCGGTCGCGGTCGGCACAGCTGCGTGTCGGTGACCAGGTACAGGGTCGGGTCGAACGCCGGGCGCATCAGGCGCTCCGCACGTCCGCGCGGGCGAGTTCGTCGGGGCCGACGGCGTCCAGCGCGTCCAGCCACGCCGCCGCGAACGTGCCGGGCCCGGCCGCGCCCGCCGCGGCCCGCTCGGCGGCGAGGGCGACGTGCGCGTGCGCGGCGACCGCACCGGTGAAGGGGTCGCTGGTCGCGGCGACGTACGCGGCGACCAGCGCGCCGAGCGCGCACCCGGCGCCGGTGGTGCGGGTCAGCAGCGCCGAGCCCCCGCCGACACGGAGGGTGCGCGCGCCGTCGGTGATCAGGTCCACCTCGCCGCTGACGGCGACCACGCCGCCGGTGCGCCCGGCGAGCGCCGCGGCGGCGGAGGCGGCGTCGTCGGAGCCCGCGGTGCTGTCCACGCCGCGCCCGCCGGAGCCCGCCCCGGCCAGCGCCATGACCTCCGAGGGGTTGCCCCGGACGACGGCGGGGGCGAGCGCCGCCAGCTCCCCGGCGAGCGTCGTCCGGAAGGCGAGGCCACCGACGGCGACCGGGTCGAGCACCCACGGGGTGCCCGCCGCCCGGGCCGACCCGGCGGCCAGCCGCATCGCCTCCGCGGTGCGGGCGTTGACCGTGCCGACGTTGACCAGGACGGCGGAGGCGACGGCGGCGAAGTCGCCCGCCTCCTCGGGGGCGTCGACCATCGCCGGGGCGGCGCCGACCGCGAGCAGGGCGTTGGCGGTCAGCGTCTGCACGACCGTGTTGGTCAGGCAGTGGACCAGCGGCGTGGTCTCGCGCAGCGCCGTGCGGGCAGCGCGCAGGTCGACGACTTCCACGGCATCGGACATGCCGGTGACATCCCTTCGCCAGTGCGAACTGGAGCAGGTTCGGCGGGTGTGATCTCAGTCCCGGGCGGGACACCCCGTGCCACGTACGGCTCCGAACCTAGCGCAGCCCGCGACCGCTGTCCCGCAGGTGGGTGCCTGCGGTGACCGGGCGATGACTTCCGCGGCCGGCGGCTGTCTCATCCCGTGCGGCCGGGTGGAGGGAGACGGGATGACCGGGAACGGGCACGGCGGCGGTGGTGGCGACGTCGGGCGGTGGGTGGCGGCGACGTACGGCGGCCTGGCCGACCTGCCGGACGCCGAGCAGGACGCGTGGGACCGGCCGACGCTGTGCGCCGGGTGGCTGACCCGGCACGTCGTGGCGCACGTGACCATGCCGGTGCGGCTGACGCCGGAGCGGTTCGGCGCCGAGCTGGCGGCCGCGGGTGGGGACTTCGGCCGGCTCTCCGACGCGGTGGCGGACCGGGACGCCTCCCTCCCGGCCGCCGAGCTGCTGGGCGGGCTGCGCTCCCCGGCGCTGCACCGCTGGGAGCCGCCGGGTGGTGGCGCGACGGGCGCGCTGACCCACGCCGTCGTCCACTCCCTCGACGTGACCGTGGCCCTCGACCGGCCGCCGGTCGCGCCGGCCGACGCGGTGCTCGCCGTCCTGGACCACCTCGTCGCGGCGGGCGGCGCGGTCTTCGGCGTCGACCTGTCCGGTGCGCGGCTCGAGGCCACCGACACCGCTCGGACCTGGGGCGAGGGCGCGGTCGTCCGGGCGGACGCCGGCCGGCTCGTCGCGCTGCTGGCCGGGCGCACGCTGCCGGACGACCGCACGCTCCCCCGGTGCTGACCCGGCCCGGCACCCGGCCGGGAATCAGCCCTCGGTGAGCGCGGCCGCGGGTAGCCAGTCGGCGTCGAGCAGCTCGGCGATCTCCTGCAGCGACGAGGTGTCCGCCCCGGCCGTCGAGCCGCTGACCGCCAGCCGCTCGACCATGACCCGCGCGACCTGCTCCTCCACCGTGTCGGCCGCGAACGCCACCCGCCACGGCGAACTGCGCCCGTCCCGGTGGGTGCGCCCGGTGACCTGCCGGGCCTGGATGCCGGAGAAGCGCGGCTGGTGGAACAGCCCCACCCGCGGGGTCTCCGACGCCGTGGACCCGCCGGGCAGCAGCTCGCCGGCGTGCAGGCTGATCGAGGCGGTGACGGTGAAGACGCAGACAGCGGCCTCGCCGCGCTGGAACCGCAGCCGCTCGGCCTCGACGTCGAACCGGTCGCGGCCGTAGATCGAGGCCACCGGGATGCCGGCGTCGAGCAGCGCCTCGCGGATCGGGTCGGCCGCCGTCTCCACGAACTCGACCGACACCGCCACCTGGCGCTCGGCCTCCACCTGGGCTCGCACCCAGTCGACCGTCGCCTGGACCCGGATCAGCCCGGCCTTCTGGCGGAACCGCAGCAGCGCCGCCCGGCCGCGGGCGGTCTGCCGGCCGCGCCGGGCCAGCTGCATCTCCGCCCGGAACTCCGACCACTCGGCCTCGTACTGCGCCCGCTCGGCCGGGGTGAGCAGCACCGGCGTCCCGGTCACCGACACCGGCCCCCAGGGCGCCGCGCGGTGCAGCGTGGCGGGCGGGTCGGCGTCGGCGAGCCAGGACTGCAGGCGGGCCAGGTCCGCGCGGCGCTCGTCGGCGTCCTCGGTCCACTGCCAGCCGTAGCGGCCACGTTCCACGTGGAACGTGTGCCGCTCGAGCGCCTTCGGGAGGTCGGCCCACTCCTTGATGGGCTCCCCGTGCCGGGCGGCGAACTCCGGCGCCAGGTAGGGCAGCTCCAGCGGCGTGTGCGCCGGGGTCGCGGTCGCGGCGAGCACGTACGGGGTGTCCTTGACCCGCGCGGCACCGGAGACGGCCTTCCAGTGCTTCCACCGCTGCGTCGTCGTGTGCCGCACCATGTGCGCCTCGTCGGCCACGACGACGTCGAAGTGCAGCTTCGCCACCTTGCCCAGCCGGTCCCACGTGGTGACGCACCAACGCAGGCCGCCGTCGCCGAAGCCGGCGATCGAGCGGGCCCAGTGCGGGATGGTGATCGCGGCCGGCCGGTCGGCGATGACCAGCACGGTGCGCACCGGCCGCTGCGCGGCGATCTCGTGCACCGCGAGGATCGCCGTCCCGGTCTTGCCGACTCCCGGGTCGTCGCCGAGCAGGAACACCCGGCCGCCTGCGGCGGCGTGCGCGGCGACGACCGCGGCGCCCTCCTCCTGCTGGGGGCGCGGCACCAGGGCAGGGGTCGCCGGCAGCGGGCGCGGCGCCTCGTTGAGCTCGTCCTCGAGGAAGCGCTCCAGGCTGTAGGCGGGCGGGTCGTAGGGCGCGAGCTCCGGCGGCAGCACCGCGCCCACCCACACGTGCGCCTGCAGCCCGGCGTGCCAGACGGCGCCCGGGGCGGGGGCGCGGAACGGCACGGCGAGCACCCACACCCGCTCGCCCGGGCGGGCGGTGGGCAGCTCGGGTGCGGCCTTCCTCGGGGCGGGCTTCCGCGCGGTCGCCTTCCGCGGGCTCGCCGTGCGCGTCGCCGCCGCCGTCGTCCGTCGGGTGCGCGCGCTCGCGCTCCGGCGCCGTCCTGGCATGTGCATCCCCCTGTCGACCTCCCGGCACGGTAGAGGCCGGGGGCGACGGTCCCGGGCAGGAGGCGGGCGCGCCGCTTCTCGGATCGCCACGAGATCGACATGCCACGGGGCGGCCCCGGTGCGGTAGACCGGTCGGCGACAGCAACCGGCGCGCTCGGCCCCCGCCGTCCGCCGGCCCCCGGATGCGACGCGCGGGCACCGCTGCCCGCGCCGGAGGACCTCATGACCCGAGCCCTGCGCCTCCTGCTCGTCACGCTCGTCGCGGTGGCGGCGGTCGTCCTGCAACCCGCCGGCGCGTCCGCCGCGGAGCGCACGGTGACCTACACGGTGTCCACGCGGGGCGCGGTCTCCGGCGATCTCGGGCACTTCACCGACGTCGCACGCGACGCGCTCACCGATCCCCGCGGGTGGAGTCTCGGCGGCACCGTGGCGTTCCAGCAGGTCGCCTCGGGCAGCGACTTCGACCTCGTCCTGGCCGCGCCGTCGGTGATCGCCGCGGCGTCACCGGGGTGCAGCGCCCAGTGGAGCTGCCGGGTGGGGCGCTCGGTCTACATCAACGACGAGCGCTGGCGGTTGGGCACGGCGTCGTGGCCGCACGGGATCGACACCTACCAGCGCTACGTCATCAACCACGAGGTCGGGCACTGGGTCGGCATCGGGCACACCGACTGCCCCTCCGCCGGCCGGACCGCGTGGGTGATGCAGCAGCAGTCGATCTCGCTGCAGGGGTGCCACGCCAACGTGTGGCCGGTCATCGCCGAGCGGGAGCAGGCCGGGCGGCTCCTGGGCGTCTCCGTCGCCTGGTCGGCGGTCGAGCAGCGGTACCGCGCCCTGGGTCAGGAGGGCGGGATCCTCGGCGCACCGGTGGACTGGGAGCGGCGCTCGCCCGACGGTGTCGGGGCATACCAGAACTTCGCCCGGCCGGCGACGATCTACGCCAGCCCGGCGACGGGGGCCCACGAGATCTACGGGGCCATCCGTGGGCACTACGGGGCGCTGGGCTACGAGCTGGGACTGCTGGGCTACCCGACGACCGGGGAGCGCGGTTCCCCGGACGGGGTGGGCCGCTACCAGAACTTCGCGCGCCCGGGGACGATCTACTTCACGCCGGCGACGGGGGCGCACGAGATCTACGGGGCCATCCACGGGCACTACGCGGCGCTGTCCTACGAACTCGGCCCGCTGGGCTACCCGATCACCGGTGAGCGCGGTTCCCCGGACGGGGTGGGCCGCTACCAGAACTTCTCCCGGAGCGACGGGGCGTCCATCTACTTCACGCCGAGGACGGGCGCGCACGAGGTCTACGGGCCCATCTGGTCGCGCTGGGGCGGGACCGGCTGGGAGCTCGGCCCGCTCGGCTACCCGGTGAGCGGGGTGTACGACGCCGCGGGCGGCAGCCGGACGGACTTCGAGGGCGGGTACATCACGCTGGACGCGGCCACCGGCGAGACGGAGGTCGTCCTGGAGTGACCGCGGGGCCGCGCGGCACCGCCGGCTCTGGTGGAATCGCCCGGTGACGGAGAACGCCGAGGAAGCCCTGCACGCCCGGACGCTGGGTGAGGTCGGCCCGCGCGTGGTCTTCGTGCACGGCCTGTTCGGCCGGGGGAAGAACTGGACGACGATCGCCAAGGGCCTGGCCGACGACCACCGGGTGACGCTGCTGGACCTGCCCAACCACGGCCACTCCCCGTGGACCGACCGGGTCGACTACGTGGACATGGCCGAGCTGGTCGCCGCGGAGCTCGAGTCCTATGGCGAGCCGGCCACGCTGGTCGGCCACTCCATGGGCGGCAAGGTCGCGATGCAGCTGGCGCTGCGCCGGCCGGAGCTGCTGCGCGCGCTCGTCGTCGTCGACATCGCCCCGGTCGAGTACCCGCTGAAGGGCGGCCGCACCGAGGACCCCGACGAGGAGGCCTCCCCGTTCGCCGCGTTCATCGCCGCGATGCGGGCGATCGACCTCGAGGCGCTGGAGTCCCGGTCCGACGCCGACGCCGCCCTGCGCACCGCCGTCCCCAGCCGGATGGTCCGCAGCTTCCTGCTGCAGAGCCTCAGCCGGCAGGAGGAGGGCGACGGCTGGCACTGGCGGCTGAACCTGGAGCTCCTGGAGCGGGACCTCGGGGAGCTGCGCGGCTTCCCCGAGCCCCCGGCGGGCGCGGCGTTCGACGGGCCGGTGCTGTGGATCGCGGGCGCCAACTCGCACTACGTGCTGCCCGAGGACCGGCCGCGCATGGACGCGCTCTTCCCCGCCACGCGGCTGGTGAAGGTGAAGAACGCCGGGCACTGGGTGCACTCGGAGCAGCCCGAGGTCTTCCTGGAGACGCTGCGCCGGTTCCTCGACGGAGTCGAGAAGAGGTCGCAGGGCCTGGACGCGGTGGAGGGGTGACCGTCACCCGGTCGCTGCTCCTCTTCGCCCTGGCGGCGCTGGCCGAGATCGGGGGCGCCTGGCTGGTCTGGCAGGGGGTGCGCGAGCACCGCGGCTGGGCGTGGATAGGGGCCGGGGTGGTCGCGCTGGGGCTGTACGGCTTCGTGGCCACGCTGCAGCCCGATGCGAACTTCGGCCGGATCCTCGCCGCGTACGGCGGCGTCTTCGTCGCGGGGTCCCTGGCGTGGGGCATGGCCGTCGACGGGTTCCGGCCCGACCGGTACGACGTCGCCGGCGCGCTGATCTGCCTCGTCGGCGTCGCGGTGATCATGTACGCCCCGCGCGGCGCGTAGCGGACGGCGGCGGTGCCGCTGGCGGGTCAGGGACCGGCGCGGCTGAGGATCTCGGTCCCGTCGGGGCGGTGGGTATGCCAGCGGCCGGTGCCGGGGTCGCGGCGGATGGTGAACCCGCCTTCGTGGACGGACGTGTGGTGCCGTTCGCAGAGCAGTGCGCCGTTGTCGCAGCTGGTCGGCCCGCCGTGGGCCCAGTGCACGACGTGGTGCACGTCGCACCACTCCGGCGGTGCATCGCAGCCGGTGAAGACGCAGTGGGCGTCGCGGATCTCGATGGCCCGGCGGATCGCCGCCGAGGAGGTCCGCTGGGCGCGGCCGACGTCCAGGGGCAGCCCGTCCGGCCCGGTGATGACGCGGGCGACGCCGGCGTCGCAGGCCAGCCGGCGGGCGGTCTCGGGGTTGATCGGCCCGGCCCAGCCCAGCGAGCCGCCGGCCACGCCAGGGGCGCCGCGGGCGGCGCACAGGGCGAACCAGTCGATCGTCACGCGCACGTGCGGGCGTTCCGCGCGCACGGCCGGCAGCGCCCCGCCGTCCAGGGCGCCGCGGGCCAGCGCCACCAGGGCGTCGGCCTGCCGCTCGGCATGGCAGCGGAGATCGCCGGCGGGGCGGTCGCCGTTCATGAGCGCGGCCAGCGCGGTGTGCACGTACTCCCCGCCGACGGCGTCCAGTTCGCCGCGCAGGTGCACCCGCCCGTCCAGGCCGGGGGCCATGGTGAACCGGCGGCGCACGTCGGCGGCGTCGTCCAGGGTGCCGTCGGGGTCCACCCCGGCGACCCACTCCTTGACCCCGCGGGCGGTGTCGTGCGGGCCGGTGGCCCGTGCCAGGTCGGCCAGGATGGCGTCGGTCTCGGCCAGGTCGATGCCCAGCTCGGCGGCCTTCGCGATCCGGCGCGGGGTCATGGCCTTGGTGATCACCCGGGCGTGGGTGGCGCTGATCGTCCCGGCGGCGAACGCCGCCGCCGTCTCCGGCAGTTGTTCGAGCCGCCGGCCGGTGGACACCGTCGCGGACGCCAGCTCCGGTGCCATCCGGCACGAGCCGCGCAGCCACGCCTGCATGGACACCGCGCCGTCGCGGCGGTAGGCCTCCCGCCGGTCCGAGGCCCGCACCGCCGTGGTCAGCGCCGCGGTGATCCGGTTGACCGTGGTGCTCAGCTCGCCGACCAGGTCGAGCAAGGTGCCGTCGGACAGCTCGCCCAGGTCGATCGACGCCAACTCGTCGAGGGCCGACCGCAGCTCGGACACGTGCGCGCTCCCTCCTGCGAGGACCTCGACCGACACCCGGACAGTAGGGGTGGGGTATGACAGAAATCGCAGGTCAGAACGTTGATGGCGACGCGCCCGTCACGGCGCCGATCGAGACGTGTGACGGCGCCGGCGGGTGCAGGGTCCCGTAGCTCTGCCGGCTCCCCCGTCGGGGTGGCCGGTGCCGCGCGGCGCGTCCGTCCGATCCCCGACGACCGTCACGATGGTGCGAACGCCGGGGACGTGCTCCCGGCGCCCCAGCCCAGGAGCGAGCAGATGACGTACCCCGATCCGCACCACCCCGGCGCCGACGACCCGTACCGGCCGGCACCGGCGGCCTGGGGTCAGCAGCCGGCGCCCTACGGCGCTCCGGCTCAGCCCGGCGGCTCCCAGGGCCCGCCCCAGCCCGTGCCCTACGGGCAGCCCTACCCCGGTCCCTACGGCCAGCCGTACGGCGGCTACCCGTACGCACCGCCGCAGCGCACCAACGGCATGGCCATCGCCTCGCTGGTGCTGGGCATCCTCTGGCTGTACTGGATCGGCAGCATCCTGGCGCTGGTCTTCGGCTACACCGCCCAGCGGCAGATCCGGGAGAGAGGCGAGTCCGGCGGCGGCATGGCGACGGCGGGGATCGTGCTCGGCTGGATCGGGGTCGGGTTCTTCGCCCTGTTCCTCCTCTTCGGGGTCGCCTCCTTCACCGGCTACTGAGCACGGCGGACGAGGCCGAGCCAGGCACGAAGGCACCGTCGAGACGCCCCACCGACTGTTGAGCCGCACCAGGGCACGGCTCGACGGTCGGTGGCGCGGCTCGACCCGCGTGGCAACGGGACGCGCCCCGCTGGGACCGCATCGACCGCTCTGGAGCCCTGAGCCGGCCGCTGCCATCCTGGCCGGGTGCGGCAGGAGTCGGTGGTGCACCGCCCGCACCCGGCGCTGCGCCCGCACGTCGCGGCCGCGCTGGGCTACCGGCACGAGGGCTTCCCGCCCGGCGAGCACCTGGGCCTCCCCTCCCCCTGGCTGACCGTCGTCCTCACCCTCGACGAGCCGCTGGAGATGGCCGCGCACCCGGACCCGGCGCAGTCCCCCGGCCGCTTCGACGCCCTGGTCGGCGGGCTGCACACCCGCCCGGCGCGGATCGTCCACCCCGGCCGGCAGGCCGGCATCCAGCTCTCCCTCACGCCGCTGGGTGCCCGGGCGCTGCTCGGCCTGCCCGCCGGAGTACTGGCCTCGGTGGACGTCGCGCTGGCCGACCTGCTCGGCCCGCCGGCCGAGGAGCTTCTCGCGCGGCTCCGCGCCGCCGACGGCTGGCCGGCCCGGTTCGCCGCGCTCGACCGGGCGCTGCTGCGCCGGCTGCGCGGCACCGACGGCGTCCCGGCGGAGGTGGCCGAGGCCTGGCGGCTGACGACGGCGGGCGGCGGCCGGCTCCGCGTCGCCGAGGTGGCCGCCCGGGTCGGCTGGTCCACCCGGTACCTGGAGCGGCGGTTCCGCGCCGAGACCGGGCTGAACCCGAAGGAGGCGGCGCGCGTGGTGCGGTTCGACCGGGCCCGCCGCGCCCTGGCCGGCCGCGTCGCGCGCGGTCTGCCGCCCGACCTCGCCGCGCTCGCCGTCGCCGCGGGGTTCAGCGACCAGGCGCACCTGACCCGGGAGTGGACGGCGTTCGCCGGCCTGGCGCCGACCCGCTGGCTGGCCGCGGAGTTCGGATACGTGCAAGACACCTCCGCCCTGGACGCGGCACTGTCGGGGGCATGACGAACCCGACGACCACCGCCCAGGCACCCGCCGCGGGTCAGGCCCCGCCGCCGCAGGTGTGGCCCGCCTTCCGCGCCCGCGACGCCCGCGGGCTCATCCGCTTCCTCGTCGACGCCTTCGGCTTCGAGGAGACCGTCACCTACGGCGAGGGCGACCGCGTCGACCACGCCCAGATCGACTGGCCCGAGGGCGGCGGCGTCATGCTCGGCTCGGTGCGCGACGACGGCGGGCAGTGGCCGGTGCAGGCCACCGGCTGCTACGTCGTCACCGCCGACCCGGACGCCGTGCACGCCCGCGCCGTCGCCGCCGGTGCCGAGATCGTCCGGCCGCCCTACGAGACCGACCACGGCTCCCGGGACTTCGCCGCCCGCGACCCCGAGGGCAACCTCTGGCAGTTCGGCACCTACCGGGGCGAGCCCCGCCGGGGCGGCTGAGCTCGCGCGGGACCGGCGCGGACGCCAAGATCAACGGCATGAGCGACGCCCGCGCCGGACAGCCCGCCCAGCCCGCCGACCTGATCGACGTGGCATCGCTGGTCAGCGCGTACTACACCGTCGAACCGGATCCGGCCGAGCCCGCCCAGCAGGTGGTGTTCGGCACCTCCGGCCACCGCGGGTCGTCGTTCGACGCGGCGTTCAACGAGGCGCACATCCTCGCGACCACGCAGGCGATCTGCGAGTACCGGGCCGAGCAGGGCTTCGACGGGCCGCTCTTCCTCGGCCGGGACACCCACGCGCTCTCCGAGCCCGCCTGGGCGACGGCGCTGGAGGTGCTGGCCGCCAATGACGTGACCGTGCTGGTCGACGCCGCAGGCCGCTACACCCCCACGCCGGCGATCAGCCACGCGATCCTGCGGGCCAACCAGGGCAAGCAGCAGGGCCTGGCCGACGGCATCGTCGTCACCCCCTCGCACAACCCGCCGCGCGACGGCGGGTTCAAGTACAACCCGCCCAGCGGCGGGCCGGCCGACACCGACGCCACGGGGTGGATCGCCGGTCGCGCCAACGACCTGCTGCGCGCCGGGCTCAGCGGCGTCCGCCGGGTGCCGGTGGAGCAGGCGCGCGCCGCCGCGGAGACCTACGACTTCCTGGGCACCTACGTCGACGACCTGCCCCAGGTCGTCGACCTGGACGCCATCCGCGACGCGGGCGTCCGGATCGGTGCCGACCCGCTGGGCGGCGCCAGCGTCGACTACTGGGCCGCGATCGCCGAGCGGCACCGCCTCGACCTCACCGTGGTCAACCCGCTGGTCGACCCCACCTGGCGGTTCATGACGCTGGACTGGGACGGCAAGATCCGGATGGACTGCTCGTCCCCGCACGCGATGGCGTCCCTGGTCCAGCGCCGGCACGAGTTCCAGATCGCCACGGGCAACGACGCCGACGCGGACCGGCACGGCATCGTCACCCCCGACGGCGGGCTGATGAACCCCAACCACTTCCTCGCCGTCGCGATCGCCTACCTGCTCAGCCACCGCCCCGGCTGGGCGAAGGAGGTCGCCGTCGGCAAGACCCTGGTGTCCAGCTCGCTGATCGACCGCGTGGTCGCCGACCTGGACCGGACGCTGGTCGAGGTGCCCGTCGGCTTCAAGTGGTTCGTCCCGGGCCTGCTCGACGGCTCGGTGGCCTTCGGCGGCGAGGAGTCCGCCGGTGCCTCGTTCCTGCGCCGCGACGGCGGCGTCTGGACGACGGACAAGGACGGCATCCTGCTCGCGCTGCTGGCCGCGGAGGTCCAGGCCGTCACCGGACGGTCCCCCTCCACGCTGCACAAGCAGCTCACCGACCACTTCGGCGAGTCCGCGTACGCCCGCATCGACGCCCCGGCGTCCCGCGCGGAGAAGGCGGCGCTGGGCAAGCTCTCCCCCGAGGACGTCGCCGCCACCGAGCTGGCCGGCGAGCCGATCACCGCCAAGCTGACCCGCGCACCCGGCAACGACGCCCCGATCGGCGGCCTCAAGGTGACCACCGAGAACGCCTGGTTCGCCGCCCGCCCCTCGGGCACCGAGGACGTCTACAAGATCTACGCCGAGTCCTTCCGCGGGCCCGAGCACCTCGCGCAGGTGCAGGAGGAGGCCCGCGCCGTCGTCGCCACCGCGCTCGGCGGCTGACGCCGTCGCTCGCGGCTGACGCCGTCGCTCGCGGCTGACGCCGTGGCCGTCAGCGGCTGAGCAGGCCGCCGACCACGGTCATGGCGAGCAGCAGCACCGGGAGGCCGGCCAGGAGGGCCACCTGCTTCCGGGTGAAAGGCACCATGTCGGCGCCGGTGCGGGGGTCGAGGACCGGGTCGGCGTCGTCCCCCCGCCGCGCCGCGAGCACGAAGCGCGCGGTGCAGGCGGCCAGGACGAGGGCACCGGCCGCGGCGACCGCCCAGGCGGGCAGGCCGAACAGCGAGCGGTCGCCGGCGGCGAGCGACCACAGCCCCTCGGCCGTGGCGAACCCGCCGAGGCCGGTGAGCACGGCCACGAGCAGGTCCCGGACGCCGAGCGACCCGCGGACCCACGCCCACGTGCCCACGGGGCGGATGCCCAGGGCGTCGGCCACCTGGTCGGCGTACTCCCGCGGCGGGCCGAACGCCTCCCGCGGGTGCTCGCCGGTCTCGGCGACGTGGCTCTCCACCTCGGCGAGCACCTCGCCGATCCGCGTGCCCGGCACGTCACGCAGGCGCAGGCGCAGCAGCAGGTCGTCGCACCAGGCCTGCTCGGTGCTGTTCAGGACCTTCCCCATGGCGGGCTCCTCAGGCGGGGACGGACGGGGACGCGAGCAGGCCGGCGGCCCGCTCCGTGAACACGCGCCACTGGGCGGCGCGCTCGTGCAGGGCCTGCCCACCGGCGGCGGTCAGGGTGAAGAACTTGCGGCCGGGGCCGGCCTCGCCCGCCGCCCAGGACGACGAGACCAGCCCCTCGGCCTCCAGCCGGGTGAGGATCGGGTACAGCGTGCCGCCCTTGACCGACCCGAGGCCTGCCTCGGCGAGCCGTGCGGCGATCGCGTAGCCGTACGTCGGCCCGTCGGCGACGACACGCAGCACGCACAGCGAGAGCACACCGCGCATCCACTCGCCGGGCCAGCGCTCCTCCGTCACGCGCTGGACAGTACGGCTGACTAGTCAGTTACGCAAGCTAGTCGGCTCAGCTGACGTCCTCGTCGACCCAGTCCAGCGACTTGGTGACCGCCTTCTGCCAGTTGCGGTAGTTGCGCTCCCGCTCCTCGGCCGCCATCTGCGGCTCCCAGCGCTTGTCCTCGGCCCACTTGGCGGTCAGCTCGTCGAGGTCGGACCAGAAGCCCACCGCGAGGCCGGCCGCGTAGGCGGCGCCCAGCGCCGTCGTCTCGGCGATCTTCGGGCGGATCACCGGGACGTCGAGCAGGTCGGCCTGGAACTGCATGAGCAGCTCGTTGCCGACCATCCCGCCGTCCACCCGGAGCTCGGTCAGGTCGACGCCGGAGTCGGCGTTCATGGCGTCCAGCACCTCGCGGGTCTGGTAGGCCGTCGCCTCCAGCACCGCCCGGGCGAGGTGGCCCTTGTTCACGTACCGGGTCAGGCCGACGACGGCGCCGCGGGCGTCGGACCGCCAGTGCGGGGCGAACAGCCCGGAGAACGCCGGGACGAAGTAGGAGCCGCCGTTGTCCTCCACCGAGCGCGCCAGGTCCTCGATCTCCGGGGCGCTCCCGATCATCCCGAGGTTGTCGCGCACCCACTGCACCAGCGAACCGGTGACGGCGATGGAGCCCTCCAGCGCGTACACCGGCTTGGCGTCGCCGAGCTGGTAGCACAGCGTCGTGAGCAGGCCGTTCTGCGAGGGGACGGCCTCCTCGCCGGTGTTCAGCAGCATGAAGTTGCCGGTGCCGTAGGTGTTCTTGGCCATCCCGCGCTCGAAGCAGACCTGCCCGAACGTCGCCGCCTGCTGGTCCCCCAGCGACCCCGCGATCGGCACCCCGGCGAGGAAGCCGGCCTTCCGGCCCCGCCCGTACTCCTCGGAGTTGGACCGGATCTCCGGCAGCATCGACACCGGGATGCCCATCTCCTCGGCGATGGACTCGTCCCAGGCGAGCGTCCGGTAGTCCATGAGCATCGTGCGCGAGGCGTTGGAGACGTCGGTGAGGTGCTGGCCGCCGTCGGCACCGCCGGTCATGTTCCACATCAGCCAGGAGTCGATGGTGCCCATGAGCAGCTCACCGCGCTCGGCCCGCTCGCGGGCGCCCTCGACGTTGTCGAGGATCCAGCGGACCTTGGGCCCGGCGAAGTAGGTGGCCAGCGGCAGCCCGACCCGGTCCTTGTACCGGTCGGCCCCGCCGCCCAGCGCACCGAGGTCCTCGATGATCTTCGTGGTGCGGGTGTCCTGCCAGACGATGGCGTTGTAGACCGGCTCCCCCGTCGCCCGGTCCCAGACGACGGCGGTCTCCCGCTGGTTGGTGATGCCGACGGCGACGATGTCGGCGGGCCCGGCGTCGCTGCGGGCGATGGCCTGGCCGACCACCTCGCGGGTGTTGCGCCAGATCTCCAGGGCGTCGTGCTCCACCCACCCGGCCCTCGGGAAGATCTGCTCGTGCTCCTTCTGCCCGACCGACACCACGGCGCCGTCGTGGTCGAAGAGCATGCAGCGGGTGCTCGTGGTGCCCTGGTCGATGGCTGCGACGTACTGCGGCATGGCTGTTCCTCTCGGTGGGGCGGTCAGAACGGGACGTGCGACAGGCCGCCCGCGAGGACGGCGCCGACGATCGGGCCCACGATCGGGACCCACGCGTACCCCCAGTTGCTGCCGCCCTTGCCCCGGATGGGCAGGACGGCGTGGGCGAGGCGCGGCCCGAGGTCGCGGGCGGGGTTGATGGCGTAGCCGGTGGGCCCCCCGAGGGAGGCGCCGATGCCGACCACCAGCAGGGCGACGGCCAGCGGGCCGAGCTGGGTGGGCGTGTCGCCGAACCGCAGGATGATGTAGACGAGGACGAACGTGCCGATGACCTCGCTGATCACGTTGTCCTTGATCGTGCCGGTCGCCGGCCCGGTGGCGAAGGTGCCCAGCTGGGTCCCGGCGGCCTCCGGGTCGTTGTAGTGCCCGTAGTAGGCCAGGTAGGCGAGCACCGCGCCGACGAAGGCCCCGACCAGCTGGCCGGCGAAGTAGACCAGCGTGCTGGCCACGGTGACGGGGACGCCCTCGGTGTAGGTGTCGGTGCCGCTCACCAGCAGGCCGACCGTGACGGCCGGGTTGATGTGCGCCCCGGACGACGCGCCCGCGAAGACGCCGGCGAAGACGGCCAGCCCCCAGCCGAAGATGATGACGATCCAGCCCCCGCCGTTGCCGAAGGTCTTGGGCAGCGCGACGTTGGCGACCACCCCGACACCCAGCAGGAGCAGGATGCCGGTGCCGAGCACTTCGCTGCCGAAGACCGTCCAGAGGCTCGTGGTGTCCACGTGTGGGTGCTCCTCCCGGTGGGCCCGCGACGCCGCGGACGGTGGATGTCCACGGGCCCGGGGCGATCCCCAGCGGACCCGTCCCGCGGACCGTAGGAGCCCGGCTGTGACCTGGACAACAGCGCGGGTTCGACATCATCGGACAGCTCGGTCAGGGCGCCCCCCACGCGATGCTGAGCTGCACCGCCCGCTCCCACCGCGGGTACTCCGCGGCCAGCGCCCGGGCCGCCTCGGCCGAGGGCGTCCACTGCGCCGCCCGGTGCCAGTTGCGGCGCAGCGCCTCGACGTCGGACCAGACACCGACCGCCAGCCCGGCGGCGTACGCGGCCCCGAGCGACACCGTCTCCCCCACCATCGGGCGGACCACCGGGGTGTCGAGCACGTCGGCGATGAACTGCATCAGCAGGTTGTTGGTGGTCATCCCGCCGTCCACCCGGAGCGCGGGGAGCGACAGCCCGGAGTCGGCGGCCATCGCCCGGACGACGTCGCGGGTCTGCCAGCCGGTGGCCTCCAGCACCGCCCGGGCCAGGTGGCCCTTGCCGACGTAGGAGGTCAGCCCGGCCACCAGCCCGCGCGCCTCGCCCCGCCAGTGCGGGGCCAGCAGGCCGGAGAACGCGGGCACGACGTAGCAGCCGCCGTTGTCCTCCACCGTGCGGGCGAGGGTCTCGACCTCAGGGGCGGTGGCGATCAGCCCGAGCCCGTCGCGCAGCCACTGCACCAGGGCGCCGGCCACGGCGACGGAGCCCTCCAGCGCGTACCGCACCGGCTCGCCCGCCAGCTGGTAGGCGACCGTGCTGATCGACCCGGAGCGGGTGCGCACCAGCTCGGTGCCGGTGTTCTGCAGCAGGAAGCTCCCGGTGCCGTAGGTGCACTTCGCCTCGCCCGGCGCGAAGCACGCCTGCCCGAAGAGCGCGGCCTGCTGGTCGCCGAGCGCGCCGGTGATCGGCAGCGGGCGGGCGAGCGCGGTCGCCGTGCCGAGCATGCCCACCGAGGGCCGGATCTCCGGCAGCATCGCTGCGGGGATGCCGAAGAAGGCCAGCAGCTCGGGGTCCCACCGGCAGGTGCGCACGTCCATGAGCAGGGTGCGGCTGGCGTTCGTCACGTCGGTGACGTGCCGGCCGCCCTCCGGGCCACCGGTGAGGTTCCAGATCAGCCAGGTCTCCATCGTGCCGAACAGCAGCTCCCCGCGTTCGGCCCGCTCCCGGGCGCGGGGCACGTGCTCGAGGATCCAGCGCAGCCGCGGCCCGGAGAAGTAGCCGGCGATGGCCATGCCGCTGCGCTCGCGGACGAGCTCGGCGTCCGGGCGCGCGCAGAGCTCCGCGACCAGCTCCGCGGTGCGCGTGTCCTGCCAGACCAGCGCGCGCAGCACGGGCCGGCCCGTCGCCCGGTCCCAGACGACCGTGGTCTCGCGCTGGTTCGCGATGCCCAGCGCGACGACCGAGCCCGCCGCGCCGACGTCGGCCAGCACCTCGTCGGCCGTCCACCGGGTGTTCGCCCAGATCTCCATCGGGTCGTGCTCGACCCAGCCCGGCCGGGGGAAGTGCTGGCGGTGCTCGCGCTGGCGGACGGCGACCATGCGGCCACCGCGGTCGAACACGAGCGACCGGGTCGACGTCGTCCCCTGGTCGACGGCGAGCACGTAGCGGTCAGGCACCGCCGTACCCCAGCTCGCGGGAGACGGCGGCGGCCGCGTCGGTGACCATGCCCAGCAGCAGACCGCGGGGGGCGCCGCGCCCGTCGAACAGCGAGGTCACCGGCCCGCTCACCCCGAGCGCGGCGACCACCGGGCCGCCGGGGCCGCGGACGGGCGCGGCGATGCACCCGCGCCCGGGCTCGTGCTCGCCCCGCTCGGCGGCCCAGCCGCGGGCCCGCACCTCGGCCAGCTCGGCGGCCCGCCCACCGTGCCCGTTCCGCGCCGTCCGGGGGTCGGGCGCGTGCGCCAGCAGGACCTTGCCCAGCCCGGTGGTCCGGGCGGGCAGCGTGACCCCGACCTCCAGCTCCTGCGCCGAGTCGTCGGGCCGGAAGACGTGGTGGACGACGACCACCTCCTCCTCGCCGGCGAGGGTGGCCAGCCGCACCGTGTGCCCGCTGCGGGCGGCCAGCGCGTCGGCCCAGTTCGAGGCGCGCGACCGCACCTCGTTGACGTCGAGCGGCGTGCCCAGCCGGCGCAGGCCGGAGCCGACGGTGTACCGGCCGGTCTCCCGGTCCTGCTCCACGAACCCGACGTGCAGCAGGGTGCGCAGCAGGCCGTGGGTGGTGGTCTTGGCCAGCCCGACGGCCTCGGCGATGTCGGTGACGCCGAGCGCGCCGCGCGCCGCCGCCACGACGTGGAGGATCGCCGCCGCTCGTTCGACGGACTGCACGGTGCCCGGCATGGCGCGACGCTAGGGCATCCGGGGTGCCGCGTCCCCTCCCGCCGGTACGACGATGTCGGACGTGCTGCGTCGACGCCGCGCCGGGGCCGACCTACCGTGGGCCCAGCCGGTCGCGGGACGGCGCGCCCGCCCCGCGGCCGAGGGCAGTGACACCGAGGCGCGCCGCTCCGGCGCCCTCACCAGCGCGTCCCGCCCGGTGGGCGGGCATCCCCGGGGAGTGCAGATGACGGCAGTACGCCCGCTCGGGCCGGAGCAGCGCGCCAAGGCCTGGGCCGAGCTCGCCGAGGGGGGCTTCGAGGTCCTCGTCGTCGGCGGCGGTGTGACCGGGGCCGGGGTCGCGCTGGACGCCGCGACCCGCGGTCTGCGCACGGCCCTCGTCGAGGCGCGGGACTTCGCCAGCGGGACCTCCTCCCGGTCCTCCAAGCTCTTCCACGGCGGGCTGCGCTACCTGGAGCAGTTCGACTTCGGGCTGGTCCGCGAGGCGCTGCACGAGCGCGACCTCTCCGTGAACCGGCTCGCCCCGCACCTGGTCAAGCCGGTGCCCTTCCTCTACCCGCTCACCCACCGCGGCTGGGAGCGGCCCTACGTGACCGCCGGCCTCGCGCTCTACGACGGGCTGGCCCGGCTCGGCGCGCTCTCCGAGCCGATGCCCGCGCAGAAGCACCTGACCCGCACCGGGGCGCGCCGGATGTTCCCCGCGCTCCGGCCGGACGCGCTCGTCGGCGCCGTCCGCTACTACGACGCCCAGGCCGACGACGCGCGGCACACCCTGACCGTCGCCCGCACCGCCGCGACCTACGGGGCCACCGTCCTCAACTCGGCCGAGGTCGTCGCCTTCGAGCACGCCGGCGGGCGGGTGGTGGGCGCCCGGGTCCGCGACGTGGAGACCGGGGAGGAGGTCGACGTCCGCAGCGAGGTGGTCGTCAACGCCACCGGGGTCTGGACCGACGACATCCAGACGCTGGTCGGCGGGCGTGGCCGGTTCCACGTGCGGGCCAGCAAGGGCGTGCACATCGTCGTCCCCCGGGACCGGATCAACGGCGAGGCCGGGCTGATCCTGCGCACCGAGAAGTCGGTGCTCTTCGTCATCCCGTGGGGCAGCCACTGGATCGTCGGCACCACGGACACCGACTGGGAGCTGGACAAGGCGCACCCGGCGGCCAGCCGCGCCGACATCGACTACATCCTCGAGCACGTCAACGAGGTGCTGTCGGTGCCGCTGACCCACGACGACATCACCGGGGTGTACGCCGGGCTGCGCCCGCTGCTGTCCGGGGAAAGCGAGTCGACCAGCCAGCTGTCCCGGGAGCACGCCGTCGCCCGGCCGATGCCGGGGGTCGTCGCCGTGGCGGGCGGCAAGTACACGACCTACCGCCCCATGGCCGCGGACGCGGTGGACGCCGTCGCGCAGGACGTCAGCCGGCGGGTGCCCCCGAGCGTCACGGAGAACATCCCGCTGGTGGGCGCCGAGGGCTACGCGGCGATGGTGAACTCCCTCGACGGCCTCTCCCGGCGCTGGGGCATCCCGCGGTTCCGCGCCGAGCACCTGCTGAACCGCTTCGGCTCGCTCACCCCGGACGTCCTGGCGCTCGCCGAGGACCGGCCGGAGCTGCTGGAGCCGGTCCCCGGGGCCGAGGAGTACCTCATGGCGGAGATGGTGTGGGCCGCCGGGCACGAGGCCGCGCTGCACCTGGACGACCTGCTGGCCCGGCGCACCCGCATCTCCATCGAGACGCCGCACCGCGGGGTGGAGTCCGCGGAGCCGGTCGCGCGGGTGGTCGCCGACGTCCTGGGCTGGGACGAGCAGCGCATCGCCAACGAGGTGGCCAGCTACACCGCGCGGGTGGAGGCCGAGCGCCGCTCGCAGACCGAGCTCGGCGACCAGGAGGCCGACGCCGCCCGGGTGGCCGCGCCGGACACCCGGGCGGTCGCGGTCGGCCGCGCGCTCGGCTAGCGGCGGCGGCCGGCCCGACGCCGGCGCGCCTTGTCGGCGTACATGTCGTCGTCGGCGGCCCGCACGACCCGTTCGTAGACTTCCTCGGGCTGCTCGCCGCCCCGCACCGTGCCGATGCCGATGCTGATCCCCACCGGCACCCGGGTGCCGCCGAGCTCGAGCGGCTCGGTGACCGTCGTGCGCAGCCGGTCGGCGAGGGCCTGGGCGTCGGCCTGCTCGGTGTTCTCGCAGACGATGCTGAACTCGTCCCCGCCCAGCCGGGCCGCGGTGTCGCTGGCACGCAGCACCGAGCGCAGCCGCTCGGCGAAGGAGACGAGCACCAGGTCGCCCATCGGGTGGCCCAGCTCGTCGTTGATCGCCTTGAACCCGTCCAGGTCGATGATCAGCACGCAGGTCGGGGTGTCCTCGCGCCGGCCCCGGTCGAGCGCGTGCCGCAGCCGGTCGTGGAACAGCAGCCGGTTGGGCAGCCCGGTCAGCGGGTCGTGCAGCGAGCGGTGCACCAGCTGCGCCTCGAGCGCCTTGCGCTCGGTGATGTCCTCGACGATCAGGACGAGGTGGGCGGCCAGCCCCTCCTCGCTCTCGGCGACCCACGAGGCGGTGATCTGCACCGGGAGGTCGGCGCCGTCCGGCCGCCGCAGGCGGGTCTCGTGCCGCATCGGGCGGTCGGGGTGGGCGGTCAGGGTGGCGTGCGCCTGCTGCGCGGCGAGGACCCCCTCCGGGTGGACGAGGTCGATGACCGAGCGACCGTGCAGCTCCTCGGCGGAGCGGCCGGCCATCTCCGCGAGCGCGGGGTTGACGTCGACGAGCAGACCCCCGGGCGTCGTCAACGCGATCCCCATCGGCGCGTTGGCGAAGACGCTCCGCCGATCCGCCGGGGGCAGCGCGCCCGCCACCTCGATCACCCTCCACCTCCTGTGCCGGGTCCCATCTTGCTCGACGCGGACGACGACCCGCCGTCCGGACCACCCGGCACGGTCCCGGGGCGCCCGATCGGGGGAACCCGGCGCGGGGAGGGGAGGATGCGGGGAGGAACCGACGCCGGCGCCGAGGAGACGCAGATGAACGAGTTCGACCTGGTGCTGCCCAGCTCGGTCGACGTCCGCGAGGTGGGGATGCGCGACGGCCTGCAGCTGGAGGCCCCCGTCCCGCTGGAGGGCAAGCTCGCCATGCTGGAGGCGCTGGTGGCCACCGGCGTCCGCCGGATCGAGGCGACGTCGTTCGTCTCGCCCAGGGCCGTGCCCGCGCTCGCCGACGCCGACCAGCTCGCCGCCAAGCTGCAGCGGTGGCCGGGGGTGCACTGGTCCGCACTGGTCGCCAACCCGCGGGGCGCCGTCCGCGCCGTCGACTGCGGGATCGCCGAACTGGAGTACGTCGTCTCCGCCTCCGACGGCCACAGCCGCGCCAACGCCGGGCGTAGCACCGCCGAGGCCGTGGCCGCGGTGGGCGAGATCGCCGGGCTCGCCCACGGCGCCGGCGGCTCCCTGGAGGTCATCATCGCCACCGCCTGGGACTGCCCCTTCGACGGGCGCACCCCGGTGGCGCGGACCGTCGACGTGGCGCGGGCGGCGGTCACGGCCGGCGCCGACCAGCTCTGCCTCGGCGACACCATCGGGACGACGACGCCGCTGCGCGTGGTCACCCTGGTGGACGCAGTCCGCCGCGCCTGCCCCGGCGTCGCCGTGGGCGTGCACTTCCACGACACCCGGGGCACCGGCCAGGCGAACGCGCTGGCCGCCGTGCAGGCCGGCGTCACCCAGCTCGACGCCTCCGTCGGCGGGCTGGGCGGCTGCCCGTTCGCCCCGGGCGCGAGCGGCAACATCGCCACCGAGGAGCTGGTCTACATGCTGGAGGAGTCCGGGGTGCGCACCGGGCTGGACCTGGACGCACTGCTGGCGGCGGCCCGGGTGACCGAGCAGGCGGTCGGGCACGAGCTGCCCAGCTCGCTCTACCGCGCCGGCGGCCGGTCGGTCCCCCGCTCCGCGGACGCGCGCTGATGGGCGTCCCCGAGCCGCCGCGGCTGGTCGACCCACGGCTGATGCGCGACGTCCTCGGCCACTTCGCCTCCGGGGTCACCGTCGTCACCGCCGACACCCCCGAGGGCCCGATCGGCTTCACCTGCCAGTCGTTCAGCTCCCTGTCGCTGGACCCGCCGCTGGTCGCGCTGGCCCCCGCCCGGACGTCGCGCACCTGGGCCCGGCTGCGGGAGATCGGCCGGTTCTGCGTCAACGTCCTCGCCGAGGGGCAGGACGCCGTCTCGCAGAACTTCGCCCGGTCCGGCACCGACAAGTTCGCCGGTGTCCCGTGGCGCCCCAGCCCGCACGGCTCCCCGGTGCTCGACGACGTCGTCGCCTGGATCGACGGCGAGCTGTGGGCCGAGTACGACGGCGGGGACCACACCATCGTCGTCGCCCGGGTGCTCGACCTGGGGGCGGTCCCCGACCGGCGCCCGCTGCTGTTCCACCGGGGCAGCTACGGCCTGCTGCGTGACGGCGAGGACTGAGGGGTGAGGGCGGTTCCCGCTCCCGGGCGCGGGGCACCCACCGGGGCACACGTCCGGCGACGCGAGGAGGAACCGTGGGACTGCTCGACCGGCTCTTCGGCCGCAGGCGGCAGCACGAGGACCGCGGCTACGCGGGGTACGGCGGCTACGGCGCACCGGGTGGCCGCGGCGCCCCGCCGGGGCGGCCGTACGGCGGCCCGCAGCCGACCGCCGACGAGCAGGCGATCGAGCGCTACCGCTATCTGCTGCGCACGGCGCCGCCCGACCAGATCGAGCAGGCGCACGCCGAGGCGTTCGCCCAGCTGACCCCGGAGCAGCGCGCCCAGGTGCTCGGCCGGCTGAGCGAGTCGGTGCCCG
The DNA here is from genome assembly GCF_021698975.1 of Blastococcus sp. KM273128. Classification (GTDB taxonomy): domain Bacteria; phylum Actinomycetota; class Actinomycetes; order Mycobacteriales; family Geodermatophilaceae; genus Blastococcus. Next base: position 19,179 of record NZ_SSXA01000007.1, on the reverse strand, counting down.
CCGGCGAGCGGCCGGCCGGTGACGACCCGCGGACGCTCGCCCGGGCCGCCACGCGCGCCGAGCTGCGCCAGCCCGGTTTCATGGAGCGCACCTTCAGCGGGCCCGGACCCGGGTACGGCCCGGGGCGCGGCTACGGCGGCCCCGGCATGGGCGGCATCATCGGCGGCAGCATGCTGGGCACCATCGGCGGGCTCGTCGTCGGCACGGCGGTCGCCGACGCGCTGTTCGACACCGGCATGGGCGACGGCGGGCTCTTCGGCGGCGGTGACGAAGAGGCCTACGCCGCGGGCTACGAGGACGGCGCCGGCGGCTACGAGGACCCCGGGGCCGGCTACGGCGGTGACTTCGGGGGCGGCGACTTCGGAGGCGGGGACTTCGGTGGTGACTTCGGGGGCGGCGACTTCTAGCTAGTCGCCGCGCCGGCGGGAGAGCAGCAGCAGGCCGAGCACCGGGAGCACCAGCGGCACGTACCCGTAGCCGCGGCCGTACGCCGACCACACGGTCTCGTCCGGGAACGCCGCCGGATCGGCCAGCGACAGCGTGCCGACGACGAGCACCCCGGCCAGCTCGACCAGGATGGCGGCGAGCGCCGTCCGCCGGCCCCCGCTCCCCCCGTGGGCCAGGGCCACCGTGGCCACCACGTAGACCGCCGCCGCGAACGCCGAGAGCAGGTAGGCCAGGGGGGCCTCGTCGAAGCGGGTGGCCAGCTGCACCCCGGCGCGGGCGCCCGCCGCCAGCGCGAAGATGCCGTAGAGCAGCACCAGCACGCGCGCGGGCCCGGCCGAGCCCGGCGCCGCCGCCTCGGCGGGGCGCCCGAGCCCGCGGTCACGCACCGGTGGCCTCCCACAGCTGCAGCAGGCGCCAGACCATGACGCCGACGGCGGCGGCCGCGACCGCCAGGACCGTCCCGGCCCAGCGGGTCCGCTCCGCCTGCGCCCACAGCACCCCGGCGACCGGGATGAGCAGCACGCCGAACAGGTAGCCCAGGAACGTGGGGGTGTCGGCGGGCGTGCCGTCGCCCATCCGCGCGAGCGCCAGCACCGCCTGCAGCACGAGGAGGGCCTCCAGCAGGCCGGCGCCGGCGAGGTGCACCAGCCCCGTGCGGCGCCGCGCGACCGTGGACGCCAGCCCCGCGAGGACCACGAGGGCCGCCACGGCGGTGATCGCGACGACGAGGACGAGGCTCACCGGCGCGGGGCCGGCGGGACGGGGGCGGGCACGCCCCCATCCTCCCGCCCGGGGGCCGGCCGGAGGTCGCGGGGTCACCGGCGCGGGCGCACCCGCAGCGCCTCCGGGGACCCGGTCTGGTCCGCCCGGAACCGGTGTGGTTGGTTAGGCGTGCCTTAGTTAGGTCATCCTTGCCTCAGTCCCCGACAGGAGCACCATGCGCACCGCCGCCCGGCCGCTCGCGGCCCTCGCCCTCCCGCTCACCGCCGTCCTGGCGCTCTCCGCGTGCGGCGGTGACGCCGACGCGGAGACCGCTGCCGGCACCGAGGCCGAGACCGTCTCCTTCACCTGGGACCGGAACGTCGCCGGCGAGGACGAGGACCCGCAGTACGAGGAGACGACCGTCGAGGTCCCGAAGAACCCCGAGAAGATCGTCACCTTCGACATCGCCAGCCTCGACACCATCGGCGCGCTCGGCGGCGAGATCGCGGGGGCCCCGCTCGAGAACGTGCCGGACTACCTCCAGCAGTACCTGGCCGACGACGCCTTCAACGCGGGCACCCTGTTCGAGGCCGACCTCGTCGAGATCGAGGCCCAGCAGCCCGACCTGATCGTCGTGGCCAACCGCTCCGCGGCGCTGTGGGAGGACCTCAACGAGATCGCGCCCACCGTCGACCTGAGCCTGCGCGGTTCGTACACGGAGAACCTGGAGCGCAGCGCCACCTTCCTGGGCGAGGTGCTCGGCGCCGAGGAGGAGGCCGCCGCCGCGCTGGAGGAGATCGACGCCGGCATCGAGGAGGCGCGCGCCGCGACCGCCGACGCCGGCCCGGGTCTGGGACTCATGGTCTCCGGCGGACAGCTCAGCGCGCTGGCCCCCGCCGGTCCGGACGCCGTCGGCCCCGCCGTCCGCGGCGGGCTGATCTACGACGTGTTCGGCGTCGAGCCCGCCGTGGAGGACGTCGAGGCCGCCACCCACGGCGAGCACGTCTCCTTCGAGTTCCTGCTCGAGACGAACCCGGACACCCTCTGGGTCGTCGACCGCGACGCCGCGACGGGCGAGGCGGGCTCCCAGGCGGCCGAGGCGGTGCTCGACAACGAGATCGTCGCGCAGACCACCGCCGCCCAGGAGGACCAGATCGTCTACCTGGACCCGATGGCCTGGTACATCGTGTTCGGCGGTCTGGACTCGACGCGGATCATGATCGACGACGTCCTCCAGATCGCGGAGTGACCGTCCGGCACCTGGCCGCACGGCGGTCCCCGCGTCACCCGTGACCACGCTCACCGCGACCCCGGCGAGCACCCCCACCCGCGTGCGGTCCCGCCGCACCTGGGTGGGGGTGCTCCTCGGCGTCCTCCTCGTGGGCCTCGGCGTCACCAGCCTGTTCGTCGGGGTCTCCGACGTCACCCCGGCGTCGCTGCTGGCCGGCGGCGCCGAGAGCGACGCGGCCTTCCTGCTGGCGGCCAGCCGCATCCCCCGGACGGTCGCCGTCGTCCTCGTCGGCGCCTCCCTCGGCATCGCCGGGCTGATCCTGCAGATGCTCGTGCGCAACAAGTTCGTGGAGCCCAGCACCACGGGGGTCACCGAGTTCGCGACCCTCGGCACGCTCGTCACGATGATCTTCTTCCCGGGCATGGCCGTCGTCGGGAAGATGGGCGTCGCCGCGGTCTTCGGGCTGATCGGGACCTGGGTGTTCCTCCGGGTGGTCCGCTTCGTGCCCGTGCGCCAGCTGGTGCTCGTCCCGCTGGTCGGGCTGATGCTCGGCGGCGTCGTCGCGTCCGTCACGACCTTCTTCGCCTACCGGCTGGACCTGCTGCAGTCGCTGCAGCAGTGGTCGCTGGGCAGCTTCGCCAGCGTCGTGCAGGGCCGCTACGAGCTCGTCTGGGTGGCGGGGCTCATGGTGGTCGTCGCCTGGATCGCCGCCGACCGGTTCAGCGTGATCGGGCTGGGCGAGGAGTTCGCCACCAACCTGGGCCTGGACTACCGACGGGTGGTGGCGATCGGGATGGTCGTCGTCGCGGTCATCACGGCGGCGGTGCTGGTCACCGCGGGCATGATCCCCTTCCTCGGGCTCGTCGTCCCCAACGTGGTGAGCCTGATCATCGGCGACAACGTCCGCCGCGCGGTCCCCTGGGTGGCCGGGCTGGGCGCGGTCTTTGTCGTCGCCTGCGACATCCTGGCGCGGGTCGTGCGCTTCCCCTACGAGATCCCGCTGTCGCTCGTCGTCGGCGTCATCGGCGCCGCGCTGTTCCTCTGGCTGCTCCTGAGGAAGAAGAGCCGTGCTCACTGACCCCGTCCCGCAGACCGCCCCCGCCCGGACGTCCGCGCACGTCCGCGAGCGGTGGGCGCAGCCGCCCGTGCGGCTGGCGGTGCTCGCCGCCGTCGTGCTGGCGCTCGCCGTCGTCTACCTGTTCACCGACGTCCCCGGCTCGCTGCTCTTCGCGCTGGAGATCCGCAGCCTCGCCGTCGGTGCGATGGCGGTCGTCGCGGTGGCGGTCGGCGTCTCGACCGTCGTGTTCCACACGATCACGCAGAACCGCATCCTCACCCCGTCGATCATGGGGTTCGACGCGTTCTACCGGCTGATCAGCACCGTGATCGTGTTCCTGTCCGGCTCCGCGTCGTTCCTCGCCTTCGACGCGCTCACCCTGTGGCTGGTCCAGGTGGTCGTCATGGTGGCCTTCAGCGTGCTGCTGTTCACCTGGCTGTTCGGCGGCAAGCGGCGCTCGCTGCACCTGATGCTGCTGGTGGGCATCGTGCTCGGCACCTTCTTCCGCGCGGTCACCGAGTGGATGCAGCGGATGCTCGACCCGCTGGACTTCCAGGTGCTGTCGGACTCCCTGTTCGCGTCGCTCACCCGGCCCGACGAGCTGCTGCTGGGCCTCACCGCGGGGCTGGTCGCCCTCGGCTGCGCCGCCGTCGTCCCGCTGCTGCGCACCCTCGACGTGCTGACCCTGGGCGCGCCGGCGGCGGTGGGGCTGGGGGTCGAGCACCGGCGGGTCGTGATGGTGCTGTTCACGATCGTGTCGGTGATGGTGGCCGCCTCGACCGCGCTGGTCGGGCCGATCCTGTTCTTCGGGCTCATCGTCGCCAACCTGGCGTACTCGTACGCGGGGTCGTTCCGGCACGTGTGGACGCTGCCGACGGCGGTGCTCCTCGGGATGGTCTGCCTGCTGGGCGGTCAGCTCGTCCTCGACCGCGCGCTGGACTTCGGGGGCACCCTCTCGGTGGTCATCGAGTTCGCCGGCGGCCTGTTCTTCCTCTACCTCGTGCTTCGGAAGGGGGCGCGGTGATCACGCTCGAGGGCGTCACCAAGCGCTACGGCGGCCAGGCGGTCGTCGACGACGTCTCGATCACCTTCGGCTCGGAGGGCGTCACCTCGCTCATCGGGCCGAACGGCGCGGGCAAGTCGACGCTCTTCGGCCTGGTGGGCCGGCTGATCACGCCCGATGCCGGGCGCCTGGCGGTCGACGGCATGGACGTGGCGACGACGCCGTCCGCCCAGCTGGCGACGGTGCTCGCCGTGCTGCGGCAGGACAACCAGGTCGCCGCCCGCCTGACCGTCCAGGACCTGGTCGAGTTCGGCCGCTTCCCGCACTCGCGGGGCCGGCTGACGGTGGTGGACCGCGAGCACGTCGAGCGGGCGATCAGCTACCTGGACCTGGGCCCGTTCCGGCAGCGGTTCCTCGACGAGCTCTCCGGCGGCCAGCGCCAGCGTGCCTTCATCGCGATGGTGCTCGCGCAGGACACCAAGTACGTGCTGCTCGACGAGCCGCTGAACAACCTGGACCTGCGGCACATGACCGAGATCATGCGGCTGGTCCGGCAGATGGCCGACGACCTGGGCAAGCGGGTGGTCACGGTGCTGCACGACATCAACTTCGCGGCGACCTGGTCCGACCGCATCGTGGCGATGCGCGACGGCGCGGTCGTGGCGGACGCGGCCGCGCGCGACATCATGCGGCCCGAGGTGCTCGCGGCGGTCTACGACACCTCGGTGGACGTCCGGGAGATCGACGGCCGCCCGGTGGCGCTCTACTACGGCTGACGCCGCGCCCTCGGCGATGATCAGGGAACCTGATCATCGGGCGTCCTCCCTCGCGGTGCGCGGTGAGGGAGGACGCGCCGCGGTGAGGGAGGACGGGGCCGCGACCCGGCCCGGACAGGTTGGCGTAACTCGGGAGCAACCCCTATGGCGCCGGCTCGTTGTCCGGGCACGTCCACCGGATTCCCGAGGAGCGCCATGAGCCCGTCGTCCCGTCGTCTGCTCGGGGTGGTGTCCGGTGCCGTGGTCGCCGGTGCCCTCCTCGCCGCGCCCGCGCAGGCGGCCCCGCCCGCACCCGTCCAGGACTTCCTGGCCGACCGGCTCGCCGGCCTCGGCGCCGCCGTCCCGACGACGGTGATGGTGCACGGCAGCGACATCGCCGCCGCCCGTGCCGCCGTGGCCGCGACGGGCATGCGCACCGTCACCGAGTACGAGCGGATCGGGGTGGTCGTCGCCTCCGGCACCGCCGGGCAGGTGGAGGCCGCGCGCACCGAGCCCGGCGTCACCTACCTCGAGGGCAACACCCCGATCGAGTTCGCCCAGGAGACGTCGAACCTCGCCACCCGCGGCGCCGAGGCCGCGGCCACCCTGACCGGCGCGAACGGCCTGCCGCTCGACGGCAGCGGGGTCTCGGTCGCGGTGATCGACTCCGGGATCGACCCGAACCACCCGTCCTTCCGCGAGCCCGGCGGCGGCAGCGCCGTCGTCGCCAACCTGAAGAGCGTCTGCCTCCTCGAGACCACGACGACGCCGGACTGCGTCGTCCGGGTGCCGTCGGTGGTCGACACCGACACCCTCTCCGCCGGCGGCCACGGCACGCACGTGAGCGGCATCGTCGCCGGCCGGCCGACCACGCTGGCCGACGGCGGGCGCGTGCAGGGCGCCGCGCCGGGCGCGAGCCTGGTCTCGATCTCGACGGGGGCCGTGCTGCTGATCGTGGGGGCGGACTCGGCGCTGAACTGGGTCCTGGAGAACCACGAGGCGCCGTGCGGTGCGGGGGTGCCTGCCGACGTCTGCCCGCCGATCAAGGTGACCAACAACAGCTACGGCCCGTCCGGCGGCGGGCAGTTCGACCCTAACTCGGCCACGGTGAAGCTGCAGCGGGCGCTGGCCGCCGAGGGTGTCGTCACCGTGTGGGCCGCCGGGAACGACGGCGGTGACGGGTCGGCCCCGCTCACCAACCCGCCGGGTCAGGACCCGACCGGCGGCATCCTGTCGGTGGCCTCCTACTCCGACCAGGACACCGGCACCCGCGACGGCGTCGTCAGCGGGTTCTCCTCGCGCGGCGCGGCGGCCGACCCCTCGACCTGGCCGGACCTCTCGGCGCCGGGCGAGAGCATCACGGCGGCGTGCCGGCCCTACCTGCCGATCTGCGCCACGGGGCTGGACTTCCGCAACGGGCCCGGGCTGCTCGACCTCGGCACCTTCAACACCATCAGCGGGACGTCGATGGCCGCGCCGCACGTGGCCGGCGTCGTCGCCCAGCTGTTCCAGGCCGACCCGACGGCGACCCCGGCCGAGATCGAGGCGGCGCTGAAGGGGACCGCGCACCGCTTCACCGACGGGGCGGCCTACGAGACCGTGGGCGGGTACGCGACGTCGTTCGACAAGGGCGCCGGCCTGGTCGACGCCGTCGCCGCGGTGGAGGCCCTCACCGCCGGCTGACCCGCGCCGAGGAACCGTTGGTGATCAGGTGACCTGATTACCCGGGGCCCTGGCTCACGGTCGACGGTGAGCCAGGACCCTGAGCGGTGAGCCAGGACGCCCTCCCCGGCCCGGAGCGGCCGCCCCGCGTTCCACGTGGAACAAGCGTGAGGTGGGCCACGATCGGCCCCTGAGGGGTGACCCCGGTCTGCGGGCGCGCGGCCACAGGAGTTAGATCGTTGTGCATGTGCGGCCTCTGCGGCGAGATCACGTTCGACGGGACCACGGCCGACACGACCGCGGTCGCCCGCATGGTCGAGGCCCTGGTCCCCCGCGGCCCGGACGGGCAGGGATCCTGGAGCAACGGGCGGGTCGCCTTCGGGCACCGCCGGCTCTCGGTGATCGACCTGTCCACCTGCGGGTCCCAGCCGATGGTGGACAACGAGCTCGGCCTGACCGCGGTCTTCAACGGCTGCATCTACGACTACCAGGAGCTCCGGGCCGAGCTGGAGGGCCACGGGTACCGCTTCTTCTCGCACAGCGACACCGAGGTGATCCTCAAGGGCTACCACCACTGGGGCACCGACGTCGTCTCGCACCTGCACGGCATGTTCGCCTTCGTCATCGCCGAGCGGGACACCGGCCGGGTGGTCATGGCCCGGGACCGGCTGGGCATCAAGCCCCTCTACCTCTCCGAGACGCCGGGCAAGCGGCTGCGCTTCGCCTCCACGCTGCCGGCCCTGCTGCGCGCCGGCGACGTCGACACCTCCATCGACCCCGTCGCGCTGCACCACTACCTGACCTGGCACGCCGTCGTCCCGGCCCCGCGCACGATCCTCAACGGCGTCCGCAAGCTCCCGCCGGCCACCGTCCGCGTCATCGAGGCCGACGGCACGAGCACCGAGCAGCGGTACTGGGAGGCGCGCTACGAGCGACGCCCCGAGCACGCCGGCTGGAGCGCCCGCGACTGGGAGGACGCGATCGAGGAGGCGCTGCGGGTCGCCGTCCGCCGCCGGCTGGTCGCCGACACCCCGGTCGGGGTGCTGCTCTCCGGCGGACTGGACTCCAGCCTCATCGTCGGCCTGCTGGCGCAGGAGGGGCAGACCGGCCTGGCGACGTACTCCATCGGCTTCGAGTCCGTCGGCGGCCGGGAGGGCGACGAGTTCGCCTACTCCGACGTCATCGCCGAGCGGTTCGGCACGAACCACCACCGCATCCGGGTGGCCTCCGACGAGCTCGTCGGCGCGCTCGGGCACGCGGTCGGTGCCATGGCCGAGCCGATGGTGAGCCACGACGTCGTCGCCTTCGACCTGCTGTCCGAGCGGGTGTCCCAGTCGATCAAGGTGGTGCAGTCCGGGCAGGGCGCCGACGAGGTGTTCGCCGGCTACCACTGGTACCCGCCGCTGGCCGGCGTCGGCCGCGAGGAGGCGGTGCGCACCTACGCGCGCGCCTTCTTCGACCGCGACCACGCCCAGATGCGCTCGGTGGTCTCCGACCGCTACGCCCTCCCGGAGGACCCGAGCCTGGAGTTCGTCCGCCGGCACATGTCCGCGGCGGGCGCGGAGACGGCGGTCGACGCCGCGCTGCGCCTGGACAGCGAGGTCATGCTGGTCGACGACCCGGTCAAGCGGGTGGACAACATGTCCATGGCGTGGGGCCTGGAGGCCCGCGTGCCGTTCCTGGACCACGACCTCGTGGAGCTCGCGGCGATGTGCCCGCCGGAGCTGAAGCTCGCCGACGGCGGAAAGGGCGTGCTCAAGGCGATCGGGCGCCGGATCATCCCGCCGGAGGTGATCGACCGGCCCAAGGGCTACTTCCCGGTGCCGGCGATCACCCACCTGCAGGGCAAGGTGCTCGACCTGGTCAAGGACGCCCTCTCCAGCGAGGCCGCCGCCGACCGCGGCCTGTTCCGCCCGGAGTACGTCCGCGAGCTCCTCGCCGACCCCAACGGCGAACTGACCCCGCTGCGCGGCAACAAGCTCTGGCAGCTGGGGCTGCTCGAGCTGTGGCTCCAGACCAACGCGGTCTGAGGCGGTGGCGATGGCACCCCGGCTCGCCGGTCACCGCCGCCGCACGCCGGTGACCACCACCCCGGCGATCACCAGCCGGTCGTGGAAGAAGCCGTCGGAGCACCAGCTGCGCGGCATGGCCACCGACGTCGTGCTCGACCTGGGGTGGGGGCGGCTGGTCTTCGGCCAGACCTTCGCCGACCTGCGCGGCATCGTCCACGCGCTCCGCGCGGAGGAGACCGGCGAGCGGGACATCTGCATCTACCCGCGCGACCCGCACGTGCTGGTGGGCCTGGCGCCCGACGAGCTGTTCATCGACCCCAGCTACACCTACCGGCTCGACCTGCACCGCTACCGGCCGCGCCACGACCTCATCCGCGGCGTCTTCGTCCGCACCGTCACCTCCCGGGCGGAGATGGAGGCGATCAACGACATCTACGCCCTCAACGGGATGGTCGTCGGGGACGCCGACGTCATGTGGGACAACCACCGCACCCGCTGCTTCACCTACCTCGTCGTCGAGGACACCCGCACCGGGAAGATCGTCGGCACGGTGACCGGCGTGGACCACGGGCTGGCCTTCGACGACCCCGAGGGCGGCACCAGCCTCTGGTGCCTGGCCGTGCACAACCAGGACGCCCCGCCCGGCACCGGCGAGGCGCTGGTCCGGGTGCTCGCCGAGCGCTACGTCGGCCGCGGGCGCGCCTACCTCGACCTCTCGGTGATGCACGACAACGAGGGCGCCATCCGGCTGTACCGCAAGCTGGGCTTCAGCCGGGTCTCGGCGGTCTGCGTGAAGCGGAAGAACCCGATCAACACCCCGCTGTTCGCCGCCCGCCCGCCCGGCCTGGAGGAGCTGAACCCGTACGCGCGGATCATCGCCGAGGAGGCGCTGCGCCGCGGGGTCCGCGTCGAGGTCACCGACGCCTCCTGGGGCGAGATGCGGCTGTCGCTCGGCGGCCGATCGGTGGTCACCCGTGAGTCGCTGTCGGAGTTCACCACGTCCGTGGCGATGAGCCGCTGCGACGACAAGCGGGTCACCCGCCGGATCATGGAGCGGGCCGGCGTCCGCGTGGCCCGCGGCGCGCTGGCCTGCGAGGGCGAGCTCGACGAGGCCGCGGCGCTGCTGCGCGAGGTCGGCCAGGTGGTCGTGAAGCCGGCCCGCGGCGAGCAGGGGCGCGGCATCACCGTCGGCGTGCGCGACGAGGACGGGCTGGCCCGCGCGGTCGACCACGCGCTCCAGTTCTGCCCCGACGTGCTCGTGGAGGAGCTCGTGCCGGGCCAGGACCTGCGGGTGGTGGTCATCGACCGGTCGGTCGTCGCCGCCGCGGTGCGCCGGCCGGCGGAGGTGGTCGGCGACGGCCGGAACTCCGTCACCGACCTGGTGCGCTCCACCAGCCGCCGCCGGGAGCGGGCCACCGGCGGGGAGTCCCGCATCCCGCTCGACGGCACCACGGCCGAGGTCGTCGCCGACGCCGGCTACGCGATGGACGACGTCCCGCCCAACGGCGAGCGGATCCAGGTGCGCCGGACGGCGAACCTGCACACCGGCGGCACGATCGAGGACGTCACCGACCGGCTGCACCCGGAGATCGCCGATGCCGCGGTGCGGGCCGCCACGGCGCTGGACATCCCGGTGACCGGGATCGACTTCCTCGTGCCCGACGTCGAGGGGCCGGAGTACGTGTTCATCGAGGCCAACGAGCGGCCGGGGCTGGCCAACCACGAGCCCCAGCCGACCGCCCAGCGCTTCGTCGACCTGCTCTTCCCCGAGACGCGCCGGCGCACCTGACGCCGGTCAGGGCCGACGCCCCACCCGCTCGGCGGTGAGCGCGAGGGTGGGGCCGGGGTCGCGGGGGTCCCAGACGCTGGTGACCGCGCCGGGGAACCAGCGCAGCACCGAGGCGCAGTCGGTGAGCACGCCGCCGCGGCGCTCGACGGTGGCCCGGCGGAGGTCGCCCGCCGTCCAGAGGTAGCGCACGCCGGTGGCGCCGTCGGGCAGGGGCGGCAGGGGCAGCCCGAGCGCCTGGCGCGCCCAGGCGTCCGGGAGGTTCGGGCCGGCGGCGGAGGCGAGGGCCAGGGAGCCGTAGAACCGCCCGTTGAGGTCGATGAGCCGCAGCCCGCCGTCGTCGTCGCGCAGGAACTGCAGCTGCACCAGCCCCGACCAGCCCAGGCCCGCGAGCAGCCGGGTGGCGGCCCCGGCCAGCTCCTCGTCCACCGGGACGGTGACCGCCCGGCTGGTGACCCCGCTCGGTGTCGGCCACAGCCGGAGGGCGCGCTGCTGCACCCGGCCCAGCAGCCGGCCGTCGTGCACCAGCCCGACGAGGGCCTCCATCTCGCCGTCGACCGGTTCCTGGAGGACGGCCTCGAGACCGGCCTCCTCGAGCAGCCGCACCCGTGCGCGGGCGCGGTCCGCGTCGGGGTAGCGGCGGGCCTCGATGCGCAGCTGCCGGCGCAGGCCCGGCTGCCAGTGGGCGCGGCACTTCACGACGACGGGGCCGGCCCAGCCGTCCAGCGCCTCCGGGGTGGCCAGGCTGGTGCTCGGGACCGGCAGCCCGGCGTCGGCGGCGCGCCGGGTGAGCCCGGCCTTGTCGAGGGCGGCGAGGGCGACGTCGGCGGGCGGGTGGGCCACCACGGCGGGTACTGCCTCGGCGCAGTGCGCCAGGGCCGCCATCCAGTCGTCGCCGCTGCCGAAGACGACGTCGTAGCCGCCGCGGGTGACCGCTTCCTGCACCGCCGCGACGAAGTCGCCGAGGTGGCCGCGCGGGCGGGGGACGTCGTGGGTCTCCCGGCAGGAGCGGGAGGCGGCGACCATGCCGTCGGCGTCCGGTGATCCGACGCCCACGTGCCAGCCCGCGCGGTCCAGCGCCCGGACGGCCGCGAGTGCACCGCGGTCGCGGCTCGAGGTGAGCACGAGCGCGCGTCCGGGAGAAGGCATCGGGCAACCTTATGGCGTGCACGACGGAATGCGGCACCCGCCGGTGCCCGTCTGCCCGGAAAGGGTTGGTCAGCGTGCCCCGCGGCGCACCCCGCGCCGGACCAGCCCCCGCAGGTCGGCCAGTTCCGGACCGCGCAGCGCGGCGAGGACGGCGAGGTAGACGACGGCCCCCACGGACGCGCCGGCCGCGATCTGCGCCGCGGCGGTGAGCGTGCCGGTCGCCCCGCTCCCCCAGCCCCAGACCAGGACCGCGGCGGCGACGAGCCCCCCGGCGACCGCCGCGACGGAGCCGCGCGCGGTCGTGGCCAGCAGCGCCCGCGGGGTGACGGCGGCGTGCCGGCGCCCCAGCAGCGCCACCGCCAGTGCCGCGGCCAGCACCAGGGAGAGGCTGGTCGAGGCGGCGAGCCCGGGGATGCCGTAGGCGACGCCCAGCGTGAGGTCACCGGCCACGTTGACGACCATCGCGGCCAGCGCCACGAGGGTGGGGGTGCGGGTGTCACCGACCGCCAGGCTCGCCCGCGAGGTGGTGGACCGCAGCGCGATGCCGAGCACCGCCGCGGCCGAGAAGGCGACCGCGGTGGCGGTGGCGGAGACCGCGGCCTGGTCGAAGTCCCCCCGCCCGTAGAGGAACTGGACGATCGGGCGGGCCAGGACGACCAGCGCGGCGACCACGGGGAGCAGCAGCGCGACGAGCAGCCGGGACGTGCGGTCGACCAGGGCCCGGAGGTCGGCGCGCCGGTCGGGGGCGCCGACGGCGCTGAAGGCCGGGTACAGCGCGGCGACGACCGTCGCGACCAGCAGCGCGTCGACGAGGTGGATGACGCGGAAGCCGAGGCTCAGCGCGGTGATGACGCCCTCGCCCTGCGCCGACCCGACGGCGCGGTCGACCAGCGTGTTGACGTTGAGCACCGCGCTGCCGACGAGCAGCGGCGGGGTGAGCCGGAGGACCTCGCGGACGTCGGGGTCGCGCAGCGCCAGCCGCGGCCGCAGCCGCATGCCGGCGGCCCGGACGGCGGGGAGCTGGACGAGCATGCGCACCGCGGACCCGACGACGAAGCCGGCGGCCAGCGCCTCGATGCCGAAGCGCTCACCGGCCCAGAGCGCGGCGCCGATCATGACGAGGTTGAACGGGACGCCCTGCAACCCGGATGCGAAGAACCGGCCGTGCGCCTGGCAGGCGGCCGCCAGGATGTCGGTGGCTGCGATGAAGAGCGCCGCGACGAGCACGATCCGGGTCAGCCGGACGGTGAGCTCGGCCGTCTGCTCGTCGAAGCCGGGGGCGAGCACCGCGACGACCTGCTCGGCGGCGAGGAACGCCAGCACCGAGCCCGCGACCAGCACCAGCGTGCCGAGGGTCAGCACCGTGCGCACCGTGCGGTCGGCGCGCCGACCCTCCCCCGCGGCCACCGCCCGGCTGACCGGGGGCACCACGGCCCGGGCCAGCGCCGTGGCGACCAGCGCCAGCACCAGGTTCATCACGCCCTGGGCGACGAGGTAGGCGTCCAGCTCCGCGCCGGCCCCGAACACGGCCGCGATGACGGCGTCCCGGACGAACCCGAGCAGCTGGCTGACGGCGGTGAGCGAGATCAGCAGCGTGGCGGCGCGGGCCACCCCGCCGCGCAGCGGACCACGGCGGGTGGCCGGAGATGTCCCGTCACGCGTCACGGGGACCGATGATGACGGGTGCCCGGGCCGCCGCGGACCCGGACCCGCCGCCGCCCCGCGCCACGTTGTGCCCGTCCTCCGTCGCCTCCACCAGCGACCAGACCGGCGCCACGCAGGCGTCGGTGCCCTCGAAGACCTGCCACCACTCCGCCCGGGTGCGGGAGGCGAAGACGGCCGCGAACCGTTCCCGCAGCGCCGGCCACTGGCGCGGGTCCTCCCGGCGGGGCAGCGTCTCGTCGCCGGTCAGGCCCAGGCCCTCCAGCAGCGCCGCGTAGAACTGCTCCTCCAGCGCGCCGACGGCGAGGAACTGCCCGTCCCCGCAGCGGTAGACGTCGTAGAACGGCGCACCCGTGTCGAGCAGGTTGCGGCCGCGCCGGTCGGTCCAAGCCCCGGCGTCGAGCATCCCGTGGATCATCGTGGTGAGGACGGCGGTGCCGTCGACGATCGCCGCGTCCACCACCTGCCCCTCCCCCGTGGCCCGCGCGCGGATCAGCGCCGCCAGCGCACCGAGGGCCAGGAACACCCCGCCGCCGCCGAAGTCGCCGAGCAGGTTCATCGGCGGGGCGGGCACCTCGTCGGGCCGCCCGCTGGCGCCCAGCGCGCCGGTCAGCGCGATGTACCCGATGTCGTGGCCGGCGCTGTGCGCGAGCGGTCCGGTCTGCCCCCAGCCGGTCATCCGGCCGTAGACCAGCGCCGGGTTCTCCCCCAGCAGGTCGTCCGGCCCGAGCCCGAGCCGCTCCATCACCCCCGGCCGGAACCCCTCCAGCAGCACGTCGGCCCGGCGGGCGAGCGCCCGCACCACCTCGAGGTCGGCGGGGTCCTTCAGGTCCAGGGCGATCGAGCGCTTGCCGCGGTCCAGGAGGGACGTCGCGCCCAGGGAGCCCAGCAGCCCGCCCCGGCTCCCCCGGCGGTCGATGCGGACGACGTCGGCGCCGAGGTCGGCCAGGAGCATCCCGCAGAACGGGCCCGGCCCCAGCCCGGCGAACTCGACGACCCGCACGCCCTCCAGCGGTCCCACGGCGTCCTCCCCTGCTCCGGGCCGCGCGCGTGCGACCCTCCCGGGGGCATGCTGCCCGACGTCCGATCCCGGAGGAGAGCCAGGTCACATGGCCTACCTGCTGGCCGCGCTCGGCGGGGCGCTGGGGGCGCTCGCACGCTGGGGGCTGGCCGAGGCGATCCCGCACTCCCCCACCGGGCTGCCGTGGGCGACGCTGGCCGTGAACCTGACCGGCTGCCTGGTGCTCGGCGTGCTGACGGCGGTGCTCGTGGCCCGGGCACCCTTCTCCCCGTGGGCCCGGCCGTTCCTCGGCGTAGGCGTGCTCGGTGGCTTCACCACGTACTCGACCTTCGCCGTCGAGGTGGTGCAGCTGGCCGACGCCGGCGCCGCGGGCACCGCCGCCGGGTACGTCCTGGTCTCGGTGCTCGGGGGCATCGCGGCCGCCGCGGTCGGGACCGTGGCCGGCCGCGCGCTCGCCGGGAGCCCCCGGTGACGCCCTGGCTCGTGGTCGCCGGCGCGCTGGTCGGGGCGCCGTTGCGCCTGCTCGCCGAGCGGATCGCGGTGGCCCGGCGCGGCCAGGGCAGCGTCGCGGGCACGCTGACGGTCAACGTGGCCGGCAGCGCGGTGCTCGGCCTGCTGCTGGGCTCGGCCGCCGTCCCGGTCTGGGTCACGGCCCTCGTGGGGGTCGGCTTCTGCGGCACCCTCACCACGTTCTCGACGTTCGGCACCGAGGTGGTCCGGCTCGTCGAGGGGCGCGCCCGCGGCCGCGCGGTGGCCTACGTCGTCGCCACGGTGCTCCTGGGGCTGGCGGCCGCGGCGGGCGGGTACCTGCTCGGCCGGGTGATCTGAACCGGCCCCGTCCAGCGGAGCGGCGGGGGGCTGGATAGGGTCGGGGGCGGTATGGCCGACAACGAGGAGCAGAGGGTCGGGGCGGACAGCCCCGTCGTCGTCGTCGCCAACCGGCTGCCCGTCGACCAGGTCACCGACCCCGACGGCAGCACCCGGTGGCAGCGCAGCCCGGGCGGGCTGGTCACCGCGCTCGAGCCGTTCGTCGCCGGGCGCGGCGGGGCCTGGGTGGGCTGGTCGGGGTCGGCCGGGGAGGCGCCCGAGCCGTTCGAGTCCGGGGGCATGTCGCTGATCCCGGTCGAGCTCAGCGAGGACGAGGTCGACCGCTACTACGAGGGCATGTCCAACGCCTCGCTGTGGCCGCTGTACCACGACGTGGTCGAGAAGCCGGAGTACCACCGCGCCTGGTGGGACACCTACGTGCAGGTCAACAAGCGGTTCGCCGAGCGCGCCGCCGCCGTGGCCGCCGAGGGTGCCATCGTCTGGGTGCACGACTACCAGCTGCAGCTGGTGCCGGCGATGCTCCGCCAGCAGCGCCCCGACCTCACGATCGGCTTCTTCCTGCACATCCCCTTCCCGCCCTACGAGCTGTTCACCCAGCTCCCGTGGCGGTCGGCGATCGTGGAGGGGCTGCTCGGCGCGGACCTGGTCGGCTTCCAGCGGCCGTCCGCGGCGGTGAACTTCGTCCAGCTCTCCCGCCGGCTGCACGACCTGCACTGCCGGCGCGACCAGATCGAGTACGACGGCCGCACGGTGGTGGCCAAGGCGTTCCCGATCTCCATCGACGTGCGGGCCTTCGACGAGCTCGCCTCCTCCCCCGCCGTGCGGGCCCGGGCGCAGGAGATCCGCGCTGAGCTGGGCAACCCGGCGAAGATCATCCTGGGTGTCGACCGGCTCGACTACACCAAGGGCATCAGCGTCCGGCTCAACGCCTTCCAGGAGCTGCTCGAGGACGGCGCCGTCGAGGCCCCGGACACCGTGCTGGTGCAGGTGGCGACGCCCAGCCGGGAGCGCGTGGAGCACTACGTGCACATGCGGGAGACGATCGAGCAGCAGGTCGGCCACATCAACGGCGTCTACGGCTCCATCGCCGGTCCCGCCGTCCACTACTTCAACCAGTCGATGCCCCGCGAGGAGCTCGCCGCGCTCTACCGGGCCGCCGACGTCATGCTCGTGACGCCCTACCGCGACGGCATGAACCTGGTGGCCAAGGAGTACGTCGCCGCGCGCGGTGACCTCGGCGGGGCGCTGGTGCTGTCGGAGTTCGCCGGTGCCGCGGCCGAGCTGCGGCAGGCCTTCCTGGTCAACCCGCACGACATCACCAACGTGAAGAACCAGCTGGTGCGGGCGCTGCGCATCGAGCCGGGCGAGGCGGCCAAGCGGATGCGCACCATGCGCCGGCACCTGTTCCGCAACGACCTCGACCACTGGGCCAGCTCGTTCTTCGAGGCGCTGCGGGGCCAGGCGTGAGCTCCGCCGGGCTCGACGAGGCGCTGGCGGCGTTCGCCGCGCGCCGACCGCTCCTGGTGGCCAGCGACTACGACGGCGTCCTCGCCCCGCTCGTCGACGACCCCTCCGCCGCGGTGCCCTCGCCGGGGATCGCCGAGGTGCTGGCCCGGGTGGCGGCCGCCGACGGCGTCACCGTCGCGCTGGTCAGCGGCCGGGGCCTCGAGGACCTCCGCCGCACCAGCGGGCTGTCCGGGGACTTCCGGTGGATCGGCAGCCACGGGGCGGAGTTCGACGGCCCGCTCGCCGGCGCCGACGCCGGGCGGCGGGACGAGCTGGCCGGTGCGCTGGCGCCGCTGGTCGAGGGCACGCCCGGCGCCCGCCTGGAGGTCAAGCCCGCCAGCGTCGCCGTCCACGTGCGGCAGGTCGCCGACCGCGCCCGCGCCGCCGAGCTGCTGGAGCAGGCCCGCCGGGCGGTCGATCCGTCACTGACGCTGAAGCCAGGCAAGGACGTCCTCGAGGTTGCGGTGACCGACGCGCACAAGGGCGCTGCCCTGCAGCGGCTCGCCGGCGAGCTGGGCGTCGCGGCGACGCTCTACCTCGGGGACGACGTCACCGACGAGGACGCCTTCCGGGTGCTCGGGCCGGACGACCTGACCGTGAAGGTGGGCGAGGGCGAGACGGTGGCCCGGCACCGCGTGGCCGGGCCGGAGGACGTCGTCGGACTGCTCGGGGCGCTCGCCGACCGGCTCGGCTGACTGTGAGGCTGGCCGGGTCGACTCATCGGTGATGGGCTGACGGCCGGCAGCGGCGAGCGTGACCCTTCGTCTGACTGGCTTCGTGCCTTTGACCGGACTTGTCCGCTCGTTGTTGCCGGCACCGGCCCGGCCGGAGACGTTGGCCTGATCAGGAGCTTGACCGCCAGTGGCTGCTGGCGTGTCTCATCACAGTCCTGCCATCTCCGCACCGGACCGGGACCTGCTGCGTCCCATCTGGTGAGGAGAGAACGCATGACCATGCTGGCAGAACTGGTCGAGGTCGTCATCGGCGTAGACACCCACAGCCAGACCCACACCGCCGCGGTGCTCGATGCCCGCACCGGCGGCGTGCTGGCCCGCGCGACGGTGCCCGCCGACCCGGACGGCTACGCCGAACTGCTCGCCCTGGCCGAGGAGCACGCCGGGCTGCGGGCCTGGGCGATGGAGGGCACCGGCGGCTACGGCGCCGGCCTGGCCCGCCACCTCGCTGACCGCGAGGAACTCGTCGTCGAGCTGGACCGACCGAAGCGGCCGGCACGGAAGGCGGGGGCAAAGTCCGATCCGATCGATGCCGAACGTGCCGCCCGTGACGCGCTGGCCCGCACCCAGCTGGCCCAGCCCAAGACCGGGGCTGAGCGGGCGGCGCTGCAGATGCGGCTGACCGCCCGCCGCGCCGCGGTCGAGGCCGCCACCGCCGCGCAGCGGCAGCTGCTGGCCATGGTCATCACCGCCCCCGAGTCGGTGCGAGGCCGGTTCCGCGGCCAGACCACCCGGGCCATGATCAGTACCGCCGCCGCGCTGCGGCCTGGCGCCAGCAAGGCCGATGTCGAGACAGTCACCGCGCTGACCGTGCTGCACGACCTCGCTCGCCGGATCCGCTTTCTCGAAGCCGAAGCCCTCGGCCACGAGAAGGCCATCCGCACCATCGTGCGGTCCTGGCGCCCGGACCTGCTCGACCTGACCGGCGTGGGCCCGATCGTCGCGGCCACCGTGCTCACCGCCTGGTCCCACCCCGGCCGCTGCCGCAACGACGCCGCATTCGCGATGCTCGCCGGCACCGCCCCGATCCCGGCGTCCTCGGGCAAGACCGTGCGCTACCGGCTCAACCGCTCCGGTGACCGCCAGCTCAACCGGGCACTGCACACCGTCGCCCTCACCCGCCTCCAACGCGACGAACGCACCCGCGCCTACGCCGACCGCCGCCGCGCACAAGGCAAGACCGACCGCGAGATCAAACGCTGCCTCAAGCGCTACATCGCCCGCGAGCTCTACCGACGCCTCGAATCACCACCGGTGGCGGCTTGACGCGTCATAGGAGCGTCCTCCTCCTCCCCCGGCCGCGTGTCGCTCCACGGCCGGGCTGACCGGACCGCCGCGCGCCGGTCACCCCCCGCTGCGCTGTCGACAACTCGGCGAAATGTGCACAAAACGCACGTGGCGAGCGGTGGTGAGCGGCCGGCGGTATCGCTTTGTCGCCTTTCTCGAGTCGCTGGTGGAATGGTCGCTTAACGATCGCGGATCCGATGTTGGGAATGGAGCCGGCTAGGTTTGTGGAGTCGCCACACTGAGCCTCGATCCACCGTCGATCTTGGTCGGCTCGGTCGGCCTCTGATCTGATCTTGGTCAGCCGGTGCGGGCGTGAAGCAGCCGCCGGTCTGTCCGG
>NZ_SSXA01000060.1 GCF_021698975.1 Blastococcus sp. KM273128 | reverse complement strand
AGGAGGTGACCGGCCAGCCGACGATCCCGGCGCTCAGCGCCTGACCAGACATGAAGATCACGCGGTAGCCGTCACACACCACGCCAGCGGGCTTGACCCCGCGGAGGTGTGGCCGGACGCATCTGGATGGCCCGGCTGGGCGATGCCGTGGCCTCCACCCACCGTCATCGTGGTGATGGCCGAGTGGTCCGCCAGCTGCCTGTGGAACCGCTCGCCAGCACACGAGCGGAGTCGCGACTGGGATGACTACATGCTGGAGCCCGAGGTGCTAGGCGTGTCCTCCAAGCTGGCCAAGCGCCTGGAGGCGTGGAACGAACGACCCGGCGACCCCGAGTCATGGTCTGCGCCAGCCTCCTGGAATCGCGACGGAATCGTCCTTGCGCAAGCCCTGCACAGAGAGTTCGACGCCCGCGGAATCTCGGTGGAGGTCCTCTACCACGACAACAAGGACGGCCGCGAACGTCCCGTACGCAACCTGCCTCGCGGCGGGGTTTGATCGACAGGCCTTCCTCCATCCGCTGCTGTCTCATAGTGGGCCGCTTAGGGACACTCAGCGCAAGTGCGAAGCTCCGCCGTCAACCGATGTCACATGCGCTGCGAGGATGCCCCTATGACCTTAACGGCGGCAGCAGGCGTGTCTGAGCTGACCGCGCTCGGGTGGCTGATCGGACCTTCGATCGGGGTTCTCGGGACTCTTCTGGGCGCCGTCTTTGGGGCCTGGCTCACTGGTCGGCTCCACCGTCGGCAGTGGCAGCGAGAGTGGATGACCGGACGGATCGGGGACACGCTGCGCTACGACGCAGAGGTCTGTCGGGCGATAGACCAGATCTCGGTGGTCCACGGCCAGTGCTCGGACGCGGTTGTAGGAACCCGCGGGCCAGTCCCGCATGAGCGCGTCGCCGCCGCGGATGCCGCCTGGCGGGACGTTCTATCGACTAGCCGGGTCTACGCGCATGAGGACCTCCAGAAGGCTCTCTCCAAGTTCGACGACGCCCGAGAAAAGGACGCCCTCGCCACGAACAGCAGAGACGCCGATGCGATGGCACTGGCTCATCAGCACCTGAACGCCGCGCGTCTTGCGGTGCTGGACGAGATCGCCCGAGGTCGGAACTGGATCAACGAGGCGTTGGCCGGACACCTAACTCCCACCCGAGTGCGGTGGCGGCGGAGAATGCGTGCTCGTCCGGCGTACCCAGTTGCCCCGCTGCCGTCGGAGCGAGAATCCACCCGGCAGCCGAGCAGCGGGTGACACCGAACAAGCCGAGGCGAGTTCGGCGGGCGCGGGGCAGCAGGCTCGTCGGCTGTGCTCTCACCTAACTTGCTAGTGCCCGCGGCTAGCAACGATTGCCCTGCTCATGCAATAGGGGCGGCCGTGTCCCTGAGCGGCCCACTCGGGGACAGCCTGCGGCGCACCCTCTCGGTACGCCCAGGGTCCGCCCGCTGCCTGTTGGGCGTTCGACGGCCGGCCGCTCCGGCTGGTCAAGACCCCTCTGCGAAGGCTGCGACAAGCCCAATGATCAGCCCCAGAGCCAGAGCCGATACCACGATGGTCGCAAGTCCCCGGCGTCCCGTTAGCCATCGCTCCGCCGTCGTGGGGGGCAGCGCCTCCCTGGCCGGTCCTGGCGGGTCTGCCAGCCAGCGACGGGCGGCGAGGACTCGCCGCCGCCACCACAGCATCCAGGCCGACGCGGCGCCCACGAGTAGGACCGTCCCGGCCGCCGCGGCCATTGGTCGGTCCCACTGCCCATTGAGGAGGAAGGCTAGCGGAGCGATAAGGGCAGCCCACCCGAACCAGGCCACCCCGGCTGTGTAGCGGGCCTGGCGATCGGTTCGCGCACGCCACTCCGGCCCTGGGTCGATGTGTCGGTTGAGGGCTATCTGAATCCGGTAGCCGCCGGAAGTGTTGGCGCGCAGCCGCGGGATCAGTTGGGAGGACGCCGTCATCAGCACGATGAAGGCCAGCATCCCCCCGACCACGGCCCACGCCGCGCCGCCGGTCAGGGGTCCGATGCCACCGGTCAGTAGGACCATGCCGACGAAGAAGCAAGCGATCCCCGGAAGGCCCAACAGTTCGTGTCGGCGTTCGCGGCGTTCCGCTGTGTCCCAGTCGATCTCGCCCGCGGGTGCAGTCATGGCGCCACCGTAGGAAACGCCGGTGCCACCTGCCCATTAGCGGATCGTGCTCCACCCGGACGGGGCTATGAACGGGTGGCCCTGGAGCCGCCTCCTAGGGCGAAGGTTGACTGACACGGCACTAGCGGTGGTCCAGCACAACCCCAGGGGACGGCCCCCGTTCACCCGCCCCGGCGAAGGAACGGGGCGGGTGAACGGGGGCCGTTGGGCGGCGGCGCAGGACGGACGTCGTGATGAGCGGCCCGACCTTCGCCAGAAACTAGGGAACGGGCGTTGACGCCGCCGCCCTCGCCCCCCGGCCGGAGTGACCGGCTCGGCCGGGGGGACGTTGTGGTGGTCGGCGCCGGGCCGGAGGGAGGCAGTCAACGGCCCGGCGCCGACGGTCATGGGCTACACGGCGGCCACCCGGAAGGCGCCGTCGAATCGGCGGACGTGCTGCAGCACCGCGACCTCGTACCGGAGGTCGGTGGTGTTGTTGGCGAACCCGGTGAACGGGTCGGCGTCCACCCGCAGGGCCCCGAGGAACAGCGGCCCCAGCCGCCTCGGGTCGATGAGCAGCGGCTCGGTGAGGATGGTGGAGGTCTCCACCACCCGCAGCCCCCACAGGGGGGACGCGGTGCCGGAGTCCCGGACGGGGAACACGTACCCGCCCGCGTCCTCGGTGAGGTCGAGGCTGGCGGCGTCGTCGCCGGAGACGACCAGCAGGGTGGGGTTCGCCCCGGCCTGCCGCATGGCGGCCACGCCGTTGCGGACCTGCGCGACCAGCCCGGTGCCGATCGCCCCGTTGGGCGGGGTGGCGGCCAGGATCGCGCCGATCGCGTGCGTGTCGAGGGCCTGGTCGAGCACCTGCCGACCCTCGGCGTCGAAGAACTCGCGCCAGAGCTCCTCGCCCTCGAGGACGACGTTCGGCACCTTGTCCACCAGCACCGCCACCTGGCGGAGGGTGGTGGTGACCGCCTGCACGGCGAGGGCGACGGTGGCCTTCTCGGTGGTGGCGGTGACGTCCCGCTCCACCGACCCGGTGATGGTGCGGGCCCCGGTCTGCCGGAAGTCCGAGATCGCGGTGATGCCGGGCTCAACCCGGCGCCGGTCGAGGAACGGCCACAGGAACCGGCGGTCCCGGCCCAGGGGGGACACGTCCTCCGGGGGCATGGGGGCGAGGTCGCCGGCGGCCGGGAGGGTGGCCTTCGCCCCGGCGCCGAGGGCGTCGAACGCCGACAGGACGACCGACGGGCGGTGCTTGGTGTGGAACCCGGAGGCGGCCAGCTTGGCGCCGAACCCGTCGGACACGCCCCGGCCGGGGGCGGACCCGCGCCGCATGGCTTCGATGCTGTCGGCCAGGTCGGCGTTGGTCTTGGCGTCGGCGGCGGCGGCGAGTACCCGGTCGATGTGGGATCGCTCGGCGGCGGTGAGCCTGCGACCGGCGCGCAGCGCCTCGGTGACGGTGGCGTTGGCGGCGTTCAGCTCGTCGGTGATCGCGTAGGGGAGGTTGCCCATGACGGGGCTCCTTGGGAGGTCGAGACAGCGGGGAAGCGGGCCGCTCGCCCTCCTGGGGCGGGCCCTGCTCCGGAGCACTCACGTCTCGACTTACGCGCCTGGCGCGTCTCGTCTTACCTCAGCGGTCCAGCCCGACCAGATTACGCCGGGCCGGTGACAGGTTCAGGCGGTCGCGTCCGGCCGGTGGTCGCGGAGGGCGGTGACCGCCGCCACGTTCTCGGCGGTCAGGCGGTCGAACGCCGACGCCAGCCGCCGGGACAGGGCCGCCGCCACCGGGTCCCCGGACGCCGCCCGGTTGTCCACGAACCGGCCGCACAGCAGAAGCACCTGCTCCACCTCCCGCCGGGCACCGGTCAGCCCGGCGATGAGCGCATCCATCTCCCCGCCGGTCACCACTGCCCCCATGCTCTGGACAGGTGGCCGTGCTCGTCGCGGACGGCCGCCCCCGGCCGGTGCGGGAGCTCCAGCTGCCCCGGCCCGGCCGCGCCCCGGCGAGCCTGGTTGCCCTGCCGGGCCCCCGCAGCACGATTACAGGCGCGGTGCGCCGGGCCCAGGTAGCCGGTGCGGTCGTCGGTGTGGTCGAGGTCCCACGGGGCCCCCGGGCCGATGAGGAGGCCGCAGCGCACGCACACCGCCTCTCCCCTGGCCACCACCCGCCGCCACTTCCCCCGCAGCCTGCGGTGGGCGTGCCCGTAGTCGGCGTCATGCGTCGCTCTTGGCATCCGAGACTCCTTCCATGCGTTCGGCGGTGTTCGGGCAGCGGTTCAGGTCCCGTTCGGCCACCTACCTGCGGTTCCACCCACGACGCGGCCCCCAGCGTTCGGGAGAGAGATCCACACCGACCCGGAGTGGATGCGGTGGCGGGGGGCGGGCGCGGCGCATGGACCTACCCCCTTGCTGGTCATGTGGGCCAGCCGCGTTCGTCGAGGACGACCTGGTCGCGGCCGGGGAGTTTCTTGCCGCGCCGCTGCCGCTTGGTGCGGCCGGTGCCGAGGCCGGCGGCCTGGCGGCATGGGTCGCACCGGCCGTCGCCGCGTGGGCGTTGCGGGAGCCGGTGGAGGCAGTCCGGACAGTGGTGGGTGCGGGTGCCGGGTGCAGGTCGGCCGGGTCGGGTGGTGCCGGGTTGGCCGGTGGTGGTGGCTGGTCGCGGGTCGCCCGCCGGTGGTGTGTCGGTGCGGCTGGGTGTGGGCCGTGGGCCTGGCTGCGGGGTGCTCATCGGACCGCCGCAAGCCACTCGCGGAGGTCCGCGATCTGGCTGCCGGTGAGTTCCCCAAGGGCGGTGATCGAGCCGTCGGGGAGGATCACCGACGAGTCGAGCAGAGCCTCGGTTTCGGGTGGTCCGGCGCTGGTGAGCCGGGCCAGCAGGTTGAGGGCGCCGTCGGGGCCGACGACGAGGCGCTCCGGCTGCTGCGGCTGTGGCTGTGGCTGCTTCTTGCTGGGCATGGTGTTCCGCCTCTGGTTGTGGTGGTGGTTGCCGCCCCCGAGCGCCCCGGTGCCGGGCTGTGGGGGTGGTGGTGGTGCGAGTGGGTGGGTGGTTTGTGGTGCGCCCGTTGGCGGGGTTGCGGGATGGGGTCGGGCCGGGCCCGACCCGGGTGACCCGTGGAGGTGCCCCGGCCGGTGAGGCGGGTGCGGTGTGGACACCGGGACGGACACCGACACACCGGCCCCTGGCCCCCGGCCCCCGGGGGGAAGGGGACCGGGCCGGTCGCCAGGGCAGGCAGCCCAACGGGGAGGCGGATCACGCGGCGCCCTCCCGGCAGTCGCCGCAGTCCAGCCGACCGCACCCGGAGTGACCCGTGGTGGTGCACGGCGTCTGCGGCCAGTCCGGCCAGTCCGGTTCGGAGGGGGTCGAGGTCACAGACGGCGGCAACGGGGAGGGGTTGGGATGGTTGTCGTCGTCCGGCTCCACGTCCGTAGGTGGTCCCGTTCTAAGTGCCCCGTCCCGTCCCGACCCGTCCCGACCCGGGTAACCCCGTGACTCACGGCGTGACGGAGGGGGGGTGTCACGCCGTGACGGAGTGTCCGCCGGGGTGGTGCGGTCCTCCCGCCGCCGCTTGGCCTTCACCTGCTCCGGGGTCAGGTTCTCGCCGGTGTCCGGGTCGATGCCGTTGTCCAGCAACCGCTTCCGGCGCTGGCGTTCGGCGGCGGCGGCCCGGCGCTTGGCCATAACCTCGGGCTCCGGCTGGTCGCCCATGTTCTCCAGGACGCGCACGGTTCCGTCGTCCTGGCGGACCCACCACCCCGCCGCCACCAGCTCGGTGACGGCCTGGTCGGCGTCGTCCGATTCGAGGAACCGGCGCAGGTCTCGCCGGTTGAGGATGGGCCCGGTCTCCCGGTGCATGATCGCGCAGAGGGCGTCGATGTGGGTCCGCACGGCGGCGTCGCTCAGGGCGGCCTCTGCCGCCCGGGCCGGGAAGTCGTCGCTGATCTTCAGCCACATGTCGGCCACCCCCCGGTGGACCGGGGACCGCCCCACAGGACGACGCGACGGCCTCGGGCGTCCGGGCGGCGGGACCGGGTCCACCCGACCTCGCGCAGCTTGCCCTCCCGGGCCAGGCGGGCGAACAACTGACCGAACGCCGCCCCGGAGGCCCCGGGCTCGTCGCCGAGCCGGGCGTGCAGGTCGTCCACCGTGACCTGGCGCCCGGAGGCGGCCAGGTCGAGGCCGATCCGCTCGGCCTCCCGGACCCACCAGGGGGGCGCGGCGGCCGGCGGCCCGGTGGTGGTGCGTCGCCGGTGGCCCGGCCCCCGCACGTAGTCCGGGGCGTCCTCGGGGTAGACGATGCTGGTCACGGCTGGGGCGTGGGGCGGGCAGGTGACCTCCACGTCGAACAGGGCCGGGGGTTCTGCTTGGTCCTGTCGGTGCCCGCCGCTAGCCTTGGTGTCGTCCCCCCCAGGACGCCTCTGGTGCGCCGGACCCCCTCCCGAGGGGGCCGGCGTTGCCGCTTTCATGCGGCCCTTCCGGTGCGGAGAACCCCCGACAGCAGCCCCCGCAGGCGGGCCGTCTGCGCCTCGGACAGCGGTGGGGCCTTGGCGGCGACCTGGGCGGCCCAGGCGGCGATGGCCTCCCGCTCCTGGGCGCTCACGCGTCACCGCCCGGCTGGTGGGTGAGGATGTACCGGGCCAGCTGCTCCCGGTCCTCGGGGAGGGGGTCGGCTTCCAGCCAGGAGTCCACCCGGCGCATGAGGGCGTTCAGGCGGTGGACGCGGTGGGCCTTGCGCAGGCTGGGGGGGAACTCGCCGGGGCGAGGTCGAGGCATGAGGGTGTGCGCCTTCTGTGCGAGGGACGTGCAGGGGGGAGGCAGCCACCTGGCGGACAGGTGCGGGCCGGTGTGGTCACGGCCCGGGTGGCTGGCTATCCCTCCCGCTCTGCGCCTCGGGGAGCGCTCTCGATGCCTATGCCGGGGAGGTCAACCCCGGCGGGGTGGTTCCGAACCCGATGTTAGGACGGACCGGGGACAGAACCGAGTGAAACCCCCGGACAACGGAACGGCCCCGGCCCCCGGGGAAGGGGCCGGGGCCGGTAGGGGCCCGGGAGGGGGTCAGTGACGCCAGCGGACGTCCACCGTCGCCGGGTCGAACGACGACGCGCCCCGGGCCGACGGCAGCAGCACGACCACGGCCAGGGCGTCGATCACCTCCCGCTGCACCGCCAGGTCCGCCGCCCGGAACGCCTCCGCCGGGTCCGCCGCCGACGCCAGCGTCGCCAGCCGGGACGACCGGGCCGCCGCCGTGATCTTCCGCTGGACGACGGCCAGCTCGGCGGTGCGCCGGGCCTTCACCGCCCGCAGGGTGGCCCCGTCGATCACGTCGTCGTCGTAGTCCCGCACCGCCCGGTCGATGCGGGCCCGGATCGCGTCGGCCTGCTCCCGCAGCCCGGCCACCTCCGGAGTGGCCCCCGCCAGCAGGGAAGCGACGTCCGGGCGGGCCAGGCGGGCCTCCACGGCGGCGACGACGGCGGCGTCCACCGGCTCCGCCGCCCGCGACAGGTGGGCGTGCGCCCGGCAGATGTAGGTGCGCACGTTGCCGTTGGTGCGGCGGCCGGTCCGCATGGTCACCGGGGCCCCCTGCTCGAGTTCCCCCGCCGCCTCGCACCGGCCGCACAGGAACAGCCCGGACCCCAGCCACCGGCGGGCCGTGCCGAGGGTGTTCACCTTCCGCACCGGGTCGGTCAACAGGGCCACCGCCTTCTCGTGCTCGGCGTCGGTGACCAGCGGCGGCCAGGTGCCCCGCACCCGCACCTCGTCCTCGGCCCCGGCGTGGTACACCCGCCAGCCCGCGTAGCGGGGGCTGGTGAGCAGGTACGCCACACCCTTCCGTGACCACCGGTTGCCCCGCACGCTGGGGAGCCCGGCCGCGTTCATGGCGTCGGTGATCCGGACCAGCGACTCGCCCCGGAACAGGCGGTCGAAGGCGTCGCGGACGACCGCCGCCTCGGCCGGGTCCACGTCCCCGCCCGGCTGGTAGCCGAACGCCCGGCGGGACGGGCACTCCCCCCGCTCGGCGGCCTGCACCGCCTGCCGCTGCTGCCGCTCCGCCTTCTGCTCCACCTCCAGCCGGGCCCACACCGCCGCCTGCCGGGCCGCCGCCCGCCCCATCGCCGTGGTGAGGTCGAACATGGAACGGACCAGCATGACGCGGGCCCCGGTGCGCTCCACCAGGTCCACCAGGTCCTCCATCTCCCGGGGCTTGCGCAGGAGCCGGTCCTGCGTCTGGGCGACGACGAGGACGGACCGCCCGCCGGCCTCCACCTCGGGGATGAGCTCCCCGTCGTAGCCGGGGCGGCGCTTGCCGCTGCTGGCCGAGACGTCGTTGTCCACGATCGCCCGGGCGGAGTCCGGGTCGATGCCTTCCCGGGCCAGGAGGCGGCGGCAGTCCTCGATCTGGCGGTCGATGCCGTCGGCGTTGTCCTTGCTCTGCCGGGCGTAGATGAGCGCCCTGACCTGCCCGTTCCGTGTTGCTGCCATGCCTCCGAGAATACCCTCGGACGTGCAGTGGCGGGAAGTCGTGGTGCGCCTACTGCTACGTGCCCCGGCGCAAGGGCTTCGCCAACCCCATCACGGTGTTCACCAACATCGACCAGATCACCGGGCACCTGCGCCGGCACGTGGCCCGGCAGGGGCCCAAGACCGTGCCCGACCAGTGCGACCCGGCGGCCTGGGTGTACGACATCGGCGAGAACAGCGACTGCTCGGTCGACGCGCTGGTCAGCGACAACGTCGCCGACCTGGTGGCCACCTTCCGCGACCTGCCGACGGCGAAGGCGAGCTTCGCCACCAAGTACGTCAACCGGCAGCTGCTCGACCTCGACCCACGCGGGCGGACCCGGGTGCGCTTCTCCGTCATGCCCGACGACGACGCGCGGGTGCTCGACGTGCGCACCAGCCGGGTGGCCGAGCGCATCGCCGCCGTCGACGACTTCGTCGCGGCCGGCTACGAGGTGCACCTCAACCTCTCCCCGGTCGTCCTCCGCGAGGGCTGGGAGGAGGCCTGGGGCCGGCTCCTGGCACGCCTGTCCGACGAGCTCGGCGCCGCGGCGAGGGCGCAGGCCGCCGCCGAGGTGATCCTGCTGACCCACAACGAGGCGCTGCACGAGGTCAACCTGGGCTGGCACCCCACCGCGGAGCAGCTGCTCTGGCGCCCCGATCTGCAGGAACCCAAGCGCAGCCAGAACGGGCAGGACAACGTGCGCTACCGGGCCGGCGTGAAGCGGGCAGCCGTCGCGCGGCTGCGCGAGCTGGTCGCCCGGGAGGCGCCGTGGCTGCGGATCCGGTACGCCTTCTGACGGCGACATGTCGCGGTGTCGGCATGGCCACATATCGACAATCCGTGGCGGCGCGCTCACCCGGGGTGTGAGAAGCTGCTGGCCGCGGCGGGAAAGCAGCGCCCCGCCGCGAACCGCGTGCTCGAGGGGGAAGGGTGCCCGAGGCCACCTCTGGCGTGCCGGCGGCGACGCTGCTGGCCGCGCTGCCCGACACGGTCGTCGTCGCCGATTCCTGCGGCCGGGTGACCTACGTCAACCCCGCGGTGTCCGCGTTGCTGGGCTACGCCCCGGCCGACCTGCTCGGCCGCGACCTGACCGAGATCATGCCCACCCGGTTCCGCTCCGGGCACAGCGGCCACATCAACCGGTTCCTGACGACGGGCCGGGGCGAGCTGGTCGGCAACACCACGCAGCTGCCCGCCCTGCACGTCGACGGGCACGAGGTCTCCATCGACGTGACGCTGGCCCGCGTGGAGCCCTACCCGGGGGCCGGCGCCGCGGAGGCGTCGATCGTGGGGGTGCTGCGCGACGCCAGCACCACGATCCTGCTGGAGCGGCAGCTGCAGGTCAGCCGGTACCTGGCCGCGACGCTGCGGGTGACGGCCGCGCTCACCGAGGCCCTCGACGCCGACGTGGCCTTCCAGCAGCTGCTCCCGACGCTGTGCACCGAGCTGGACTGGGACGCCGCGCTGCTGTGGCAGGCCGATCCCGAGCACGGCCGGCTGGTGCACGCCGGCACCTGGGCCGCGCCCGGCTCCGACGTCCCGGCGCTGGCCGCCGACGCCCCCCGCCGGGTGTTCCGCCGCGGCGAGGGGCTGCCCGGGCGCGCCTGGTCGCACCGGGTCCCGGTGGTGGTCGAGGACCTGGCCGCCGACCCCCGGGTGGTCCGCCGGGACGAGGTGCGCGCCGACGGGCTGAGCACCGGCGTCGCCTTCCCGGTGCTCAGCGGCGACACGCTGCTCGCCGTCTGCGAGCTGTTCTCCGCGCAGTCGCGCCCCGTGCCGCCGGAGCTGCTGGAGGTGCTCGGGCACGCGGGCCGGCAGATCGGCCAGTTCCTCGCCCGGCTGCGCGCCGAGTCGGTGGTGCGCGAGCTCGCGGACACGCTGCAGCGCAGCCTGCTCCCCTCCCACCTGCCGTCGATCCCCGGGGTCGAGCTGGCGGCCACCTACCGGGCCGGCGGGGAGGCGGCCCTCGTCGGGGGTGACACCTACGACGTCACACCGCTGCCCGACGGCCGGTGGATGGTGCTCATCGCCGACGTCTGCGGCACCGGCGCCGAGGCGGCCGCCGTCACCGCCGTCACCCGGCACACGGCTCGCGCGGCCGCGGCGTCCGGCAGCAGCGCGGGGATCCTCGGCGCGGTGAACGCCGCGCTCCTGCACGAGCAGGGCAGCGCCCCGCTGCGGTTCGTCACCGCCTGCTGCCTCGTCCTGGAGCCGGCCGGGAGCGGGCAGCGCGCCTGGATCAGCGTGGCCGGGCACCCGCTCCCCCTGCTGCGCCACCCCGACGGCACCACCACCGCCGTCGGCACCGCGGGGCGCCCCCTCGGCATCGACGCCGGCGTCACCTTCGCCGAGCACGAGATCGACCTCCCGCCGGGCGCGACGCTGGTGCTCTACACCGACGGGGTCACCGAGGCGCGCGACGACCACGGCGCCCAGTTCGGCGAGGAGGCCCTGGCGCGGGTCGTCGCCGGCGTGGCCGGCGGCGCGGCGCGGGAGACCGTCGCCGCGGTCGGCGACGCGGTCGAGCGGCAGCTCGCCGGCTCCCGGCACGAGCACGACGACCTCGCCGTCCTGGCCCTGTCCGTCCCCCGCTGACACACCGGTCGAGGGGACGGGGCCGATGGCCCCGGACGGACCACCGGCCCCGCGATCCGGGCCTCCGTCAGCGCGCCAGCAGCTGGCCCATCACTTCTGCGAGCACCGCCGCGGGGCGCTCCTCCGGACCTGCCGACCGCCAGGCCACGACGCCGTCGGGCCTGACCAGCACCGCACCGGCGGGGCCGACACCGAAGGCCCCCGGGAACGCGCCAGCAGGGTCGTGCACCGTGCCGCTGGGGCCCACCCGGAACCCGCACACCGGCAGCCGCTCGGCGCCGGCGACCTGCTCGGCGGCGTCAACCCACATCTGCCCCTCGGCCCCGGCGAGGAGCACGAACCCGTCGCCGAAGAGGTCGTGGGTCGAGAGGCGCTCGCCGTCCACGTCGACCCAGACGTGCGGCGCGCGGGCACCCGGTCGGCCGGACGGTTCACGTGGATCGACGAGCAGCGCTCCGTCATCCTCCCCGTCGAGCAGCACGGCACCCGACCGGTACACCGGCCCCAGTTCGATTGAGGGGTCGTCGAGCGGGGCGGCCAGGCCTTCCCGGGGGAGGGACGGGTCCACCCGGAGGGCGTACCGCGTGTACGCCTGCTCGACGATGAGGTCGCTGACCGGCCGACGCTCGTCGTCGTAGCTGTCGAGGAGCCCAGGACCGGCGATGCCCCGGGACACCAGCGCCAACCGCCAGGCCAGGGCATGCGCATCCCCGATCCCGGTGTTCCCGCCGAATCCTCCGGTCGGCGGCATCACGTGGGCGGCGTCGCCGATCAGGAAGACCCGCCGGTCGCGGAAGGAAGCCGCGTGCGCCGCGGCCGCCGTCCACCGCTGGACGTCGTCGACGCGCACCGCGATGTCCGGCTGCCCGAGCGCCTTGCGGACGAACGCGACGCACCTCTCCTCGTCGAGGTCTTCGGACACGTGGGTGTCCCGGGTGCCGTCAGGGTTCTGCGAGGAGAACACGGCGAGGAATCCGGAGTCGCCGGTGATGGAGAACCGGAAGAAGCCGAGCAGGTCCGGCTGGTTGACGTAGACGACGCTCAGGTTCCGGTCACCGATCAGCTCCCGCATGTCGGCGTGGAAGTAGATGGTCACGCACTGCGCGAACGGCGGCCGGCCGACCATGTCGATACCGGACCGGGTGCGGACGGTGCTGTGGGCCCCGTCCGCCGCCACCAGGTAGTCGGAACGGACGGTCACCTCCTGGCCGTCGTCCCGTGACCGGATCACCGAGGTGATCCCCTCGTCGTCCTGCTCGAAGTTGACCAGCTCGGTGCCGTAGCGCAGTTCGGCACCGAGCTCGCGGGCGCGCTCGCGCAGCACCGGCTCCAAGCCGATCTGCGTGATGAACAGCCTCCGGGTGGCGCTGAACGTCTCGACCCCCTCGTTGAACGACCGGTAGAAGTACTGCATCTCCGGGCTACTCAGGGTGGACACCGAGACGATCGCGCCGTTCTGCATGAAGTCCTTCTCGGCGGCGGCCTCGACGGCATCCTGCAGGCCCACCCCGCGAAAGATCTCCATGGTGCGCTGGTGGAACGACGCCGCTCGCGGGTGCACCGCCGTTCCCCGGTGGCGTTCGACAAGCAAGTGGGGCACGCCCTGCGAGGCGAGGTGCACAGAGGTGGTCAGCCCGGTGAGGCTGCCTCCGACGACGAGAACGGGAACCTTCAGATCGGGCACAGGGCATCCTCTTCGGCGCGTTGGAGACCGTTCCGGTCGCCGGACAAGCGTCCGCATGGCGTCGGGGGTCACGGATGTGCCTTACTGTGCGAGGGCCTCCCGAGTCGTGTCAAGGGTCACAATCGCGCCTCTCGTCGCCGGGGCTTCCGGCACCTTCCGGCGGTCAGATGTCCGCATGCCGTCAGTCCTCTGGCACCGGATATCGACCGGCCGGACCCGTGGCTACGGTGGGCCGGTGGCACGGGTCGTGGTGGTGGGCGCCGGTCTGGGCGGGCTGGCCGCCGCGGCCCGGCTGGCGGCCCTCGGCCACGCGGTCACCCTCGTGGAGCAGGCGGACGGCGTCGGCGGGAAGCTCGGCTGGTTCGCCCGCGACGGGCACTCCTTCGACACCGGGCCGAGCCTGGTCACCCTGCCGCAGGTGTACCGCGACCTGTTCGCCGCGACCGGCGGCCGGCTCGAGGACGCCGTCGACCTGGTCCGGCTGGACCCCGCCGTCGGGTACCGGTTCGCCGACGGCACCCGGCTCACCGTGCCCGGCCACGCGGACGCCGTCCCGGCCGCGCTCGACGACGCCCTGGGCGCGGGCACCGGCGCGCAGTGGGCCGGGCTGATGGAACGGGCCGGGGCGATGTGGCGGATCAGCGAGCAGCCGTTCCTGCGCACGCCGCTGGCCGGCGCCACGACCCTGGCCCGGCTGGCCCGCCGCCCGGCCGACGTCGCCGCGATCGCGCCCTGGCGGTCGCTGCGCGGGCTGGGCCGCGAGCACCTGCGGCACCCGCACCTGCGCACGCTGCTGGACCGCTACGCCACCTACTCCGGCTCCGACCCGCGGCGCGCGCCGGCGGTGCTGGCGACCGTCCCGTACGCCGAGCAGGCCTTCGGCTCCTGGTACGTGGCCGGTGGGCTGCACCGGCTCGGGCTGGCGGTGCTGGACCGGGCGGTCGCCCACGGCGCGGTGCTGCGCACCGGGGCCGCCGTGCGCCGCGTGCTCGTGGCCGGGGGGCGCGCGGCCGGGGTGGAGCTGGCCGACGGCGAGCGGCTGGCCGCCGACGTCGTCGTCTCCGGGGTCGACGCCGCGGCCCTGCACGGGGAGCTGCTCGCGCCGGACCCGCGCACGCGGCGCGTCCGGCGGGACCTCGCCCGGGCGACGCCGTCGCTCTCGGGGTTCGTGCTGCTGCTGGCGCTGCGCGGCCGGACCCCGGGGCTGGACCACCACACCGTCCTCTTCCCCGGGGACTACGACGCGGAGTTCGACGCCGTCTTCGGCACCGGCCGCCACGCGGGCCGGCCCTGCCCCGTCGCCGACCCCACCGTCTACGTGAGCGCCCCGGACGACCCCGCGCTCGTGCCGGACGGGGACAGCGAGTCGTGGTTCGTGCTGGTGAACGCGCCCCGCCACGACCCGGCCAACGGGGTCGACTGGGACACCCCGGGGCTGGCCGACGGGTACGCCGACCGCGTGCTGGACGTCATGGCCCGCCGCGGTCTCGACGTCCGGGACCGGCTGCGCTGGCGCGTGGTCCGCACCCCGGCCGACCTCGCGCGCGGCACCGGCAGCGTCGGCGGTTCGATCTACGGCACCTCCAGCAACGGCTCGCGCGCGGCGTTCCTGCGCCCCGGCAACGCCTCCCGCCTCCCCGGGCTGTTCCTCGTCGGCGGCTCGGCGCACCCCGGCGGCGGGCTGCCGCTGGTGGGGCTCTCCGCCGAGATCGTCGCCGGGCTCGTCGGCCCCGCCTGAGGGGCCGGGCGCTCAAGCGGGCAGGACCGCCGCCACGGCGACCAGCGGGGCCCCCGGGGCGATCCGCCGCGGCTCCCGCGGCCGCAGGCCGGCGTCGCGCAGCGCGGTGGTGAGCTCGTCGACCGCCGGCAGGGACATGGCTCCCTCCTGGGCCCGCAGCAGCAGGTCGAAGTGGCGGCTGAACAGCTGCGGCGTCACGACCGTGGTGACCAGCAGCAGCGTGCCCCCCGGGGCGAGCCGGGCGGCCACGTCGGCGAGCAGGGCGGCCCGCTCCTGCACCGGGAGGTAGTAGACGACGTTGGCCAGCAGCGCCAGGTCGAACGGGCGGTCCCCGGTCAGCCTCCGGACGTCGTCCTGCACGACCGTGGCCCGCCCCGAGAAGCCGCGCTCCTCGAGCGTCCGCCGGGCCAGCGCGGCGGCGTCGGCGTCGACGTCCACCCCCACGCCCTCCGCCCCCGGCGCCGCGGCGAGCACCGTGGCCAGCTGCAGCCCCGTGCCGCAGCCGACGTCGAGCACCCGCCGCGGGGGCGCCGCCGCCACCACCTCCCGCAGGACGTCCTCGACGAATGGCTCGAACGCCGCCGAGACGCGGGCGATGACCCCGCCCTGCTCGGCGACGTCCCGTCGCCGGGGGCCGCCGGCCAGGAGTTCCCCGAGGTCGCGGTAGAGCCCGGTGTGGAACCCGGCGAACGCCTCGTACGTGGCGCGGACCAGGTCGTCGCCGACCACGGCCCGGCCGGCGCCCGCCAGGGCCCAGTGCGCGGGGTCCCCCCGGACCAGCCCGCCCGCGGCCAGCACCGCCAGGAAGGCGCCCAGGAGCTCCTCGTCGGCCACGCCCAGCCGCCGGGCGAGTTCCGTCGTGCCCCCCGGGCCGGCCGCCACCGCGTCGAGCACCCCGGTGGCCAGACCGGCCGCCCCCAGGTGCAGCCGGACGGCCGCCTGCGCGTCGCGCGTGGCGCGCAGGCGGGCGCGGGGGTTGCCGGTCCGCAGGACGGTGAGCAGGGTCCGTGCGTGGAACAGCCGAGGCATCTGCGCTCCCACCGGTGGTCGGGGGACCACTGTGGCGCGCCGGTGCGGTGGGCACCACCACCTCCACGCACCGGTCAGCCGCGGGCGGCCCCGTAGCCGAGCAGCGCCGCCAGCCCGAGCGCACTGCGCGGCTGGTAGGCCGCGCGCCACAGCCCGCCGTGCGCCGCCTCGTACGCCTCGTCCTGCCACGGGTGCTCCTGCGCCGGGCCGCCGCCGGTGTGCAGGTCGTGCACCAGCAGCGCGGCCATGAGCACGTTCGAGGTCGCCGGCTCGAAGATCTCCACGCCGAATCGGTGCGCGCCGGCGTAGGCCGCGGCCAGCGCCCGGTTCTTCACCACCGAGCGGGTCCGCGTCGGCGGGGCGACGTTCATCGACACCGTGCTGCCCGCCGCACGCGCGACCGTGGCCCGCCACCGCTGCAGCCGCTTGGCCAGCGCGTAGTTGGGCCCCTGCTGGGCCACCAGGCTGTCGGCGATCCCCGGGTCGGTGCCGGGCACGTAGGCGCGCTGCAGCAGCCGGCCGCCCGAGACCGTGCGCAGCGGGCGCCCCAGGAGCTTCGCCGTCCGCGAGCGCCGGGCGTACGCCTCGACCGACTGCGCCACCGCGTCCGCGGGGACGGCGAAGACGTCGGTCGGCGTCGCCAGGAAGGCCAGCGCGAGCTCGGGCCGCTCCCCCGCCAGCCGCACGGTGAGCGCGTCCACCGCCGTCGAGACCCGCACGTTGGTGGCGCCGTCGGCGTAGACGTAGTTGCCGAGCACGAGGTCCCCGGGCAGCCCGGCCGCCCAGTCGGCGACCGCGGGCACCTCGGCGATCAGGTCCGCGCCGGCGCGCGCCGGGTCCGGCTCCGCGCCCGGCGCCGCCGTCGGCACGAGCAGGGTGCCGGCGCCCCCGCGCGCGGTGTCGAGCACCCGCTCCCAGAGCGGGGCGCGGGGCAGGTCGACGCCGGCGACGCGGGCCCCCCAGCGCAGCAGCGCGGTGAGCGGCCCCATCTCCGCGCCGGCGCCCAGCACGACGAC
Source organism: Blastococcus sp. KM273128 (assembly GCF_021698975.1). Taxonomy (GTDB): domain Bacteria; phylum Actinomycetota; class Actinomycetes; order Mycobacteriales; family Geodermatophilaceae; genus Blastococcus. The sequence continues at coordinate 7,534 of NZ_SSXA01000060.1, read as the reverse complement.
GGTGCGGCCCGGCAGCGAGAGCCACTCCGGGTGGGCGGCGACCGCCCGCACCGCGTCGGCGCACGAGGGCTCCACGACGCCGGCCGCGACCCAGTCGTCCAGACGGCGCAGCAGCGCGTCGCCGCGCAGCCGCCCGCCGCGGAACGGCAGCGACAGCTCCCGCTCCGGCTCGGCGGCGCCGGTCACCTCGGCGGTGCCCAGCGCACGGCCGGCGGGCGCGGTCGAGAGCGCCGCGAGGCCGGTCTCCCCCTCGGGGCCGGACACCCGCATGCGCGCGTGCAGCGAGGTCAGCCCGGCGTCCGCGATGGCCCGCGCCGCACCGGGCGAGGGCAGGCCCGCCTCCACCAGCCGGCGGAAGTGCGTCAGGTACCCCGCCCGCCAGTTGGTCTCCCGCTCCGCGGCGAGCGCACCCGCGGCGTCGGCGGGGCGCAGCGCGTCGGCGACGACGGCCCGGCCCAGGGCCGCCGTGCTCCGCCGGCCGTCGTCCCCCGCCGGGAACACGACCCCCTGGTCCTCGCTCATGACGCCTCCTCCACGCGCCCAGCTTCTCCCGGCACCCCGCGGGGAGGCACCTCGGGGCCCGATCGGGTCGTCGGGAGCGCGACTGGGTTGAGCACGTCCGGATCTGGCTATGCCAGATCGCAACCACCGCCCACCCGCGCCGTCCCGGCGGCGGGAAGGCGTCCTGCCCGGTCCACCGCCCCACGGGAAAGCGAGCCCGCCATGCCACCTGCAGCCACCGACCTCTACGCGGCGGCCCTGCAGTCCGCGGGCACCGCGGACGCCCCCGCACCGGAGCCGTGGTCGGTGCGGGACGCCGACGGCCACAGCTACTCCCTCGCCGGCGCCCTGGAACGGTGGACCGGTGACGCGGACGAGGTGGACCGCCGGTTCCTCGCCCGCGCCCGGGGCACGGTCCTCGACGTCGGCTGCGGGCCCGGACGGCTGGCCGCTGAGCTGGCCCACCGCGGGGTGCACGCACTGGGCCTGGACATCTCGCCGACGGCGCTGAGGCTGGCCCGCCGCTCGGGCGCCACCGCCATCCGGCGCTCGGTCTTCGAGCCGGTCGTGGCCGAGGGGCAGTGGGGCACGACGCTGCTGGCCGACGGGAACATCGGCATCGGCGGGGACCCGACCGCGCTGCTGCGCCGCTGCCGGGCGATCGTCGCCCCCGGCGGCCTGGTCCTGGTGGAGACCGAGGGGCCCGGCACGGGCGTGCGCACCACCCGGCTGCGGCTGGAACGAGGCGGCGAGGTGAGCTCGTGGTTCGACTGGGCCCACGTGGGGTGCGACGCGATCGGGCAGATCGCCGCCGCGGCCGGCCTGCGGCTCGCGGACTCCTGGGAGGACGGCGGGCGCTGGTTCGCCGCGCTCCGCCGGCCGGCGGTCCCCGGCCCCGCCTGAGGACGCGGAACGACCCGGCCCCGGCCGGTGGCGCGCTCGCCACCGGCCGGGGCCGGGTCGTGTCCTGCGCGGGTGCCCCGCGCCGAGATCAGCTGGTGGCGCCCTTCAGCGCCTCCGAGAGCGCAGCCGCCTCGTCGGGCGACAGCTCGACGACCAGGCGCCCGCCACCTTCCAGCGGTACCCGCATGACCAGGCCGCGCCCTTCCTTGGTGACCTCGAGGGGACCTTCACCCGTGCGCGGCTTCATGGCCGCCATGCGTGCCTCCTTCGCCAGCCGCACGACTGCCTCTGCTGGCAGGCGCGCGGTGTCCGATGCTGCGAACTCCGGGACAATGATCCCGCATGCGTGCCGTCCGTCCAACACGAGGCCCGTCAGGGTGACGGCGCGTCGCGCTCCGGCCCGGCCGCCCGGAAGCAGCCGGCGACGTGGTCGTCGACCATCCCGGTCGCCTGCATGAGGGCGTAGGCCGTGGTCGGGCCGACGAAGACGAAGCCGCGCCGCTTGAGCTCCCTGGCCATGGCGACCGACTCCGGGCTGGTCGCGGGGACGTCGGCGAGCGTCGCCGGACGGGCCCGCGGGCCCGCCGGTGCGAAGGACCAGAGCAGCTCCGAGAGCCCCTCGGGGAGCTGCTGGGCCGCCCGCGCGTTGCCGATCGCCGCGTCGATCTTCGCCCGGTTGCGGACGATGCCGGCGTCGGCGAGCAGCCGGGCCCGGTCCACGTCGGTGAACGCGGCGACGGCGTCGATGGCGAACCCGGCGAAGGCCGCCCGGAACGCCGGCCGCTTCCGGAGGATCGTGATCCAGGACAGCCCCGACTGGAACGCCTCCAGGCAGAGCCGCTCGAACAACGCGTCGTCGCCGCGCAGCGGCACCCCCCACTCCTCGTCGTGGTAGGCGACGTACTCGGGGGCGCTCGTGGCCCAGGCGCAGCGCTGCACACCCCGGACGCTAGCGCCGGCCACCGACACCCCGGCCGGGCAGCGGCCCGGCCGGTGCGCCAGTAGCGTCCCGCCTCGTGCGCGTCCTCGTCACCGGCGGTGCCGGCTTCATCGGATCGGCCGTCGTCCCCGCCCTCCGGGACGCCGGCCACGAGGTGCGCGTGCTCGACGCCCTGCTGCCCGCCGTCCACCCCGAGTACCCGGACGGGCCGCCCGTCCCCGAGGGTGCGGAGCTGGTGGTCGGCGACGTCCGCGACGCGGCGGTGGTCGACCGCGCGCTGGGCGGCGTCGACGCGGTCTGCCACCAGGCCGCGATGGTGGGGCTGGGCGTGGACGTGCAGGACATGCCCGCCTACGCGGGGATCAACGACCTCGGCACCGCGGTGCTGCTCGCCGCGATGGCCCGCGCCGGGGCCGGCCGGCTGGTCCTCGCCAGCTCGATGGTCGTCTACGGGGAGGGCCGCTACTCCTGCCCCGAGCACGGGCCGGTGCCGGCCGCCCCCCGCCGGCGCGCCGACCTCGACGCCGGCCGCTTCGAGCCGCCCTGCCCCCGCTGCGGGCGGCAGCTGGGCTGGGAACTGGTCACCGAGGACGCCGTCCCGGACCCCCGCAACACCTACGCCGCCACCAAGCTCGCGCAGGAGCACCTCGCGGCCGCCTGGGCGGGCGCGACCGGCGGCAGCGTCGTCGCGCTGCGGTACCACAACGTGTACGGACCGCGGATGCCACGGGACACCCCGTACGCCGGCGTCGCCTCCATCTTCCGCAGCGCGCTGGAGTCCGGCCGGGCACCGGCGGTGTTCGAGGACGGCGGCCAGCAGCGGGACTTCGTGCACGTCACCGACGTCGCACAGGCCAACCTCCGGGCCCTGGAGCACCCGCCCGAGGAGTCCGCGCTGCGGGCCTACAACGTCGCGTCGGGGCGGCCGCACACGGTGGGTGACATGGCCCGCGCCCTGGCCGACGCCATGGGCGGCCCGGAGCCGGTGGTGACCGGCGAGTACCGGCTCGGGGACGTGCGGCACGTGGTTGCCAGCCCCGCCCGGGCGGAGGCCGAGCTCGGCTTCCGCGCGCGGGTGGACTTCCTCGACGGGATGCGGGAGTTCGCCACCGCGGAGCTGCGCCCGGCGCCGCGCGGCTGAGCCCGGCCGCTCACCACTCGGTGCGCACGGCCACCTCGACGACCAGCGCGGTGACGGCGCTCAGCACCAGCCAGACCCGCGACTGCCGCGGCGGCAGGAAGGCCGCGGCGACCGGCAGCCACACCGTGAACGGCAGCCAGATCCGCTCGGTCTCCCCGCGGACCAGCCCGGTCGCGTCGCTGACCAGCATCGCGGCCAGCACCGCCACCGGGAGCAGCGCGAGCGCCGACCGGCGCAGGCAGGCCAGCCCCGCCACCGAGGCGGGGCCGGCCGCGACCGCCGCCGCCGCCAGGTTGGCCACCAGGAAGAACGCGAGCGGCCGGTCGGCGTAGGACGGGCCCGAGCGCACCCGCTCGGCGGTGAGCGACAACCCCTCGAACCAGTCGTAGCCGCCGAGGGCGAACAGCGCGAAGACCACCAGCACCCCGGCGGCCGCGACCGCCAGCACCCGCACCACCCCGGCCCAGCCCAGCCGCCCACGGTGCACCAGCACGACGGCGAGGGCGAGCAGCCCCAGCGACGCCAGCCCGAAGGACAGGTGCAGCGCCAGCCCCAGCAGCACCCCGCCGGCCAGGGCCCGGGGCGCCGCGCCGGCTGCCCGCGCCGCCGCGGTCGCCAGCAGCGCGACCCCCCAGGCGAAGACCCCGGCGAACAGCGCATCCGCGCTCGTGGCCACCCACAGCGCCGTCGGCGCCAGCACGAGGAAGGGCGCCACCGCGCGCGCCGCCGGCTCCCCCGCGACCGCCCGCACGGTGACCAGCACGGCGGGGACCGCGAGCGCCCCGGCCGCGATGCACGTCGCCGCCGCCCAGCCCAGGCCGCCGAGACCGGCCCGCTCCAGCAGCACGAACGCCAGCAGGGCCCCCGGCGGGTGCCCCGAGACGTGCGTCGTCCAGGGGTCGGCGGAGTCGGCGAGGACGGAGTCGTTGAAGGTGCGCAGCAGCTCCCCGATGCCACCCACCCGGGGGACGTCGTAGGGGTACTCGTACCGGCTGCCCAGCGGCTCGGTGAGCCGCCCCCACCCGCCGGCCAGCGCGAGGGAGACCGCCCAGCCGGCCGTGGCGGCGGCCGAACCGGCCAGCAGCACCGGCCACCGGGCGGCGCGGGCCGCGGTGGGGGCCCACAGCAGCAGCGCCAGCCCGACCGCGGCGGGCAGCAGCACGCGCGGGGAGACCAGCGGGTCCCAGTCGCCGCGCAGCACGTAGCCACCGATGAGGTGCAGGTCCGCCCCGCCGCGGGCGAGCTCCCGCCCGACCAGGGCCGTGCCCCCGACGAGCAGGACGGCGGCCAGCAGCCCGGCCCACGGGCGCCACGGGCGGGTGCCCGCGGCCGGCGTCGTCCGCCGGGGTGCCTCCGTGGTCGCCTCGGTCACCGGTTCGACAGTAGGGCCCCGACCGGGTGACCGCCCAGCGGCGGGGCGGTCGCCGGCGGGCGGGACCGCCGGGTCCGTGGTTGTGTCAGGCGTGCCCGACGTCGTCCTCCCCTGCCTCGACGAGGCCGGCGCGCTCCCGTGGGTGCTCGCGCGGCTGCCGGCCGGCTACCGCGCCATCGTCGCCGACAACGGCTCCACCGACGGCTCGCCGGCGATCGCGGCCGAGCACGGCGCGACGGTCGTGCACGTCCCCCAGCGCGGCTTCGGCGCGGCCGCGCACGCCGGGCTGGAGGCGGCGACCGACGACGTCGTCTGCTTCTGCGACGCCGACGGCTCCATGGACCCCGCCGACCTGCCGCTGGTCGCCGGTCCGGTGCTCGCCGGCGACGCCGACCTCGTGCTGGGCCGCCGCCGCCCGACCCGGCGCAGCGCGTGGCCGGTGCACGCGCGGGTCGCCAACGTGGCCCTGGGCGTGATGCTGCGGCGGCGCACCGGGCTGGCGCTGCACGACCTGGGGCCCATGCGCGCGGCCCGCCGCACCGCGCTGCTCGGCCTCGGGATCACCGACCGCCGTTTCGGCTACCCGCTGGAGATGGTCACCCGAGCCGCCGACGCGGGGTGGCGGGTGCGCGAGCTCGACGTCCCGTACGCGCCGCGCGCCGAGGGCACCCGCTCCAAGGTCACCGGCACCGTCCTGGGCACGGTGCGCACGATCCGCGACATGCGGCAGGTGCTCTCCTCGTGACGCCCACCCAGCTCCTGGTCATCACCAAGGCGCCGGTGCCCGGCCGCAGCAAGACCCGGCTCAGCCCGCCGTGCACGCCCGAGCAGGCGGCGGCGATCGCCGCGGCCGCGGTCGGCGACACGCTCGACGCCGTCCGCGCGACCCCGGTCGCCCGGCGGGTGGTGGCGCTGGACGGCGCACCCGGCGGGCTCGACCTGACCGGCTGCGCCGTCGTCCCGCAGGTCGACGGCGACCTGGGGGTGCGGCTCGCGGCCGCGTTCGCCGACGCCATGCCTGGGCCGGACGGCGCGCTGCCGACGCTGCTCATCGGGATGGACACCCCGCAGGTGACGCCGGAGCTGCTCGCCGGCTGCCTCGACCGGCTCGTGGCGGCCGGCCCCGGCTCCGCGGTGCTCGGCGTCGCCCCCGACGGCGGCTGGTGGGCGCTCGGCCTGCACGCACCCGAGCCGGCGCAGGTGCTGACCGGCGTCCCCATGTCGCGGGAGGACACCGCCGTCCGCACCCGCGCGGCGCTGGAGGGCGCCGGGCTCACCGTGCTCGACCTGCCGGTGCTCACCGACATCGACCACTTCCCCGACGCGCTGGCGGTCGCGCAGCGGTGCGCCCCCGGGACGCGGACCCACCGGGTGGTGACCGGGCTCGCCGCCACCCTCGGGGCGGCGCCGTGACCAGCCGGCTGGACCGGTTGCTGGGCGCCCGCCTGCCCGGTCCCCCCGAGGGGCTGCGCCGCGGCCCCTTCCGCGCGGGCGCCTTCCCCAGCCCGCTGCACTCCGAGCGCCGCGCCGCCCGCACCGGCGTCTGGCTCGGGCTGGCGTTCCTGGTGTGCTTCCTCACCGGGCTGGTCAGCGACCTGATCCAGTCGGGGCCGGGGTGGTTCACCTGGCCGTCGTCCCCGGTGTGGCTCTACCGGGTCACCCAGGGGCTGCACGTGGCCGCCGGGCTGGCCGCGATCCCGCTGCTGCTGGTCAAGCTCTGGACGGTCTACCCGCTGCTGTTCGAGTGGCCGCCGGCCGGCTCGCCCGCCCGGCTGGTCAGCCGGCTGTCGGTCCTGGTGCTCGTCGGCGCCGCCGCGATGCAGCTGGTCACCGGGCTGGTCAACATCGCGCAGTGGTACCCGTTCGGCTTCTTCTTCCCGACCGCCCACTACTGGACCGGCTGGATCGCCGTCGGCGCGGTGGCGGTGCACGTGGGGGCCAAGGCGCCGGAGATCCGGCGCGGGCTGGCCCGCCGCGGCTCGCCCGCCGCCACCGCCGGGCTCGCGCCCGGGCAGGCGCAGGAGCTGCACAGCGAGGCGGCGGCCGAGGAGGAGGGCGCGATCGACCGCCGCACCTTCGTCCTCGCCTCCGGGCTGGGCGTCGCCGCCGTCACGGTCACCACGGTGGGCCAGACGGTCGCCCCCCTCGCCCCCGTGTCGGTCCTCGCGCCGCGGCTGCCCGACGCCGGCACCCAGGGCCTGCCGGTGAATCAGACGGCGGCGGCAGCGCAGGTCGAGGAGACCGCGACCGACCCCGGCTACCGGCTGGTCGTCGAGGGACCGCGCCGGCTGGAGCTGTCGCTGGCCGAGCTGCACCGCCGCCCCCAGCACACCGAGACCCTGCCGATCGCCTGCGTCGAGGGCTGGAGCGCGACCGGCCGCTGGACCGGGGTCCGGCTGGCCGACCTGCTCGAGGAGGCGGGGCTGCCCCGCGACGCGCGGGTCGTCGTCGAGTCGCTGCAGACCGGTGGGCTGTACCGCACCAGCGTGGTCGCGCCGCCGCACACCGCCGACCCCCGCACCCTGCTGGCGCTGCGGCTGGGTGGCGAGCCGCTGGCCCTCGACCACGGCTACCCGGTGCGGCTGATCGCGCCGAACCGGCCGGGCGTCATGCAGACGAAGTGGCTCTCCCTGGTGCGGCCGGCATGAGCACCGGCACCTCCCGCGACGACCGCGCG
>NZ_SSXA01000059.1 GCF_021698975.1 Blastococcus sp. KM273128 | reverse complement strand
CCCCCGCAGCCACGTCCGCCCGAGGAGTCCGCCCCCGTGCCCACGAACAAGCAGCGCCGGGAAGCCGCGCAGCGTCACCTGCAGCGCCAGCTGGAGCGCCGTGCCGAGCAGGCGAAGAAGCGCCGCCGCAACCTCGGCGTGCTTCTCGCCGCGGTGGCCGTCGCCGTGGTCGCCGGGGTCGCCCTGCTCGTGACGGGCGTGTTCGGTGGCGACGACGACCCCGCCGACCCGGTGGCGGCCGGGACGACGACGCCCGCGGCAACCACGTCGGCGGCGCGCACGACCAACGCCGACGGCACGGTCACCTGCGAGTACCTCCCCGACGAGTCGGGGAACCCCGACCTGACCGACGTCGGCACCCCGCCGAACCCGGAGGCCACCCCGACCGAGGGCACCGCCACCGTGCTGATGACCACGAACCAGGGCGACGTCACCCTCACCCTGGACCGCTCGCAGGCCCCCTGCGCCGCGGCGAGCTTCGTCTACCTCACCGAGCAGGGCTTCTACGACGGCACGCCCTGCCACCGGCTGGTCAACGCCGACACCTTCGGCGTGCTGCAGTGCGGTGACCCGACCGGCACCGGTGCCGGCGGGCCCAGCTACAAGTACGCCGAAGAAGTCACGCCGGACACGACATACCCGCGCGGAACCGTGGCCATGGCGAAGACCGCGGCGCCGAACAGCACCGGCGGCCAGTTCTTCCTGACCTTCGTCGACACCGAGCTGCCCCCGGAGTACACGGTCGTCGGCACGATCGACGAGGCCGGGCTGGGCGTGCTCGACGCGGTCGCCGCCGGCGGGGTCGAGGGTGCCGAGGGCCCCGGCGACGGCGCCCCGAGCATCCCCGTCACCATCGAGGACGCGGCCGTGCTGTGACACCGTCGGCCTGCCGGCCGACACCGCGGCCAGGTGCCGGTCCCGCGGCACGGCCCGGGCCGCTCCGGCTCAGGCGGTGACGCGCTCGACGTCGAAGACGCCGTCGACGTTGCGCACGGTCTGCAGCACCGCGCCCAGGTGCGCGGGGTCGGCCAGCTCGAAGGTGAACCGGCTGATGGCCACGCGGTCGCGGCTGGTCTGCACCGACGCCGACAGGATGTTGACCCGCTCGTCGGCCAGCGCCTTGGTGACGTCGGAGAGCAGGCGGTGCCGGTCGAGCGCCTCCACCTGGATGGCCACCAGGAACACCGACCCCGGCGACGAGGCCCACTCGACCTCGACCAGACGTTCAGGCTTGCTGCGCAGGTCGCCGGCGTTGGTGCAGTCGGTGCGGTGCACGCTGACACCCCCGCCGCGGGTCACGAAGCCGAGCACGTCGTCGCCGGGCACCGGGGTGCAGCACTTGGCGAGCTTGGCCCAGACGTCGGTCATGCCGTGGACGATGATCCCCGGGTCGCCGCGGGCCGGCCGCCGCGCGACGGGGCGGCGGGTCGGGATGGCGGTCTCGGCGATGTCCTCCGCCGCGCCCTCGCTACCGCCCAGGGCGGCGATGAGCTTCTCGACGACGGAGGCGGCGGAGAGCTGGTTCTCCCCCACCGCGGCGTAGAGGGCGGTGACGTCGGCGTAGCGCAGGTCCTTGGCCAGCGTCGAGAGCGCCTCGCCGCCGAGCAGCCGCTGCAGCGGCAGGCCCGCCTTGCGCATCGCGCGGGTCAGCGCCTCCTTGCCGGCGTCGACCGCGTCCTCGCGGCGCTCCTTGGTGAACCACTGGCGGATCTTCGTCCGCGCGCGGGAGGAGCCGACGAAGGTCAGCCAGTCCTTCGAGGGGCCGGCGGTGGGCGACTTGGAGGTGAAGATCTCGACGACGTCGCCGTTGGTGAGCTTGCTGTCCAGCGAGACCAGCGAGCCGTTCACGCGGGCGCCGATGGTGCGGAAGCCGACCTCGGTGTGCACCGCGAACGCGAAGTCCACCGGCGTCGAGCCACCGGGCAGGCTCATCACGTCGCCCTTGGGCGTGAAGACGAAGACCTCCTGCGGCCCGAGGTCGTAGCGCAGGGTCTCGAGGAACTCGCCGGGCTCCTGCGCCTCGCGCTGCCAGTCCAGCAGCTGGCGGAGCCACAGCATGTCGTCGGCCGAGCCGGCCTTGGGCGGCGCGCCGCTCTCCCCCGCCGCGGGCTTGCCGCCGGCGCGGGCCTTCTCCTTGTACTTCCAGTGCGCCGCGATGCCGTACTCGGCGGTGCGGTGCATGTCGTGGGTTCGGATCTGCAGCTCGACCGGCTTGCCCTGCGGCCCGATGACCGTGGTGTGCAGCGACTGGTACATGTTGAACTTCGGCATCGCCACGAAGTCCTTGAAGCGCCCGGGCACCGGCTGCCAGTGCGCGTGCATGATGCCCAGCGCCGCGTAGCAGTCCCGCACCGAGTCGACCAGGATGCGGATGCCCACGAGGTCCCAGATGTCGGTGAAGTCCCGGCCGCGGACGATCATCTTCTGGTAGATCGAGTAGTAGTGCTTGGGCCGCCCGGTGACGACGGCGTCGATCTTGGCCGCCCGCAGCTGCTCGGTGACCGACGCGGTGACCTCGGCGAGGTAGGTGTCCCGCGACGGCGCCCGCTCGGCCACCAGCCGCACGATCTCGTCGTAGCGCTTGGGGTAGAGCGTCGCGAACGCGAGGTCCTCGAGCTCCCACTTGATCGTGTTCATGCCCAGCCGGTGGGCCAGCGGGGCGAGGATCTCCAGCGTCTCGCGCGCCTTCTTCTCCTGCTTCTCCGGCGGGAGGAAGCGCAGCGTGCGCATGTTGTGCAGCCGGTCGGCGAGCTTGATGACCAGCACCCGCGGGTCGCGGGACATCGCGACGATCATCTTGCGGATCGTCTCGGCCTGGGCGGCGTCGCCCAGCTTCACCTTGTCGATCTTGGTGACGCCGTCGACCAGGTGGGCGACCTCGGACCCGAAGTCGGTGGTGATCGTCTCGAGGGTGACGCCGGTGTCCTCGACGGTGTCGTGCAGCAGCGCCGCGATCAGCGTCGTCGTGTCCATGCCCAGGCCGGCGAGGATCGTGGCGACGGCGAGGGGGTGGGTGATGTACGGGTCGCCGCTCTTGCGCTTCTGGCTGCTGTGCGCCGTCTCGGCGACGTCGTAGGCGCGCTGGAGCAGCGCCAGGTCGGCCTTGGGGTGGCTCTGCCGGTGCAGGGCGGCCAGCGGCTCCAGGACCGGCCGGACCAGGCCGCTGCGCTGACCGGCGACGATCCGCCGGGCCAGCCGGTCGCGGACGCGCCGCCGCGGGGTGCCCGGCTCGGCGTCGGGCTCTGCGCCGACGTCGTCGGGCCGCCGCACCGCCGGGCGCTCGGGCAGCGGGGTGCGCACGGGCGGCTCGGTCACCGGCTCGGCGACCACCCCGCCGGTGGCTGCCCCGGCCCGCGCGGCAGCCGCGTCGGCGGCTACTTCGGAGGCCACGGCGACTCCTGCGGCTGGCAGAGGGGGGACCCTCACCATGCTAGCGGGACCGCGCCAGCCCCCGCCGGGCCCGGCCGCACGACCTCCCTCGGTCAGGTGGTCCAGAGAGCGTGCACGGTGTGCGGCGCCAGCAGCTGCCGGCCACCGAGCGCGGCCAGCTCCACGACCACGGAGATCCCGGCGACGACGCCGCCCAGCTGCTCGACCAGCGCGACGGCGGCACCGAGGGTGCCCCCGGTGGCGAGCACGTCGTCGACGAGCAGCACCCGCTGCCCGGGCCGGACGGAGTCCGCGTGCAGCTCCAGCGTCGCGGTGCCGTACTCCAGGGTGTAGTCCGCCGAGACCCGCTCGCGCGGCAGCTTGCCCGCCTTGCGGACCGGCACGACGCCGACGCCGGCGTCGAGCGCGACGGCCGCGGCGAGCAGGAACCCGCGCGCCTCCACCCCCGCGACGACGTCGAACGAGCGATCACCGGCGTGCCGGGCGGCCAGCGCGGCGGACCGCGGGTCCGCCGCTCCCGGGGTGGCCAGGCCGTCGACCATCCGGCGGAAGGCGGCGCCGTCGGCGAACACCGGCGTCAGGTCCCGGAAGACGATCCCCGGCTGGGGGTGGTCGGGGACGTCGACGGTGAGCGAGGCGATCAGCTGGTCGAGCGGGAGCTCGGCGGCAGCCGCGCTCACCGGCGCCGCTTGCCCGACGGGCGGCCGGCACCGGGGCGCTGCGGCCGGGCACCCGGCCGCGGCGCGGCCGACGCCCCCCGAGGCCCGTCGGGACGCACCGACGCCGGGGACTCCACGACCACGTCCGCGGGCACGCTCTGCGGCAGGTCGGCCACGGCCACGCCGCCGGCCGGCCGGCGGCGCCGGGCGCTGGCGACCGGGCCGCTCGGGGCGGCGGCGCCGCCGGTGCGGGCCGCCGAGGAGCGCCGGGCCAGCACCCGCCGGCGCAGCGCCTGCACCTCGGGCTCACGTTCCTTGAGGTCGGCGACGATCGGCGTCGCGAGCACGATCGAGGAGTACGTGCCGGCGGCCAGGCCGACGAAGAGCACCAGCGCCAGGTCCTTGAGGGTGCCGACCCCGAGGAGCCCGGCGCCGACGAAGAGCAGGCCGGCGACCGGCAGCAGCGCGATGACCGACGTGTTGATCGACCGCATCAGCGTCTGGTTGACGGCGAGGTTGGCCGCCTCGCCCCAGGTCATCCGGGCGCTCGTCGCCAGGTCACGGGTGTTCTCGTCGACCTTGTCGAAGACCACGACGGTGTCGTAGAGCGAGAACCCCAGGATCGTGAGGAAGCCGATCACCGTCGACGGCGTCACCTCGAAGCCGATCAGCGAGTACACGCCGGCGGTGATCACGATGTCGTGCGCCAGCGCGGCCATCGCGCCCACCGCCATCTTCGGCTGGAACCGCACGGCGAGGAAGAGCACGACCGCCACGAGGAACACCACGAGCGCGACGAGCGCCTGGTCGGTGATGTCCTGCCCCCAGTCGGCGCTGACCGACTCCGGGCTCACCTGGGCGGGCTCGACGCCGACCGCGGCGGCCAGGTTCTCCACCACGACGCGCTCGGCCTCGTTGCCGAGCTGCTCGGTGCGGATGAGCAGGGTGTCCCCGCCGACGACCTGCGCGGTCGCCACCTGGGCTCCGGCGTCCTCGGCCGCGGCCCGCGCCTCGGCCAGCTGCTCCTGCGAGCCGGGCAGCCGGAAGCTGTTGCCGCCCTCGAAGTCGATGCCGAAGTTGAAGCCCCGGAAGACGATGGTGACGAGGCACAGCAGCACCACGACGGCGGTGATCTTGTAGATCAGCCGGCTCCGGCCGACGACGTCGAGCCCCGCCTCGCCGTTGTAGAGCCGGTGTGCCAGGCCCGCGCGCCCGCCCTGCGGTGCCGGGGCCGGGGTGACGTCGTCGCCGGCCGGGTCCTGGGGCAGGCCCGCGTCGGCGAGCGCCTCCTCACCGGTGACCGCCGGTTCCTCCGCGGGCGTCGGCTCCGCCGGGTCCGTGGGGCGGGTCATGAGGTGCTCCTGTCCTGGCGGCCGCCCGCGGCGGCGCCGACGAGTTCCCCGGCGGGCGCCGGGGCACCGGGCCGGCGGGTGTGCTCCACCCGCCCGAGCCCGGAGAAGCGGTTCCGGCCGAAGCCCTTGAACCGCGACAGCACGGCCATGAGCGGGTGGGTGAAGAGGAAGACGACGACGAGGTCCAGGACGGTCGACATGCCCAGGGTGAAGGCGAAGCCCTTCACGTCGCCGATGGCCAGGACGTACAGGATCGCCGCGGCCAGGAAGCTGACCGCGTCCGCGGACAGGATCGTGCGCCGCGCGCGGACCCAGGCCCGCGGCACGGCGGAGCGCAGCGACCGGCCCTCCCGGATCTCGTCCTTGAGCCGCTCGAAGTAGACGACAAAGGAGTCGGCGGTGATGCCGATCGACACGATGAACCCGGCGATGCCAGCGAGGCTCAGGGTGAAGCCGATCTCGCGGCCCAGCAGGATCAGGCAGGCGTAGACCACGACGGCCGAGAGCACGAGGCTGGCGATCATCACCAGCCCGAGCAGCCGGTAGTAGAGCAGCGCGTACACGAACACCAGGGCGATGCCGATGGCGCCGGCGATCAGCCCGGCCTGGAGCTGCTCCTCGCCGAGCTCGGTCGAGATCGACTGCGCCGTCGCCTGGGTGAAGGTCAGCGGCAGGGCCCCGTAGCGGAGCTGGTTGGCCAGCTCGGTGGCCGACTCCTGGTCGAACTGACCGGTGATCGTCGTCGGGTTGGTCGTGATGGCGCTGTTGATGGTGGGCGCCGAGATGACCCGCCCGTCCAGCGTGAAGGCGACCGGCGAGCCGACGTTGGCGGTGGTGTAGGCGGCCCACGTGGACAGGCCGTCGGAGTGGAAGTCCAGGAGGACGACCCAGCTGCCGTCCGAGGGCTCGGTGCCGGCGGTGGCGTCGTCGATCTCGGTGCCCTCGATGATCGTGGGGCCGAGCAGGTACTTCGCGGAGCCGTCCTCGCTGCAGGCGGCCACGAAGTCCTCGGGCCGGCTGAGCTCGCCGGTGACGTTGTCCGCGTCGCAGGTGAGGGTGGCGAACTCCGCCGCCGCCTCCTCCTGGGTGACCGGGGGCGCATCGGGGTCGGGCACCGCCGGCTCCTCGGCGGCGCCGTCGGCCCCCTCGGCGGCCGGGTCCTCGGCGGCGGGGGCCTCGGCAGCGGGGTCCTCGGCAGCCGGGTCCTCCTCGGCCGGGACCGCCGGTGCGGGGCCCTGGAGCACCGGTCGGAAGCGCAGCTGCGCGGTGGCGCCGAGCTGGCGGGCCTGCTCACCGTCGTCGCCCGGGACGGAGATGATGATGTTGCTGTCGCCCTCGGTGACCACCTGGGCCTCGGCGACACCGAGGCCGTTGACCCGCTGCTCGATGATCCGGCGGGCCAGCTCCAGGTCCTCCGGGGCCGGCGCCCGGCCGCCCGGCGTCTGGGCGGTCAGGGTGACCGTGGTGCCGCCGCGCAGGTCGAGGCCGAGCTGCGGGGTGCGGGTGTCCCCCGTGAAGAACACCAGCCCGTACAGCAGGGCGACGATCAGCACGAAGGCGGCGAAGTAGCGCCCCGCCGGGAGCGTGCGGTTGGCCACGGAGCTCCCCCGGGTCAGACGGTGCCGTCGGCGGGGCGCGTGCTGCCCCCGTCGGACGGCGCGGCGCCGGCCGGGCGGCGCACCTCGAGGACCGCCTGCCGGGCGAAGGTGACCACCACGCCCGGGGCGACCTCCAGGTCCAGGGTCGTGTCCCCCAGCGCGGCGACGGTGCCGTGCATGCCGCTGGTGGTCATGACCGGGGTGCCGATCTCGAGGGACGCCTGCAGCGCGGCGTGCTGCTCCTGCATGCGCTTGCGCTGCCGGGCGGGCAGCACGAACAGCACGACGGCCAGCAGGGCCAGCATGATCAGCGGGAAGTACTCCACGACAGGTGTGCCTCTCTTCCGCGACAGGCCTCGCGGTGGTGCGGTCCGGGACGGGACCGCTCGGGTGCGTCGGTTGCCGTGCGCGCGGCGACCAGGCGGGACGCGCACGGCCCGGCCTGCGAGTTGCGCGCCAGCGTCCCGGAGTCTAGGCGTCGAACAGGGTCCCTGACGACGACCCCGGTACCTGTGGGTCTGCTGTGACCCGACCGAGGGGCACGCCGCCACGCGGCACCGGCCGCCCCAGGTGCTCCCAGGCGGCCTCGGTCGCGACCCGCCCGCGCGGGGTGCGCGCCAGCAGCCCGGCGCGCACGAGGAACGGCTCGCACACCTCCTCGACGGTGTGCGGCTCCTCCCCCACGGCCACCGCGAGGGTGGCCACGCCGACCGGCCCGCCGCCGAACTTGCTCACCAGTGCCTCGAGGACGGCGCGGTCGAGGCGGTCCAGCCCGAGGTGGTCGACGTCGTAGAGCGCGAGAGCGGCCTCGGCGACCTGCCGGGTGACCCGGCCGTCGGCCTCCACCTCGGCGTAGTCGCGGACCCGGCGCAGCAGGCGGTTGGCGATGCGCGGCGTCCCCCGGGAGCGGCCGGCGATCTCCGCGGACCCCTCGTCGGTGAGCTCGACGCCGAGCAGGGCGGCGCTGCGGGCGAGGACCCGCTGCAGGTCGTCGGTCTCGTAGAACTCCATCTGCCCGACGAAGCCGAACCGGTCGCGCAGCGGGCCGGTCAGCAACCCGGCCCGGGTGGTGGCACCGACGAGGGTGAAGGGGTTGATCTCCAGCGGGATGGCCGTCGCCCCCGGCCCCTTGCCGACGACGACGTCGACCCGGAAGTCCTCCATCGCCATGTAGAGCAGTTCCTCGGCGGGGCGCGCGATGCGGTGGATCTCGTCGATGAACAGGACGTCGCCCGGCGCGAGGTTCGACAGCATCGCCGCGAGGTCGCCGGAGCGCTCGATCGCCGGGCCGCTGGTGATCTTCACCGAGGTGCCCAGCTCGGAGCCGATGATGAGCGCCAGGCTGGTCTTGCCGAGCCCGGGCGGCCCGGAGAGCAGCACGTGGTCGGGTGTGCGGCCCCGCCGCTTGGCGCCCTCGAGCACCAGGGCGAGCTGGCGGACGACCTTGGGCTGGCCGATGAAGTCGTGCAGCGAGTGCGGCCGCAGCGCCGACTCGACGACCCGCTCCTCGTCGCCGGCCTGCGGTGACACGGTCCACTCCGGCGTCGCGTCGGCCAGCTCGCCGGTCAGCGACCGGTCGAACGGGGCGGTCACGACCTACCCAGCAGCTGGAGCGCCCGCCGCAGCAGCACCGCGACCTCCACGCTCCCGGTCGCGGCGATCTGCTCGTCGGCCACCGGGGCGAGCTGGCCGACCGCGCTCTCGGCCTCCTTGCCGCTCCACCCGAGGCCGACGAGGGCGCTGGTGAGCTGGTCGCGCCAGGGCGCCACCGGCGTCACCGACGGCAGCCCCGCGGGTGCGGGCGCGTCGAGGGAGGTGTCGGTGGTGGTGGAGCCCAGCCGGTCGCGGAGCTCGAGGATCAACCGCTCGGCGCCCTTCTTGCCGATGCCGGGCACCTGCATCAGCGCCTTGACGTCGGCCGTCGAGACGGCCCGGCGGACCTCCCGCGGCGGGTGGATGGCCAGCACCGCCTGGGCCAGGCGCGGACCGACGCCGTTGGCGGTCTGCAGCAGCTCGAACAGCTGGCGCTCGTCGTCGTCGGCGAACCCGTAGAGGGTGAGCGAGTCCTCGCGGACGACGAGGCTGGTGGCCAGCCGGGCGGCCTCCCCCACCTGCAGGCGGGCGATGGTGCCCGGGGTGCACTGCACCGCGAGGCCGATGCCGCCGACCTCGACCACGGCGCCGTCCGGGGAGACCGCGGCGACCCGGCCGCTCACGCTGGCGATCATCGGGCCGCCACCCCGGTCCAGCGCGGGAGGGTGGTGGCGCGCACCGGCGCCCCGATGCCGCCGGCGATCGCCGCGGTGCGCAGCCGCTGCTGCGCCGGCCCGCGCCAGGCGTGGCAGACCGCGAGGGCGAGCGCGTCGGCGGCGTCGGCCGGCTTGGGGGCGGCGGCGAGCCCGAGGACCCGGGTGACCATGAGGGTGACCTGCTCCTTGTCCGCGCGGCCGTTGCCGGAGATGGCCGCCTTGACCTCGCTGGGCGTGTGCCAGGCGACCGGCCGGTCGGCCTGGGCCGCGGCGAGCGCGGCGACCCCGGCCGCCTGCGCGGTGCCGGTGGCGGTGCCCTTGTTGTTCTGGGTGAACACCCGCTCGATCGCGACGACGTCGGGGCGGTGCTCGCGCAGCAGGGCGGTGACCGCGGTGTGCAGCTCCAGCAGCCGCAGCTCCAGGTCCAGCTCCGCCAGCGTGCGGACCACGCCGACGCCGACCGCCGTCGGCCGCGCACCGGGGCGCCCGTCGACCACTCCCCACCCGCACCGGGTGAGGCCCGGGTCGATGCCGAGCACCCGCATGGTCACGCTCCCGTCAGCCGAACTGGTGTTCGACCGAGGCTAACCCCGCCCCCCGACCGAACCCCGCCAACACGCCCGGCGACCCGATGGAACGGCTGGTGACGTACTGGAACGGCCCCGGTGCAGGGTCCCGCGGCGAGCGGAGCGAGCCGTGGGGGGCACCGGGGTCCTTTCAGGCGTCGGCCGCCACCTGCTCCATGACCTCGTCGGACACGTCGTAGTTGGCGTAGACGTTCTGCACGTCGTCGCAGTCCTCGAGCGCGTCGATCAGCCGGAAGACCTTGGCCGCGCCCTCGGCGTCGAGCTCCACCTGGACGCTGGGCTGGAAGCCGGCCTCGGCGGAGTCGTAGTCGATGCCGGCGTCCTGCAGGGCGGTGCGCACGGCGACCAGGTCGGTGGGCTCGCAGAGCACCTCGAGGGTGTCGCCGAGGTCGCGCACCTCCTCGGCGCCGGCGTCCAGCACCGCCAGGAGCACGCTGTCCTCGTCGACGTCACCGGACTTGGGCACCACGACCACGCCCTTGCGGGAGAAGAGGTAGGAGACCGAACCCGGGTCGGCCATCGACCCGCCGTTGCGGGTCATGGCGGTGCGGACCTCCATGGCCGAGCGGTTCTTGTTGTCGGTGAGGCACTCGATGAGCACCGCGACGCCGCCGCTGGCGTAGCCCTCGTAGGTGATGCCCTGGTAGTCGACGCCGCCGGCCTCGAGGCCGGCGCCGCGCTTGACCGCGCGGTCGATGTTGTCGTTGGGCACCGAGCTCTTCTTCGCCTTCTGGATGGCGTCGTAGAGCGTCGGGTTGCCGGCGGGGTCACCGCCACCGGTGCGGGCCGCGACCTCGATGTTCTTGATCAGCTTGGCGAAGAGCTTGCCGCGCTTGGCGTCGATGCCGGCCTTCTTGTGCTTGGTCGTCGCCCACTTGGAGTGGCCGCTCACGGCTCTCCCCTCTCTGCGTCGGCCAGGTGACGGCGCACGATGTCGACGAACAGCGCGTGCACCCGGCGGTCCCCGGTCAGCTCGGGGTGGAAGCTGGTGGCCACCACGTCCCCCTGGCGGACCGCGACGATCCTACCGTCGGCCGCTCCGCCGACGACCCGGCCGAGGACCTGCACCCCCGGGCCGGCCTCCTCGACCCACGGGGCGCGGATGAAGACGGCGTGCAGCGGCCCGCCGGCCAGCCCGTCGAGCTCGACCCGCGTCTCGAACGAGTCGACCTGGCGGCCGAAGGCGTTGCGGCGCACCGTGACGTCCAGCCCGCCGACGGTCCGCTGCCCCGGTGGCGCGTCCAGCAACCGGTCAGCGAGCAGGATCATCCCGGCGCAGGAGCCGTAGGCGGGCAGCCCGGCCCGGACGGCGTCCCGCAGCGGCTCGAGCAGCCCCCACCGCGCGGCCAGCGTCGCCATGGTGGTCGACTCCCCGCCGGGCAGCACGATCCCGTCGACGGCGGCCAGCTCCCCGGGGCGGCGCACCGCCACCGCCTCGGCGCCCCCGGCCCGCAGCGCGGCGACGTGCTCGCGGACGTCGCCCTGGAGGGCCAGCACCCCGACGACGGGCGGATCGGTCGGTTCGCGCACGGTGTGGACGCTACGGTCCCGAGCCCGCCCGGCCGACGGCCCCGTCCAGAGGCTCGTCGCGAGCTCGCGAGCGACGAGGAGGACGGGGTCCTTTCTCAGACCGCCGGTGCCGAGGGGGCGAGCCCGGCGGCGCGGCTCGACGTCCACGTGACCAGCGACTCCAGCGGCCCGCGACCGATGGCCCGCCGCCACGCCCAGGCGCCGGCCAGCGCGGCGACGGCGAAGCACAGCCAGAGGACGCCGCCCTCCACCCGGCCGGGCATGATCTCCACGAGCACGCGGATGGCCACGAGGTGGGTGGCGTAGACGGTGAGCGCGAGCGCCCCCACGGCCGCCACCGGGGAGGTCAGCCGCGGCAGCCGCTCAGCCGCCACCAGGCACCCGGCCACCACGAGGAGCGCGACGCCGGTCGAGCCGACGACCTCGAAGGTGGTCCCGCTGTGCGGCTCGGCGCCGGTCAGCCAGCTCGCGTCGAAGACCCCCGGGGCGGCGAAGCCGGTCTCCGGGCCTGCCGAGGGCACGCCCGCGGCCAGCAGCCGGGTGCTCGCCCAGCCCAGGCCGTAGCCGACGGCGGCGGCCGCCGCGCCGGCAGCCGCCAGCCGGGCTCGCACCGCGGCGGAGGCCAGGTCCAGCCGGCCCACCGCGAGGCCGACCAGCACGAAGGCGATCCAGAGCAGCGCCGGGTAGAAGCCGGTGACCAGCAGCGAGGCCGCGAGCGAGTCGGCCACCCCCAGCGTGGTGAGCACCTGACCTGCCACCACGAGCAGCGGTGGGACGACGACGGCGACGACCGCCGCGGTGACCAGCAGCCGGCGGACCGGCCAGCGCAGGAAGGGCAGTACCAGCACGAACAGCACCCCGTAGACGCCGAGGATCACCGCGACGAAGGTGCCCAGCGCCTCGAGCGCCCACCCGATCGCGAAGACCCACAGCGCCCGGATGAAGATCCGCAGCCGCACGCGGTTGAGCTCCACGCCCTCCGGGGGCCGGTCGCGCCCGGAGAGCAGCGCCACCGAGATACCGGCCAGGGTGGCCAAGAGGATCGACGAGCGGCCGTCGACCACCGCGGTCCAGGTTCGCGGGTCCGGGTGGAGCTCGCCGCCCACCCGCATGTGGGCGGCGAACATGCCGAGCACGGCGAACCCGCGGGCGACGTCCAGCCCGCCGATGCGCCGCCGGACGTCCACGCTCACCAGCCGCGGCTGGCGTACCGCTCGCTCTGCGGGAGCGTCTCGACGTCGATCCCCACCATCGGCTCCCCGAGCCCGCGCGAGACCTTGGCGATCACGTCCGGGTCGTCGTGGAAGGTGGTGGCCTGCACGATGGCGGCCGCGCGCTGCGCCGGGTCCCCGGACTTGAAGATGCCGGAGCCGACGAACACGCCCTCGGCGCCGAGCTGCATCATCATCGCCGCGTCGGCGGGGGTGGCGATGCCACCGGCGGTGAAGAGGACGACGGGCAGCTTGCCCAGCCGCGCCACCTCGGTGACCAGGTCGTGCGGGGCCCGCAGCTCCTTGGCCGCGACGAACAGCTCGGTCTCGTCCAGGGTCGCCAGCCGGCGGATCCCGGCGCGCAGCGCCCGCATGTGGCGGGTCGCCTCGACGACGTTGCCAGTGCCCGCCTCGCCCTTGGAGCGGATCATCGCCGCCCCCTCGGAGATGCGCCGGAGCGCCTCGCCGAGGTCGGTGGCACCGCAGACGAAGGGCACCGTGAAGGCGTGCTTGTCGATGTGGTGGGCCTCGTCCGCGGGGGTGAGCACCTCGGACTCGTCGATGTAGTCGACGCCGAGGGCCTGGAGCACCTGGGCCTCGACGAAGTGGCCGATGCGGGCCTTGGCCATCACGGGGATGGAGACCGCGTCGATGATCCCCTGGACCATGTCGGGGTCGCTCATCCGCGCGATCCCGCCCTGGGCGCGGATGTCGGCCGGCACCCGCTCCAGCGCCATGACGGCGACGGCGCCGGCGTCCTCGGCGATGCGCGCCTGCTCCGGCGTGACGACGTCCATGATGACGCCGCCCTTGAGCTGCTCGGCCATGCCGCGCTTGACGCGGACGGTACCGACGTCCGTCCGGTCGAGATCCTCTGCCACTGCCGCCTGCCTTCGCTAGCCCGATCCGGTTGCGAGCAACCTTACGGCCCTCAGGAGGCGCGGCGGCCGGCGACGTCGACCCCTGCCCCGAGGTCGCCGAGCCGGTCGTCGATGTCGAAGTAGCGCGGCAGGGGGCGCCGGCGGTGCAGGCCGGCCCACCGGCACGACCGCCGGCCGCGCAGCTCCCGCGTGTCGCGGACGGCGTCGTTGTAGAACCGTCGGGCCAGCGCGACCCGGGTCTGGGTGCCCGCCAGGTCGGTGCGCAGCGCGGCCGGGACCCCGGGCAGGTCCGGCGGCAGCTCCCGCAGCTCGTGGCCCAGCGCGTTCTCCGCCAGTTCCCGGTCCCCGGCGTCGCGGGCGGCCCGCGCCCCGGCGGCGCCGGCGGCCAGCCGGGCGCGGGCCCCGCTGCCCAGCGCGGCGGGGTGCTGCCGGGCCAGCTCCTCGGCCAGGCCGGCCCGCCGCTGCAGCTGGGCGTCCAGCGTGGCCCAGGCCCGGTCCACCCGCGCGGCCAGCCGGCGCAGCCGGACCAGCGTCCACCCGAGCCAGATTACCAGGAGCAGGAGCACTCCGGCGGCGAGCCAGGGCCAGGCCTCGGGGATCACGGTCCCCGAGGCTAGCGGCGCGGCCGCCGGATGCGGGGACGTCCCGCCGCGGTACCGGTCGGCGGCACCCCAGGGAAGTCGTGCTCCGGCCCGGCGGTGACCACCCCGCCCCCGGGCGGGAGAACGGTCTCGTACACCGCGAGGATGCGCCGGGCGATCACCTGCCAGTCGTACCGTGCGGCCACCCGGGAGCCGCGCGCGGCCAGGTCGGCGCGCCGGCCGGGGTCGGCCAGCAGGTCCGACAGCGCCCGCCCGAGGGCGACCGGGTCGTCCCGCCGCACCACCACGCCCGCAGCGCCGTCGTCCAGCACCCGGACGAAGGCGTCGAGGTCGCTGGCGACGACCGGCGCCCCGGCGGCCATCGCCTCGATGAGGATCACGCCGAAGGACTCGCCGAGCAGGTTGGGGGCGCAGTACACGTCCACGCTGCGCAGCAGCGCCGCCTTGTCCGCCTCCGACACCTCGCCCAGCAGCGTCACGTGCGGCCGCAGGTCGTCCCCGACCATGGACCACAGCTGGTCGGCGTCCCCCCGCCCGGCGATGAGCAGCCGCGCGTCCGGGTGCGCCCGGACGACGGAGCGCATGGCCTGGAGCAGCACCGGCAGGCCCTTGCGGGGTTCGTCGAAGCGCCCGACGAAGCCGATCGTCGGCGGGCCGTCGCCGCGCGGGCGCCCGGCGAGGGTGGGCCCCGCGGCGAAGAACCCGACGTGCACGCCGTTGGGGATGATCACCGCGTCACCCCCCAGGTGCTCCACCTGGACCCGGCGGGCGAAGTCGGAGACGGCGATCCGCCCGGCGATGCGTTCCATCCAGGGACGGACCATCGGCCCGAGCACGGCCAGCACCTTCGACCGGGTGGTGGCCGTGTGGAAGGTCGCCACGATCGGCCCCCGCGCGATCATGCACACGAGCAGGGACACCGACGGCGACGACGGCTCGTGCACGTGGACGACGTCGAAGCGCCCCTCGCGCAGCCAGCGCCGGACGCGGGCGGCCGACACCGGGCCGAACTGCGCGCTGGCCATCGAGCCGTTGTAGGGCACCGGGACGGTGCGGCCGGCGAAGGTGAGATGGGGGTCGGTGACCGACTCCTCGTGCTGCGCGGGGGTCAGCACCTCGACGTGGTGGCCCATGCCGCGCAGCGTCCCGGCGAGGTCGCGCACGTGGTACTGGACGCCGCCGGGCACGTCCCACCGGTAGGGGCAGACCAGGCCGATCCGCATCAGGGCGCCGCCTGCGCGCGGGGCGGGTCGGGCGGGACGTCGGGCCAGATCCGGCCGAGCATGTGCCAGTCCTCGGGGTGCTCGGCGATCCCGGCGGTGAACACGTCGGCGACCTGCTGCATCGCCGTCGCCACCCGGTCCTTCAGCCGTCCGGACCCCCGCACCGGCACCTCGGGGTGCACGCACAGCCGCCACCCGCCCGGCGTGAACCGGCCGACGACGGGCAGCAGCGCGGCGCCGGTGCGCTCGGCGAGCAGCGCCGCACCCCCGGGCATGGTCGTCGGCCGGCCGAAGAAGGTCACCGGGACACCACCCGCACCCAGGTTGCGGTCGACGAGCAGGCAGGCCACGCCACCGTCGTCGAGCCACTCCCGCAGCACCTCCGCGCTCGGCCGGTCGCCGCCGGTCAGCGGCACCACCCGGAAGCCGAGGCCCTCCCGGTACTCGAGGAAGCGCCGGTAGAGCGACTCGGGCCGCAGCCGCTCCGCGACGGTCATGAACGGCCCGTCCAGCCAGTCGGTGAACCACGCGCCGGCGGCGTCCCAGTTCCCGCTGTGCGGGAGCGCGAGCACCACCCCCCGCCCGTCGGCGCGGGCCCGGGCGATGTGCTCGATGCCGATGACCTCGCTGTCGCGGCGGATGCGCTGCGCGGTCAGCGACGGCAGCCGGAACGCCTCCTGCCAGTAGCGGGCGTAGGAGCGCATGGCGCGGCGGGTGAGGTCGGCGAGCTCGGGCTCGGTCAGCCGCCCGCCGGTGACCACGCGCAGGTTGGCCCGCAGCTGCCGCACGCCGGCGCCGTCCCGGCCGGCGGCCCACTCCCCCGCCCGGTCGAACAGCGCCCGCGCGGACGGCTCCGGCAGCATCCGCACCGCCCGCCAGCCGGCCGCGTACCCGGCGTCGGAGAGGCCGGCGGTGAGCCGCTCCCGGGCGCCGCTCACGGGGCGATCCGCCGGCCGTCCGCGGCCCGCTTCACCGCCAGGACGCGCTGGGCCACCGTGACCGCGCTGCCGGCCAGGAGCACCCACAGCGCCACGTGCACGGCGTACGGGATGCCGAGCCCGGTGAACCCGGTGCCGGTCAGCACGAGGATCAGCCGCTCGGTCCGCTCGACCACCCCGACGTCGCAGGCCAGGCCCATCCCCTCGGCGCGCGCCTTGATGTAGGAGGTGAGCACGCCCAGCACCAGGCAGAGCAGGGCGAGCAGCACCAGCAGCCGGTTGTCGCCGTCGCCGGAGAACCACCAGACCAGGGCGCCGAAGATCGCGGCGTCGGCCGCGCGGTCGCCGGTGGAGTCCAGCACCGCCCCGAACACCGAGCCGCCGCCGCGCAGGCGGGCGAGCGCGCCGTCGAGCATGTCCAGCATCACGAACATCCAGACGGCGAACGCGCCCCAGAACAGCTGCCCGGTGCCGATGAGGAACACCGCACCGGCGACGGCCCCGACCGTGCCGGTGACCGTCACCATGTCCGGGGTGACGCCCAGCCGGTCCAGCCGGGCGACGATCGGCTGCACCACCTTGGCCACCGCCGGGCGGGCGTTGACGCCGAGCACTCAGGCCTCCGCCACGGGAGCGGCGTGCTCGGCCCACGCGTCGGCGAGCAGCGCCCGGGTCTCCCCCAGCACCTGCGGCAGCACCCGGGTGAGCCCGACCACCGGCATGAAGTTGGTGTCCCCGCCCCAGCGCGGCACGGCGTGCTGGTGCAGGTGGTCGGCGATGCCGGCCCCGGCCACGGCCCCCTGGTTCATGCCGATGTTGAACCCGTGGGCGCCGCTCACCGCGCGGACCACGCGCATCGCCGTCTGGGTGAACGCGCCCAGCTCGGCCACCTCCCCGGGCGTGAGGTCGGTGTAGTCCGGCACGTGCCGGTACGGCACCAGCATCAGGTGGCCGGCGTTGTAGGGGTAGAGGTTCAGGACGGCGAACACCAACGTCCCCCGCGCCACCACCAGCCCCTCCTCGTCGCCGAGGGTCGGGATCACGCAGAACGGGCAGTCGTGCGCACCGGTGGGCTTGCCCTCCCCGCGGATGTAGGCCATCCGGTAGGGGGTCCACAGGTGCTCGAACACCGTCGCGGGGCCGCCCTCGTCCGAGCTGACCGCCACCCGGTACGGGGCGTTGTCCTCGCTCATCCGGGGACCGCCGCGTTCTCCGCCGTCGGGTCGGCGTTGCTGCGGGCCGTGATCCAGCCGGCGATCCGCTCGACGGCGGCGTCGACCGGCACCCCGTTGTCCTGGCTGCCGTCGCGGAAGCGGAAGGACACCGCACCGGCCTCGGCGTCGGTGGCGCCGGCGATGAGGACGAACGGGATCTTCTGCTTGCTCGCCGTCCGGATCTTCTTCTGCATCCGGTCGTCGGAGTCGTCGATCTCCACCCGGATGCCGCGCGCCCTCAGCTTCAGCGCGACGTCGGCGAGGTAGGGCACCTGCTCGTCGGTGACCGGGATGCCCACCACCTGCACCGGGGCCAGCCAGGCCGGGAAGGCGCCGGCGTAGTGCTCGGTGAGGACGCCGAAGAACCGCTCGATCGAGCCGAACTTCGCCGAGTGGATCATCACCGGCTGGGCACGGCCACCCTCGGGCGTCGTGTACTCCAGGCCGAAGCGGGCGGGCTGGTTGAAGTCGTACTGGATGGTCGACATCTGCCAGGTGCGGCCGATGGCGTCGCGCGCCTGCACGGAGATCTTGGGGCCGTAGAAGGCCGCCCCTCCCGGGTCGGGGACGAGCTCCAGGCCGGTCTCCTCCGCCGCGTCCTGCAGGACCTGCGTGGCGACCGCCCACTCCTCGTCCGACCCGATGAACTTGCCCTGCTTCTCCGGGTCGTCGCCGCGGGTGGAGAGCTCCAGGTAGTACTCGTCCAGGCCGAAGTCGCGCAGCAGGCCGAGCACGAAGGCCAGCAGGTGCCGGATCTCGCCGGGCGCCTGCTCGGGGGTGACGTAGCTGTGCGAGTCGTCCTGGGTCAGCCCGCGCACGCGGGTCAGGCCGTGCACGACGCCGGACTTCTCGTACCGGTAGACCGTACCGAACTCGAAGAACCGCAGCGGCAGCTCGCGGTAGGACCGCCCGCGCGACCGGAAGATCAGGTTGTGCATGGGGCAGTTCATGGCCTTGAGCCGGTACTCGCTGTTCTCCAGCTCCATGCCGGGGAACATCGTGTCCGCGTAGTACGGCAGGTGCCCCGAGGTCTCGAAGACCCCGCTCTTGGTGATGTGCGGGGTGCCGACGTAGTCGAAGCCCTCCTCGATGTGCCGGCGGCGGACGTAGTCCTCCATCTCCCGCTTGACCACCCCGCCCTTGGGGTGGAAGACCGCCAGCCCGGAGCCGATCTCGTCGGGGAAGCTGAACAGGTCGAGCTCCACCCCGAGGCGGCGGTGGTCGCGCCGCTCGGCCTCCGCCAGGTGCTCCAGGTAGGCCTTGTGCGCGTCCTTGCTCTCCCAGGCGGTGCCGTAGACGCGCTGCAGCTGCGGGTTCTTCTCGCTCCCCCGCCAGTAGGCCGCGGCCGACCGGGTGAGGCTGAACGCCGGGATGCTGGAGGTGCGCGGCAGGTGCGGGCCGCGGCACAGGTCGGTCCAGACCCGCTCGCCGGAGCGCGGGTCGAGGTTGTCGTACATCGTCAGCTGCGCGCCGCCGACCTCCACCTCGGCGCCCTCGGCCGCGTCGGAGGCGCCGCCCTTGAGCCCGATCAGCTCCAGCTTGTAGGGCTCGTGGGCGAGCTCGGCCTGCGCGTCGGCGTCCCCGATCTCGCGGCGCGAGAAGTACTGGCCGGACTTGACGATCTCCTGCATCCGCTTATCGAGGGCCTTGAGGTCCTCGGGGGTGAACGGGCGCTCGGGGTCGAAGTCGTAGTAGAAGCCGTTCTCGACCGGCGGGCCGATGCCCAGCCGGGTGCCCGGGAACAGGTCCTGGACGGCCTGGGCGAGCACGTGGGCGGTCGAGTGGCGGATCACCGCGCGGCCGTCCGCGCTGGACGCCGCGACGGCCTCCACCTCGGCGTCGGCCTCCGGTGCCCACGCGAGGTCCTTGAGGTCGCCGGTCGCCACCTCGCGGACGACGACGGCGCCGTCGGGGCCCTTCAGCGGGACCCCGGCCGCCTTGAGCGCGTCCTGCGCCGTCGTCCCGGCCGGCACCCGGATCGGTCCGACGGCGGTGGGCGAGGGCTGCGTGGGCACGAGCGAGCTCCAGGGATCGAGGCGGCGGGTGTCCTGCGACGCCCGTTCTGCGGCCCCGAGCCTAGTGCGCGCCGCGCTCAGTCCCGGACGACCTCCAGCCCGTCCCCGACCGCGCCGCGCCGGTCGAGCACGTCGAAGATGCGCGCCCAGCTCACCGGGTCGGCCGGCACGACCCGCACGCCGGCGCCGAACTCGATGCGCAGGGGCACCGCCTCGGCCGACGAGACGGTGAACCGGCCGTCGTCGCCGCGGGTGAAGGTGAACCGTGCGGCCACCGAGTCCTCCGTCGGGTGGCCGCGGGTGGCGTGCTCGGCGACGTGGTTGCCCAGGCCGTAGGCCACCCACTCGCCGTCGATCCGCTCGAAGGGCTGCACCACGTGCGCGTGGTGCCCGAGCACGAGGTCGACGTCGGGCGAGGCCAGCAGGGCGCGTGCCGCCTCCTCCTGGGCCGCGGTGGGTTCGTGCTCGTACTCCCGGCAGCAGTGCAGGCCCGCGATCACGACCTCGGCACCCGCCGCCCGTGCCCGCGCCGCCCCCGCCAGCATCCCGGCCACGTCGGGGACGGCGGCGACGTCGACCGACCACTCGCGCCCCGTCGGCAGCGGCACGCCATTGAGGCTGAAGGTCGCCGCGACGAACCCGACGGGAACCCCGTCGACGTCGACCAGCGCCGGCTCGGAGCTCTCCGCCTCGGTCCGGTAGGTGCCGGTGTGCCCGATCCCGGCGGCGTCGAGCACGTCGAGCGTGCGGGTGAGCCCGTCGAAGCCGTCGTCCAGCGAGTGGTTCGACGCCGTGGAGCAGACGTCGTACCCCGCGCCGGCGAGCGCGTCGACGATCTCGGGCTGGACGCGGAAGCTCGGGTAGCCGCGGTACGGGCCGCCCTCGGGCGCCACCGGGGTCTCCAGGTGGCAGATCGCCAGGTCGGCCCCGCCGATGATCCCGGAGACCGGCGCGAGGACCCCGCTGAAGTCGTAGGAGCCGTCCGGCCGCAGCGCGCCCGAGGTCAGCGCCCGCCCCTGGTGCACCAGGACGTCACCGGTCGCCACCACCGTGAAGCTCTCGGGCTCCGGCTCGGCAGCCGGCGACGAGGTGGCCGGCGCGGGCGTGCTGGTCCGGTCGGGGCCCGCCGGCGCGTCCCCGCAGGCGGTCAGCAGCAGCACGGCCGCCCCGGCGGCCCACCAGCGACGCATGGCCGACGACGCTAGAGCAGGACCGGGTCGCCGACGGTGATCTCGCCGGGCTGCCGGACCTCCGCGTACACGCCCAGGCAGTGCTTCGGCCTCCGGACGACGACCAGCCGTGCGGTGCCGATGCGGAGCTCCCGGCCCACCCAGGTGCGCTCGTCGTCGTCGGGCAGGTCCAGCAGCACGTTCGCGCGGGGGTCCTCGGCCGAGCAGCCCTCGGGGACGTCGCCCGCCTCGGCGCGGTCGATCGCCTGGCGCGAGACCAGGTGCACCGGCGCGGCATCGGCTGCCGACCCGCCCGGCGCCGGCTCGATCCGCACCGGCCGGCCCAGCACGTCGGCGACCGCGCCGGCGTCGGCCCCCGGGTCCCCGGTCGGGGCCAGCGCCGCCAGGCCCGGGGCGTGCTTGCCGCGCACGACCTCACCGCTGCCCGCGTCGACGACCGTCCAGGCGCGGTCGCCCTCCGGTCCGTGCGCGTGCAGGTGGACGCGCTCCCGGGCCGTGCCGCCGAGGGACTTGACGGGGTACACCCAGATCCGCGCCACCCGCCCGGTCGTCGTCACGGCCCCGACCCTAGGCCGCCGGGCGCGAGCGGCGCAGGCGGCGCAGCTGGGCGTCGAGGTACGGGCGGGCCCGCCGCTGACCGCCGGTGCGCAGGATGGCCGCCGCGAGGTCGTCGAGGGCGCGCGCCAGCCGCTCACCATCGGCCGGCCAGCCCCGGCGTCGGCACTCCTCGAGCCACTCCACCGGGCTGCGGTGCCCCCGCTCCCCGTTGCACCGGCCGCACGCCGCCACCTCGTTCTCCAGCCACGACGGCCCGCCCTTGACCCGCGGCACGACGTGCTCGGTCGTGGGCCGGACCAGCACGGAGAAGCAGCGACCGCACCACACGCAGGTCGGCCCGTCGCGGTCCAGCACCAGCTGGAGCCGGGCGGCGCGGTCGGGCTGGGCGCTCATCGGCACCATGGTCCCGCGATCGGGCGCTCCGCGCCGCGACCGCGGCCGGGGAACGACGGAGGGCCAGGTTCCCCCGTCTCCGGGTTTCCCTGGCCCTCGTGCCGGTGGGCGATACTGGGTTCGAACCAGTGGCGGAGCCGGGAACGAGTGCCCGGCCCGACCAGCGAATACGCACCGTGACCTGCGAGGACGCCGCTTCGATCCCTGTGACATTGATGCACACGGGTGTACCTTCGTGCCATCCCGTTGTGGCACGGGGAAGGGCACGGAGGGCACGGGCATGGCGAACACCAAGGGCACGCGGGCGTACTTCGGCAACGTCCGCAAGCTGCCGTCCGGCCGCTACCAGGCGCGGTGGAACAAGGGCGGAAAGCCGCACAGCGCCAGCACCGACGACGGGCAGCCGCTGACCTTCGCCACCGAGGCGAAGGCCCGACGCTGGCTCCGTGAGCACGCCGACGGGATCAAGGCCGGGACGTGGCCGCCCGCTCCCCCGCCGACGGTGACGCTCCTGGCCGACTACGCCGACGGGTGGGTGACCTCGCGCCAGCTCTCGCAGCGCACTCGGGACCACTACCGGCAGCTTCTCCGGGCGCACATCGTCCCGACTTTCGGCGCGCTGCCACTGTCCGAGATCACCCCGGCCGCCGTGCGCGGCTGGTTCGGCGAGCTGGAGGCGAGCACCGGCCCGACCGCACGGGCGCACTCCTACGGGCTGCTGAAGGCCGTCATGGCGACGGCAGTGTCCGACGACCTGATCCCGGCCAACCCGTGCCGGGTGCGCGGCGGCGGGCAGGCGACCACCGCGAAGAAGATGCGCCCGGCGTCCCTGCCGGAGCTGACCACGCTGACCGAGGCCATGCCGGAGCGGCTGCGGATGCTCGTGCAGCTCGCGGTGTGGTGCTCGCTGCGGTTCGGGGAACTGGCCGAGCTGCGCCGGGCAGACGTGGACCTGGCACGCGGCCTGCTGCATGTCCGTCGCGCCGTCGTCCGCACCGACGCGGGCACCGTCGTCCACCGCCCCAAGAGCGCGGCCGGTGTGCGCGACGTGACGATCCCGCCTCATGTCGTCCCGGCGCTGGCCGAGCACCTGGCCGAGCACGTCGGCACGGGAAAGGACGCGCTGCTGTTCCCGGCGGCCGGTGGCGGGCACCTCGCCCCGTCGGCGCTCTACCGGTCCTTCTACCGGGCACGGGAGGCGGCCGGTCGGCCTGACCTGCGGTTCCACGATCTCCGGCACACCGGGCAGACGCTCGCGGCACTGTCCGGTGCCGGGCTGCGTGAGCTGATGAACCGGGCCGGGCAGTCCACCAGCGGCGCGGCGCTGCGGTATCTGCACGAGGTGGACCAGCGCCAGGCCGAGATTGCGGCGGCCATGAGCAGGCTCGTCGGCGAGCGGGCAGGCTGACCGGCGTGAGTGCGGAAGCCATCGTTGCCATCGTCGCCGTCGTGGTTGCGGTGGCCAGCGCGTACTTCGCCTTTGTCCAGGCGAGGAGCGCGAAGGAGTCAGCTCGGGCAGCAACCGAGCAGGCCACCAGCTCGCAGCAGCAGGCCGTGGCCGCCCGCGAGGGCGTCATGGCCGCACGCGAGCAGGTGACGGCTGCTCAACGACAGGCGGAACTCCAGGAGCAGATGTGGCGGGACCAGGCCCAGCCCTATGTCGTGGCGGACGTTCGGCAGGACCCCGGCCAGGGTGAGCTGCTGCAAGTGGTGGTGGAGAACCGAGGCGGGACCGTCGCGCGGAACATCCGTGTCGCCTTCGACTCGCCGCTCGACATGAAACTCGGCCGCGAGCAGGGTCCTTTCACGGCGCTCGACGGCGTCATCTCAGGCCTGCCGCCGGGGCGTTCGATGGTCTGGCACCTCGGCATCTCGTTCAAGTACTTCGAAGGCCACGACGAGCCGCTGCCAGACCGGGAAGTGACCGTGACCTGCGATGGCCCACTCGGACCAGTCGAACCGCTGCGCTACACGCTCTCGTTCGAATCGCTGCGCCACCAATCCGCCCTCGCCCCCGGGACGCTCTCGCGGGTAGAAGACGCGATCAAGGAGATCGCCAAGGTGTTGAAGGGGCGGAGGCCGTAATGCCCACCGTGGTCACGTTCGCCCAGGGGCGTGAGATGGTCGCGGATTGCGGCGGGCCTCGTGCCCACGGCCGTGCCAGATCACTGTGCCGATGGGCGTGGAATCTCGGGTCGAGCTGCCAGCCACCGGCACGCGCCTTCTAGCGGTTCCAGTACTTCACGCCCCTGGACATGGGCGCGGTACCAGGCGCTCCGCTGGGCGAACCTCGCGTTCGGGTCGGTGAAGTTCTGCCAGTACCAGCCGCCGACGCCGAACGGGCTCGCGCCGAACGGTTGCGTGCCGAACCCTAAGCGCTCGCCGAATTCCACGAATTGCCGGTGCGTGTTGCCCCCACGGGCGCAGATCAGCGCCGCCGTCGTCTCTCCATCGGGGTCGCCGCTCACCGCCGCTTCCTCGGCCTTGGCGCTCAACGACGCTTCGTGACTCCACACCTCCCATAACGCGTAGATCGCGTTCAGCGCGTACCAGATCGCATCGGGCATGTCGGAGTCCGATGACAGCGACGCAGCCCGCACCCGCTGCACCGCATCGTTGAGTCGTCGCCACCGAGGGATCAGTACTCCTGGGGATGCGACCACGCGCAGGACCGTAACGCCGGCGCCGGTGTGTGCGAGCTAACCCGGATCTTTCGCCCGCCCATCGGTGATCATCGGGATGCGACTCGGTGGGCCGCCGGTGCGTGATTCTGGCATTGGGGTGTGACGGTTCGGCCG